>JAITPB010000175.1 GCA_031289625.1 Clostridiales bacterium | reverse complement strand
TCATATCAACCAAGCGGGGATGTACCAATCAAATCAAAGCCTCCTTCCAGCAGGAACTTCCGAATCAGTTTGTCCAACAGTATTTACCGCAAAACCTCAATCGCTTTCGGCAATATTTCTCTGGCCACATTTACCGCGGCGGACTGCGAAGACGGATTTTGTGCGGCCACGACCATTGCGACGGGAATTTCTTTGACAAAGCACACGATCCACGAATTGAAGCCGCGCGTGAAGTCGTATCCCTGGCCGTCCAGCCGCCGCGCTGTGACATCAAACTCGGCAGTGCCGGTTTTGGCCGCAGCTGTAAAGCCCATCGATTTCATTTGACTGCCCAGCGCGGCGGCGGTGCCATTTTCGCCGCACACGCTTTCCATGAGCGCGCGCGCGTCCGCGGCCATAACGGCGTCCAGGGCGAGCGTTTTTCCACTGACATACGAAGGCTTCCGTTCCGGGATGACAATTTTTCCGCCATCCCGCGTGACCACGTCTTTGACCGCATAAGGCTGGCGCGCTTGGCCGCCGTTCGCGATCGCGCCGGTCAGCAGCAGCATATGGTAAGGCAGCGTCTGTAGCTGTACATCGCTGGTCACTCCCTGGCCCGCGCCGCTCCAGCCCAGCGCGAAAGACGTAACCTGGGGCGGCAGTTCAAACCGGGATTGCTGATCGATGGTTTTGTCCATGAATGTTAAGCTCTGGTTATATCCCAGTTCTTCACACATTTCCATCAGGCGTTCCGGCCCCAGTTGATCCGCGATCATCGCAAAGGCGCAATTGCACGACCGCGCGAAGGCCTGTGTAAAAGTCAAATCGCCATGCCGTCCGTTTTCGCAGTATATGGTTCCGCCGCCCGGCATTTCCAGCTGGCCTTCGCAGGTGAAAATCACTCTGTTGAGATCCGGCAGACCGATGTCGGCTTTGTATCGTATCGCCGCCAGGGCAGTGGCGATTTTTTGGATCGATCCCGGCTGATACGTTACGCGGAGAACGCGGTTCAACATCCAGGCTTCTTTGCGGTCATAATCTTCCGCGTAAGGGGAAACCAGCGCGGTTCCCACCGAAACGGACGGCAGGTTGGTGTACGCCAAAATTTCGCCGGTGGCGTAATTCCCTACGATAGCAGCCGCGCTGCTCGCGCCTGTAGCGCGCAAAGCCTGAAACAGATCGATGGTCAGGCTGCTGGACAGCGTAAGGGTCACGTCATAGCCTTTACGCGTCTCCAGCCTGCTGAGGCCGGTGAAGCCGCTGAACTTGTCTTTCATGCCGAAAAGCCGCCGGGATTCCAACTGTGCCACGCCGTAAGCCGGATCAAAAAAACTGTGATAAATGGCGTCCATCTCTGTTTGGGCCTGCTCTGTATCTTTTTGGGCCAAAAGCGCCGCGCGCGCGTCGTCCGCGCGGGAAGGCCACACGCCGCCTTCCCGGTCAATCAAGCGTCCCTTGCTGGCCCGCGCGCTTTCCGTCTGCAAATGCCCATTCAGTCCCGATGAAATCCACAAATCCCCGTTTTTCACCACAAGCACGTTGAATTCCGCCAGCAGAACGGCACAAAGCCCCAGTGCGATCCACATGAAATATTTGGCGGCCAGCCCCGCTCCGCGCATAACAGCCTCACTCCTATCTCATTTTTTATGTAGCAAGCTTAGGACAGATCGTCACAGGATACCGCCGCTACCTGCGCGCCCAAATGAATGCGCAGGACCGGGCCTATCTTATGAATGCTCATGGCCGCGTCCGGATACCGCTGATTTAATACAGTGTATAGATTGGACGCCAGCCGCGTGGCGCCGAGGTAGTTGATCACAATTTTTTTTTCGCCGCTGGGGCATTCGCCTGTCAGAACGGATCGCGTCAATTGCGTGATAATGTCCGCACTGCTCCGGGCCGTTCCGCCAGAGACGATGACGCCGTCGCGGAGCAGCAGAATCGGTTTTATATTCAACACCGTACTCAAACTCATCCGCACAAAATCCATACGGCCGCTTTTGCGGAGAGGCGCAATATCATCCACGGTAAAAGCCATGCGTATCCGGTTCCGGCGTTCCGTGAGTTGTTCAAGAAGCTCCGGCATCGGCATTCCGCCGTTTATCCATTGTCTCGCTTGCTGGATTAAAAGCCACAGGCCGCCGGCGATAAGACGGCTGTCCAGTACGGCAATCCGATCGCTTGCCGATTGCCGTGCCGCCATGTTCGCCGCGCTGTACGCGCCGCTCAGCCGGGCGGAAATCGTCAGGCAGAGAACGTCGTTCCCCGCGGCCAATTCTTTTTCGAAACATTTCAAAAACGCGGACGGGTTGGGGTGCGCCGTGGAAAGCGGGGCTTGATCCCGCAGCAAAGACTCAAAATCGCCGTTTGTGTCGCTGTAAAATTCGGAATAGACGCGATCGCCAGCGGTGTAACTCATGGGCGCAATCCTGACGCCCAGCGCGTCCGCGTCCGTCGCTTTGACACAGGCGCTGGAGTCTGTCACGATGGAGATCATTGAAATACCCCCATCTTGCGGAAACGCGCGTATCGCAGGCGCGTCAAATCCTCTAAATCACATTGGCTCTTTTTTTGCGTGAAGCGTTCCAGCTCTGTTTTCAGAGTCTCCGCTGTTTTATCGTTTTCCGGGATGATTTTTTCAATCACGCCGAAGCCCAGCAAATCTTCCGCCGTCAATTTCAAACATTCGCTGGCTTCCTTCG
>JAITPB010000066.1 GCA_031289625.1 Clostridiales bacterium | reverse complement strand
AATCTCCGCAAACTTACGCAGAAAGAACTTGGACTTGCCATCGGCTTTGACGAAAACACTGCCGATGTGCGCGTAGCTCAATATGAATCCAATACGCGGACACCGAAAGAGGATATGCTTCGCAAAATTGCTGAGGTATTGGACGTAAACTATCGCTCAATCTACGAACCGACGCTTTACGCGGCGGAGGACGTGATGTACACGCTCTTTGAACTGGATGAACGTTATCCTATCCGTCTACATGAGATAATTGACAACGGCGACCCGCATTTTCCCGAAACTCATATCGCTGTGGATTTTCACGCAAACCTCCTTGACGATTTCATGAAAGAATGGCGGCAACGCAAAAAAGACCTTGCCGATGAAATCATCAGCAAGGCCGAATATATGGAATGGAAGCTCAACTGGCCGCAGACTGCGGGCGATTGCGGGAAGTTTGAGCCTCGGAAACAGTGGCGCAAACCGCCGGAAACTACTGACTAAAACACGCTTGGGAATTTATCTGCTATCAAAATGCTATCAAATCCGCAAAATAACCCCCCAAAACCTTGATTCACCAAGCGTTTCGGGGTTCTCGTATTCACTCCCACTCAATCGTGGCCGGCGGCTTCGAAGTGATGTCGTAGACCACTCTGTTCACATGCGGAACCTCGTTGACGATCCGGTTGGAGATGATTTTCAGCACGCCGTGGGGGATTTCTGCCCAGTCCGCCGTCATGGCGTCCAGGCTTGTCACGGCGCGCAGGGCAATGGTGTGGCTGTATGTCCGCTCGTCTCCCATGACGCCGACCGTACGCAAGTCTGGCAGGACGGCGAAGTACTGCCAGATGTCCCGGCTCAGCCCGGCACTTGCGATTTCTTCCCGAAAAATGGCGTCCGCCCGGCGCAGGATCAAGAGTTTTTCCTCCGTCACTTCGCCCAGGCAGCGCACCCCCAGGCCAGGCCCTGGAAACGGCTGGCGAAAAACCATGCCTTCGGGGATGCCCAGCGCCAGGCCCACGCGGCGCGCCTCATCTTTGAATAAATCCCGCAAAGGCTCCACAATTTCTTTGAAATCAATCGTCTCCGGCAAACCGCCTACATTATGATGGCTTTTGATCACGGCGGAATGTTTTGAGCCGCTTTCGATTACATCAGGATAAATCGTACCTTGCGCGAGAAAATCCACAGCGCCGATTTTCCGCGCCTCTTCTTCAAAAACGCGGATGAATTCCGCGCCGATGATTTTACGTTTTTCCTCGGGATCGGTTATGCCGGAGAGTTTCGATAAAAAACGCGTCTCCGCATTCACGCGGACAAAGCGCATGTCGAAACGATCCCGAAAAGTTTCTTCCACTGCCTTCGCTTCTCCTGTCCGGAGCAAACCGTTATCGACAAAAATGCAAGTCAAATTTTTTCCCACGGCTTTGTGGAGCATAACGGCGGCCACGGAAGAATCCACTCCGCCGGACAACGCGCAAAGCACTTTTCCGCCTCCGATTTTGGCGCGCAGGCGGGCGATGGTTTCTTCCGCGAAGTTTTCCATGATCCAATCGTCTTTCGCGCCGCAGAGGCGGATAAAATTGCGCAGGATATCATTCCCCCGCGGCGTGTGTACGACTTCGGGATGAAACTGTACGCCGAAAAGCCGCGCTCTGTCGTCAGCCGCAGCGGCGGCGGGGCAGGAAGGCGTCCGCGCGATGACGCGGAAAGAAGGCGGCGGTTCGGATACGGTATACGTATGGCTCATCCAGCAGACCGTCTCCGGCTCCACGCCGGCAAAAAGCGGATGCGTTACATCCGGCGTCAAAACGGCGCTCCCGTATTCGCGGGTATCCGCTTCCACCACTTGGCCGCCCAGCAGACGCGCCATAAGCTGATAACCGTAACAAATGCCCAGGATAGGCACGCCCAGATGAAAGATCGCCTGATCCGGCAGAGGCGCTCTTTCGTCGGTTACGGCGCGGGGGCCGCCGGTGAAGATGATTCCCTTGGGCACTTTTGGCCGGATGGTTTCCACGGGCGCGTCATACGGCAGAATTTCGCTGTAGACGTGCAGATCGCGTATCCGGCGTGCGATAAGCTGGCTGTACTGCCCGCCGAAATCCAGCACTAAAATCAAATCATGCTCCATCATCAATACTCCATGCTGTAGTTCGGCGCTTCTTTGGTGATTTGGATGTCATGCGGATGGCTTTCCCGCAGTCCCGCGCTGGTAATGCGGATGAACCGCGCTTTTTCGCGCAGTTCCTGTATCGTCGCGCAACCGCAGTAGCCCATGCCCGCTTTCAGGCCGCCCAAAAGCTGAAATACGGTATCCGCAAGCGGGCCTTTATATGCGGTGTGGCCTTCCACACCTTCCGGCACCAATTTTTTGACGTCTTCCTGAAAATAGCGATCCCAGCTTCCTTTTTCCATCGCGGCGATGGAGCCCATGCCTCTGTAGACTTTATATTTTCGACCCTGAAAGAGTTCCGTTTCGCCGGGGCTTTCTTCACAGCCGGCAAAAACGCTGCCCATCATGCACGCGCATGCGCCCGCCGCGATGGCTTTGGTGATGTCGCCGGAAAATTTAATGCCGCCGTCGGCGATGATGGGGATATTATAGGGCACAGCCGCTTCCGCACAATCAAAAATCGCAGTAATCTGCGGCACGCCGATGCCCGCTACCACGCGCGTCGTACAGATGGCCCCTGGGCCGATGCCGACCTTCACGCAGTCCGCACCCGCTTCAATCAAAGCGGCCGTTGCCTCGCCTGTCGCTACGTTGCCCGCGATCAAATCCAAGTCGGGGTATTTGTTTTTGATCTCGCGGACGCGCTCCAACACACCGGTGGAATGGCCGTGCGCCGTATCCACAACAATCGCGTCCACTTTAACCGCCGCCAGCGCCGCGACGCGTTCCATGACGTCGCCCAGCACGCCCACGGCGGCGGCGACGATCAGGCGGCCATGCTGATCTTTGGCGGAGTTGGGGTATTTGATGATCTTTTCGATGTCTTTGATGGTGATGAGGCCCTTGAGGTTCATTTTTTGATCGATGATAGGAAGTTTTTCGATTTTATGTTTGGTGAGGATTTTTTTGGCCTGCTCCAGCGTCGTGCCTTCCGGCGCTGTAATGAGATTTTCGCGGGTCATGATTTCGTAAAT
Source organism: Clostridiales bacterium (assembly GCA_031289625.1). Taxonomy (GTDB): domain Bacteria; phylum Bacillota; class Clostridia; order Lachnospirales; family WQUN01; genus JAITPB01. Next base: position 279 of record JAITPB010000066.1, on the reverse strand, counting down.
TTTTTTATTGTGATCGGTTTCAAAGCGGAGATCCCGGTTGGTGATGATGCCCACCAGCTTGTCGTTTTCTGTGACGGGCACGCCGGATATATGATAACGCGCCATCAAATCATTGGCCTCATAAACGTAATGATTGGGAGAAAGCGAAAAAGGATCGGTGATCACGCCATGTTCGGAACGTTTGACTTTGTCCGCCTCGCCGGCCTGCTCCTCAATGCTCATGTTTTTGTGTATGACGCCGATACCGCCCTGCCGAGCTATCGCAATCGCCATTTGAGA
>JAITPB010000054.1 GCA_031289625.1 Clostridiales bacterium | reverse complement strand
GCCTATCAGTACCAAATTCGTGTTGCCCGCCGGTAGAAACAGGATTGCGGTCTGAAAACGGATGGAGTTCTCCGTCAACTTCAAGCAAAATAAAGTGACCATGCCCATCCGCTTTGCTCTTAGGCGATATAGAAGCTCCGGTCAGAGAATCGCGGCCACCATACAACACATCAAATCTTCTGCAACCTGATAGTTCGTGAACGCTTTCACTGATTTTTGCATTTTCATCATCGAAGTTTGGAATACTATCCCATACCATAGCGACTACCTCCGTCCGCAGCTGTGAGAATTATTGCTTTGCATTTTGGATAAATTCTTCACAAAAATTACCTAGGGAGAACAGGGATACTGCCGCTCTGTCTACGCCCACAGCCGCCGAACTTACCGCCGCCGTTGCGTCCATTCCTGTCTTACTGCCCCTTGTCATCGGAGATAGTGCGGCAACGGATTTTGACAGATTTGTCCCTGCGGCTTTTAACATGTTTGATAAATCAGTTGCTGTTTTTTGCAAACCGTTCACCTTTGCAATGAGTTCCTCTGCTGAAATAGCCATATCCGTATCCTCCCCTTATAATCTTGAAGTGTAATTCAACAGCTTTGTTTTGGCGTTCTCCACCAAGCCGATGGTGTGCATTACTTGTTCTTTCGCCCGCGACAATGCCTCTTTCATGTTTGCGGCGGACGAATTGGAACTGCCCTCAAGCTCCTGTGTAATCTGCTGCATCAGATTGTCATTGTTTTGGACAAACTGATGCAGCTCTCTGATTTGCGAATCCAAATTGCTTGCGGCTGCGGAAATCGCTTGTTTTAATTCTCTTACTGCCATTGGTATATACCTCCTGTTAACTTATTGGCGAATACGGAATAAACACAACCTCGTTTGAAAACTCTACCTCATCGCTTAGCAGGGCGCGGTTTTCAGCCGCTTCCCATTTTATAAACGGATTGTTGGTCAGTGCGCGTACAGAACCTTCGTCAACGCGCAGAAAAACTTTTGTGTTGAAAGCATCCGACCCCTCATACCCCGAAACCTGTGCCTTGAATTTTGAGGGTTTAACCCACCACCCGATAAAGTGAATACCCTTTTCGGGAGCTGCGTCCACAAAGGTTTTTAGCGGCGGTGTGCCGAAATCGTCTTTTTCATAATTCCATCTATCCAATCCAAGCGCAAAAATATATGATTTGCCGCCCGGCTCCGCTTCAGGCTGTTCCAACAGCTCATTTAATGTGGCTTGGAATTGAGAACGAGGAATATCAATAAGCGACAATCCGGAGCTTTGAAGCATTCCGGCGAATGACGGAAACCGTTGCTGTATGGGGAGTTCTTTATCTCTGAAATCACAGAAATAAAATTTGAAGTTTTTCTGTGCAGACCCTGCCGCAATAGAAAGCGCAATGCTCTGAATGATTCCCTCACCGTTGTTGCACTCGGCATCAGGCGACCCCACAATCGCAATGTTGCGCCCCGATTCGCCCGGCAGGGGAATTGCCAGCTTTTCGCCTGTAATCGAAATCTTTTCTCCGAGAAGTGCTGTGGGAACGGTTGATTTGAACAACCGTATATCATCTGCGGCATTTGAAGCAAGGGTTTTCTTTTCGCTGTCAAAAACATAAGGGGCGGGAAAATTCGCTTGCCCGGATTCCCACCATTTTCTGCGAAGCGGTTTTAGCACTTCTTCATTTGCCCACGCAATAACTGTTTTGCGATTTTGGGAAATCTCGCCGTAGTCCAAATTGACTATCGCTTCTCTGGCACGAAGATAAGCGGCAGCACTGTTCGAGATGCCCAAAGTGTTTTGCGATTCAGTAACGGAGTTTTTATGTGCAATGCGGATAGGCACTTGGCTGAATATGCTGTCCTTTTTACTGCTCAAAACCATATTGCCGCTGATTGACTGCGAGGCAAGAATAAAATGTATGCCTGCGGCACGGAATAGGCGAACGGATTTTTCAAGCAAGTCCACGATTTTTTGACCGAAGCTCATATCATCACCGAACATCAACTGAAATTCATCAATGATAGCGAGCACACGGGGCATTTCCTCGTTTGGATATGCCGCCCTAAAATCTTTCAGGTTTTTAACATTGCGCTCCTTAAACAGCTTTAATCTGCGGAGATATTCGCCATACAGATATTCAAGAACAGCCGAGCCGAGAGCAATATCGCTTTCAAGCCCAACGACCTTGGCGTGTGGCAAATATTCCTCCTGCCCGATATTGGCATAAGGTTTGAGCGAAACGCCCTCTTTGAAATCCAAAAGATACAGGTTCAGTTCGCGGGGCGAATATCGTTGACATAAGCTGTGTATAATCACAGAAATCAGATTGGATTTTCCCTGCCCAACCGCTCCTGTTATCAAGGCGTTGTGCCGCTGGTTTATTTCATCGCCGATTGTAATTTCGACATCATTCACGCCATATTTTCCGACGGTAAAGGTCAGACCGTTTTCACTTGTGCGATTCCATGTTTGCTCCACATTATTAACTTCATTGAAGTGAACAACCGGGAGCGCGGCGTTATTCACGCGCTGGGCAAAACGCTCACAGCCTGCAATAATATCTGTGGTTCGGTATGGCGTAAATTCAGCAAATATTTGCGGCTTTCCGTCCGGTGTCAGCGAAACCGCTTTGCTCCCATCGGCGCTTAAAGTGCAAATGTTTTTATCCAGCTGATGCGGCGTTCTGTCGCCATTGATTATATTGTTAGCGGGGATAATTAGGAATGAAACACCCGAAGCAGGTCCGCGCTGCATTAGGGTAGACAGCTTGGCAAGGAATTTCAAGTCAACCATGCTGAGGTTCAAAAACAGCACAATCAATCTATAGCTTTCAACCGGACGGTCAATGCTTTGCCGAAAAGCGGTCAAACTGTCATTGCGTCCTTGAATTACATTTTGAACAGCTTGGATATGCTGTCCCAAAAAATCAAGATGGGATTCCAAATCCTTAAAACTGCCGAGCAACTCAAGTTGTTTGGATGCGCCGGATGCCAGCGTTGCGAATGGTGCAAACAGCCCGGAATAATCGCTGTCAAGCCCCGTGATGATGATTTGCCCCAGCGCGGTCTTTTGGATTGCTTCATGGATGATATAGCGGGCAAGAGCAATAACATCGGAGTTATAGGTATTCTTAATCCAAATGTTACCCTTTCCAATGAAGTCAATATTCAGCTCATTGTTTTTGCCGAGCGTCAATGTCTCGCAGACATCAAGAATACTGTTTTGCATCAAGCACCTTTCTTCCTCAATAAATGGTTAATCTTTGGGCTCTGTTTTAATCCCACAGCCGGAGCAGAACACAGCTTTTGCCGAGAGTTCTTTACCGCATGACGGACACGATATTGTGTCCCCTGATGGAGCAGAAAAGTTCTCTGTCGCTTCCGGCAAAGAAACAGATTCATCCACACTCAAGCTCACGATTTTATCTCCGTCTGATACCGATGCAGGAGAGTTAATATTCATCGGAGAACCGCAAGCATTACAAAAGGGTGAACTGCAAGGCGTTTCGGCTCCGCATTTTTGACAACGAACAATGCCCTTAAATTGCTTAATCTGCTCTGAATATGACACGATTCTCGCCTTGGATTCATTAATCCCCGCGATAAGCTGCCCAAAAGACGGTTCGGGATTTTCGCCGTAAACTTCATAGTAGTATTTTCCGATTTGGAGCAGAGCGTTGTTAATACGTTTTTCCTCATCTGAAATCAACCCGTTCAGCTTGATGGTTTCAGCCATATTTTTTGCTTTTTGTGCCGCGCCCTGACTCGTCTGAGCGATTTTTTTACTCATGTCATCAAAAAAGGCCATATCTATTCCTCCGCAAAAGATAGTCTAATAAAGCGCACTACAGACTGTCTTAGTCTCAAAAAGCTTACCTTGTGAGACTAAACCATTACGTTATGCGCCGTTCCGCAAGTCCGTTTATTAAAAACCGTGCCCGTGTCGCATTGATTTTAACGAGGGTATAATACCACAAAGTTCCCCCCCGTATTTCCATATTGGAAAAATAGGAAAGCTTTTCGACAATCTCAGTGGAAATGTGTCACAAGATCTTAATATCTGCCGCCGCGAAGCACTTCCGCGCTAGTCATAATGGTGCACTTCCTTGAGCATTATGTGCTTGACTTTCATCAGGCGTGGTGGTGTCGATATGCTCCTTTTGGCTGACGAACTCCAGACCTTTGGCGGCAAGTTGCTCCACCGGTTCGAGCAGGTCGCGGGTGTTACGAGCAAAGCGGATGGGCATGGTCACTTTATTTTGCTTGAAGTTGACGGAGAACTCCATCCGTTTTCAGACCGCAATCCTGTTTCTACCGGCGGGCAACACGAATTTGGTACTGATAGGC
>JAITPB010000199.1 GCA_031289625.1 Clostridiales bacterium | reverse complement strand
GATAATCGGCACGTGGGATCTTTTCCGCACAATCCGTTTGACTTTCCGCGCGAATATGTGTTTGGTACACAGCGCGTGGATCACGTCAGGCAGCCAAAACAGCCGCCCAGATATGTATTGCCGTATCATTTCCGCTTCCGCGCTGTCCGGCGGATAAGCCGCCATCGCCGCGCATTCGCCATCCGGAGGATTGTCCGGACAATTGTCCGGATGACTGTCCGGATGTTCGTCCGGCAGAGACGCGAACGAATATGTGTTCAGGCCCAAATCAGTTTCCAGGATAAAGGGAGAACCCAGCGTGAGTAAACGGGCGATTTTGATTTTCGCGGCGGGCGCGTCTTCCATGACAAGCCGGGCCATCTCCTGATCCGCCGCGATATCAATCGTTTGAACACCCCGCTCCTCAAAATATTGATACAGGTTTATGCCGGCGCAGTGCAGCGCGGCCATTTCGGCGCGGCACTTGTCCAAATCCCTTTTGCGCCGGGCCGTTTGCGCCGCCAATACGCCGGGCAAATCCGCGTTAAGCAAAGATGTTTTCGCGGCGGCGAGCAAACGTTCCTTCCAATCCGCGCGGCGCGCCAGGCGATCCATCCATTGCGCCTGTGCCAGCCGGATGTGCAGTGGATCTGGAAAGCCAGCCAACAGCGGCCCCTCCAAAAGAGCCGCCAGATCCGAAGGCCGCGCCCCGCGGATGTTTTCCGGCCACGAGATAGATCCGCCCGCGTCAACATATAAGGCGCTCCGCGGCGTCGCCCGTACGGCGCAAATGATGTTATTCACGCGATCGATGATAGACAGCGGGGCCAGATCGACGGATGGGGCGGCCAAATCTTCCCAAACGCCCCAATCTTCTAATTGCCTTTTCGCCGCCGCCTCTTCATCCGAACCGCAGACGGAGCATAAAACGCCGCGAGCCGTCAAGGCTTTGACCGCTTTGATATTTTCCGGGACGGACGCGCCGCGGAACGCTTCCCATTCCCAAATGACCAGCCAAATTTGATTGTCCATAAAACTGAAACCGCCTATTGCATCGTTCGTGAAGAAAAACCGCAGACATTATCATACCATTGCGGGCGAAACAGTTCAAGCCGCCCGCGCATAACAAACGGTTTGGCAAAAGGCGAAACGCCTTGGGAAAAGCATCGGCTTATTGCAATAAACGTCTGGATGTGTTACACTTTCTGCCATACAAAAAGGAAACAGAATAGAAAGGAGCGGAATGATTGAAGGTTCTTCTCATCAACGGCAGCCCCCACGCGGAGGGCTCCACATACTTAGCGCTCAAAGAAATCGCGGACACGTTAGCGCGTGAAAATGTTGAATCTGAGATTTTTCATGTCGGAACGGGCGCGATACGCGGCTGTGCGGCTTGCTATCAATGCAAAGCCAAAGCGAATGGGCGCTGCGTGTTCGATGATGTCGTCAATATCGCGCTGGAAAAAGCCGAATCCTCGGACGGGATCATCCTCGGATCGCCTGTGCATTACGCCGCGCCCAGCGGTCAGATCGTCTCTTTGATGCATCGGTTCGCGTTCGCCAGCGCTGGCCGGCTGATGTATAAACCAGGCGCGGCTGTTGTGGTCTGCCGCCGGGCAGGTTCCACCGCGGCGCTGGATCAGCTGAATAAATATTTTGCGATTTGCGGAATGCCGCAGGTTCCGTCTCAATATTGGAACATGGTTCATGGCGCTGTGCCGGAGGATGTAAAACAGGATTTGGAAGGCTTGCAGACGATGCGCACCCTCGCGCGGAATATGGCTTGGCTGTTGAAATCCATTGAGGCTGGGCAAGCGGCGGGCGTCCCGCTTCCAGAGCGGGAGCCAATCACGCCGACCAATTTTATTCGATAAATTTTATTCGATAAGCTGAATTCAAAAATACGAAAGGGGAAACAAACATGGGCTTTTTAGAAGACACAATCCGCCGCGCCAAGGCGGACAAAAAAATCGTCGTTCTGCCGGAGTCATACGATCGGCGCACGCTGGACGCGGCGGACAAGGTTCTGCGAGAAGATATGGCGGGGATCATTCTGATCGGCGATCAAAAAGAAATTTTGGCGAAAGCGGATGGCCTGGATCTCTCCAAAGCGATCTTTATCGATCCCAACCAGTATGAAAAAATGGACGCGATCATCGATCATTTCACTGAACTGCGGAAATCCAAAGGCGTGACCCGCGAGGAAGCCGCTTCGATTCTGCGGGGCGACGCGCAGTATTTGGCCGTCATGCTGGTGAAAGAAGGTTCGGCGGACGGCATGGTTTCCGGCGCCGTACACGCTACGGCGGATACTTTGCGCCCGGCTCTGCAGATCTTGAAAACAAAACCAGGCACAAAACTCGTCTCCGCGTTTTTTGTGATTGTCGTGCCGGATTGCGCCTATGGCGCGGATGGCGTGTTTATTTTCGCCGATTCCGGTTTGGTGCAAAACCCGAACCCGGAAGAATTGGCCGCTATCGCCGTCAGTTCCGCGGAATCTTTCCAACAGCTTGTGGGCAAAGAGCCGGTGGTCGCCATGCTTTCCCACTCCACCAAGGGCAGCGCGAAGCATCCGGACGTAGATAAAGTCGTTGAAGCGGCTAAATTGGCTAAGGCGCTGGCGCCTTCCCTCAAGCTGGACGGCGAGTTTCAACTGGACGCGGCTGTTGTGCCCACCATCGGCCAGAAGAAAGCCCCGGGCAGCAGTGTGGCCGGGCTGGCCAACGTCCTGGTGTTCCCCGATCTGGACGCGGGCAATATCGGCTATAAACTGGCTCAGCGTTTGGCAAAAGCGGAAGCCTACGGCCCGATCACCCAGGGCATCTCGAAGCCGGTCAACGATCTGTCGCGCGGCTGTTCGGCTGACGACATCGTCGGAGTGGTTGCCATCACAGCGGTGCAGGCGCAGGGGAGGCAGTCATGAAGGTTCTGGTTTTAAATTGCGGCAGTTCCTCGCTGAAATATCAGCTGATCGACATGGAAAACGAAACCGCGCTGGCCAAAGGACTTTGTGAGCGCATCGGCATCGACGGACGGCTGAAACATTCGCCGCTGGGCAAGGATGAATATACGTCGGACGCGCCCATGAAAGATCATACGGACGCTGTGCGGTTGGTTCTGGACGCGCTGCTGGACGCCAATCACGGCGTCATCAAATCCATTGACGAAGTCAATGCCGTGGGGCATCGCGTCGTACATGGCGGCGAACATTTCAGCGCTTCCGTCCTCATCACGCCCTCCGTCAAAAAAGCGATCGAGGAATGCTGCGCTCTGGCGCCTCTGCACAACCCTCCCAATCTCATTGGCGTCAACGCCTGTGAAAAACTCATGCCTGGCGTGCCGCAGGCGGCGGTTTTTGATACCGCGTTTCATCAAACCATGCCGCCGAAAGCGTATCTGTATTCGATTCCCTACGAGATGTATGAAAAATATAAAATCCGCCGGTACGGCTTTCATGGCACCAGCCATAAATATGTCGCGCAGCGGGCCGCCAGCCTTTTGCAAAAACCGATTGAACAGATCAAAATGATCACCTGCCATTTGGGCAATGGCGCGAGCATCTGCGCGGTGGAGTACGGTAAATCTGTGGATACTTCTATGGGCTTCACGCCGCTGGAAGGTTTGACCATGGGCACGCGCAGCGGCAGCTTGGATCCAGCCATTATCTCGTTCTGGATGGAAAAAGAACATATTCAGGCGAAAGACGTGGAAAATATTTTGAACAAAAAATCCGGCGTGCTGGGCCTCTCCGGCGTATCGAGCGATTTCAGGGACATTGAGACCGCCAAAAAAGCCGGGAACGAACGCGCGGCCATTGCCCTGGATGTATTTTATTATAAAGTCGCCAAAACCGTTGGCGAATACGCTGCCGCCATGAACGGCGCAGACGCGGTGGTGTTTACCGCTGGCCTGGGAGAAAACAGTGCTGTTTCCCGCGTTGCCATCTGCGCGTATTTGGGTTATTTGGGCGTCTCTGTGGATCCAGAAAAAAATGGCCGCCGCGGCGAGGAGATCGATATTTCCACGGCGTCCGCGGCGGTGCGCGCGCTGGTGATTCCCACCAACGAGGAATTGATGATCGCCCGGGACACAAAACAATTGTTGGAATCTTGACAAAAATAGAGGATATGGCTATAATAGGCTGAGTTTTTGTCAAGAAAGACGAGCCGGATGTGGCTGGAAAGCCATGTTTCAGACAGCGCCCTGTCCGTTTTTCTGAAGGGAAACGTCCGGGGCGCCATATGCGATTTATCATTATATTGTTCTGAGGAGATGTAAGCCATGTCGATATGCCCAAAAGGAAAACATTCCAAAGCCAGGCGGGATAAAAGAAAAGCGCAGAGCTGGCGAATTTCGATGCCCAGCCTTGTGACGTGCAAAAAATGCGGGGAATTAATGCGATCGCACCGTGCCTGCCGCGCCTGCGGCTCTTACAATAAAAGAGAAGTGCTGATCGTCAATAAAAAGGCGGCCCGATAAACCATGAGACAGCTGAGGCGCTGTCTTTTTTAGATATGTGTAAAATCCATCAGAAATGAGGGCTTGCCGTATGGCGCGATCCATGCTGATCGCTGTGGACGCCATGGGAGGAGATAACGCTCCTGCTGAGATTGTCAAGGGCGCGGTGAACGCTCTGGCGGACGAGAGGATTAAGATCATTTTCCTGGGTGCGGAAGAGGCAATTCGGAAAGAACTGTCACAGCACCTGGTGAAAACCGATCAAGTGGAGATTATCGCCGCCAGCGAAGTGATCACCAACGAGGAATCCCCCACAAACGCCATTCGCCAGAAGAAAAACAGCTCCATGGTTTTGGGGCTGCGTCTGCTCAAAGATCGAAAGGCGTCCGCGTTTGTGTCGGCGGGCGCGACAGGGGCGCTCCTGACAGGCGCAACGGTGATTGTCGGCAGGATCCCCGGCATTGAGCGGCCAGCGCTGGGCGCGCTGCTGCCCAATGAAAAAAATTTTTCCTTGCTGATTGACTGCGGCGCGAATGTGGACGCGAAGCCGAATTATTTGGTGCAGTTTGCCAAAATGGGTTCGATTTATATGGAAAATGTTCTGGGTGTCCGCGAGCCGCGCGTGGGGCTTCTCAACATCGGCGCTGAAAGCGAAAAAGGCAACGCCTTGACCAAAGAAGCCTATGCTTTGCTGGAAAACGCTGTCCCGCACTTTGTGGGCAACGTAGAAGCGCGGGACGTTCCTTGGGGCGCGGCGGATGTGATCGTGTGCGACGCTTTTGTGGGCAACGTGGTGTTGAAATATACGGAAGGTTTTGCCAAAGCCATCATGGGCGTCATCCAAAAAGAGCTGATGTCCTCCACGGTTTCCAAATTGGGCGCGCTGCTGGCCAAAAACGCGCTTCGGCGCGTAAAAAACAGTTTTGATTACGCCGAGGTCGGCGGCGCCCCCTTTTTGGGCTTGCGGGCTTTGGTGGTCAAAGCGCACGGCAGTTCCGACGCCAAAGCAATTCAGGCCGCAATACGAGGATGCGCCGCCTGTTTGGAAAAAGACATCGCGCGTAAAATAGAAAGCAGTTTGATTCAAGTTTAATGGAATGGATTTAACATGGAATGGATTTAACACGGAATGGATTTAACATGGAATGGATTTAATGTGAAAGGAAAAGAACCTGATGGAATTTGAAAAAATACAAGAGATTATTGCCAGTCAGATGGGAATCGCAAAAGAAAAAATTTCGATGGACACTTCCTTTACCGAAGATCTGGGCGCGGATTCGTTGGACGTGTATCAGATCATTTCGGAGCTGGAGGATATTTTTGAATTGGAATTCTCCAACGAAGACGCGGAAAAAATCAGAACAGTGGGCGACGCCGTCGCCTATCTGCAAAACGTTCGGTAGGTAAAGGATATGTACGAGAAATTTTATGGCATTCTGGAGTATACGTTTCAACAGCCGTCTCTGCTGGAGAAGGCCCTGACGCATAGTTCTTACGCGCACGAGAAAGGGCTTGACTCAGAAGAGCACAACGAAAGGCTGGAGTTTTTGGGGGACGCCGTGCTGGAGTTGGCTATCAGTGAGACACTGTACCGAAAGTTTCCTCATTTTTCCGAGGGACAGCTGACAAAATTCCGTGCAAGTCTGGTATGCGAATCCAGTTTGGCGAAAGTGGCCCGAAAAATTGATGTAGAATCTTTTCTAAAGCTGGGCAAAGGGGAAGAAGGCGCCGGAGGCCGTCACCGCGACGCCCTCCTGGCGGACGCGTTTGAGGCGGTGCTGGGCGCTGTGTACTTGGACGGCGGCCTCTCTCCCGCGCGGCGGCTGATTGAATTGTTTTTGATTCCGGAAATTCAGCCGCTTCAAGATCGTTTTGAGTTTACCGACTATAAGACATTTTTGCAGGAATCCTTGCAAAAAAGCAGCCGGGAACCCCTCCAATACGTCATTACAAATGAAACGGGCCCTGATCATGACAAAACATTCACAGCCAACGTTACGCATCAGGGAAAGCTTTTGGGCTCTGGCTCAGGCAAAAGCAAGAAAGAAGCGGAGCAGTCCGCCGCTCTGAATGCAATACAAAAGTTGGGCTTGCCGGCTGTTTCTGAAAATTGATCGGACGCATATTTTATTTCCGCACTGCGCATAATAAGTCGTATACGAACGAAGGCGCGTACGTCTTATTCTGTATGCACACCAGGGAGGAAATTATTTTGGAAACCTTAAAGGTGTCGTCCACATCCGATCCAAAATCGGTGGCCGGAGCCATTGCCGCCATCTCACGCAACAATCAGCAAGTGGATATTGTCGCCATTGGCGCCAGTGCCGTAAATCAAGCCGTCAAGAGCGTTATCATCTCTCGTGGATACGTTGCTCCCAATGGAATTGACCTGATTTGTATTCCCGCCTTTGGGCAATTGGAAGTGGATGGTGAAAAAAGAACATCTGTTCATTTTTTGGTTGAGAGAAGATAACCGCCCCACGATCGCCGCGCGGGTCGTAAACCCGATTGCAAAAAAACCGTCTTGGATAGCCAGACGGTTTTTTGCCGTACCACAAAGTTTCGTTGTGTTCATCGCGCGTCCGCGCTATAATCATGGATATAAAAGGGGGCGCTGTCTTGTGAATGAACGCGAACTGGCGGTTGATATTCTGATGGAAATGGATAAACGGGACGCTTACGGCCATATTCTTCTGCGGGAAAGGCTGAACCGGGCGGGCGGCGGCGCGCGCCAAAAAGCTTTTACTGTGGAACTGGTTAACGGTTGCGTCCGGCGCCGCATTTTGCTGGACTACATCATTGACTGTTTTTCCAAAACGCCTTCTTCCAAAATGAAACCGTTTATTCTCACGCTTCTGCGCGTCTCCGTGTATCAGCTCCGCTTTATGGATCGCGTGCCCGCGGCGGCGGCCGTGGACGAAGCCGTTAAATTGACCAAAAAAAGAGGGTTCGGCGCACTCTCGGGTTTTGTCAACGCTGTTTTGCGCAGTGTCGTCCGCCAGGCGGATCAGATCCAATATCCGCAAGATCCCACAGGGCGTTTGTCTGTCCTGTATTCCTATCCGGAATGGCTGGCGGCCTATCTGATCCAACGATTTGGATTTTCGCGGGCAGAGCGGATTTGCCAAGCGGAAACTGTCAGGCCCAAGATGCATCTTTGCGTCAATACAACGCGCGTCAGCCAGCCGGAACTGACGCGAATACTGGAGGCCGAAGGGGTGACGGCCGCGCTGGACGGCCAAAACGGCATACAAGCGGAACACACGGATAACATTCAGCAAAAACCTTCTTTTCAGAAAGGTTTTTTTCATGTGATGGATGAAAGCGCCATGCGCGCGGTGGAAACACTGGCGCCTGTTCCGGGCGGGACGCTGCTGGATCTGTGCGCCGCGCCTGGAGGCAAATCTTTTTACAGCGCGTACCTTATGGAAAACCGGGGCCGGATTGTGGCTTGCGACATTCATCCGGGCAAGCTGCGCTTGGTTCAACGCGCGGCAGAGCGGCTCGGCCTTTCCGTCATGGAAACGAGGCTGCTGGACGCGCGCGCGTATCATGTGGAATTGGATCAAACAGCGGATCGTCTGATCCTGGACGCGCCCTGTTCCGGCTTGGGCGTCATTCGGAAAAAACCGGATTTAAAATATCGAAAGACCGAAGCGGACATACACGCCCTCGCGGCTCTGCAAAGAGAAATGCTGGAAAATTCCTGGCGTTACGTCAAGCCGGGCGGCGCATTGGTCTACAGCACTTGTACGATTACCACGGAGGAAAATGCAGAAAATGTGCGATGGTTTGCCGCGCGGTTTCCATTCATGCTGGAATCGGCTGTTCAAATATGGCCGGACGGACGGGAGAACCGCGACGGGTTTTATATCGCGCGTTTTGTACGCGATGAGGAGTAGAGGGTGATGTGCAAAACGGATCTTGCTGAAATCACGCGCGAGGGCTTGCGCCAAATTTTACTCACGATGGGCGGGAAAGCCTTTCACGGCGATCAGCTGTTTCGTTGGATCCACGCCAGACAGGCGGCGGACTTTGACGCAATGACAGATTTGCCGCTTTCTTTGCGGGAGCGCCTGAAAGAAAAATTCGCAATCCGCTCCGCGGCGAAAATTTTACAACTCAGCCGTTCCCAGGCGGATCAAACGACAAAATACTTGTTTCAATTGGGAAACAATACTATAATTGAAAGTGTTTATATGGAGTATCACGCTGGCGCCGCGATCTGCGTCTCCACACAGGCTGGCTGCCGCATGGGCTGTGCCTTCTGCGCTTCGGCCATCGGCGGTTGGGACGGAAATCTTTCGGCTTCGGATATGTGCGCCCAGGTGTATACGGCGCAAAAACAAGCAGGGCGGAAAATCTCCCGCGTTGTTCTCATGGGGAGCGGAGAGCCGCTGGATAACTATGACAGCACGATACGGTTTATTGCATTGATAACGGACGCGGCAGGGTTCGGAATCAGCCGGCGGCGTGTGACGCTGTCTACCTGCGGCGTCGTTCCGGGGATTTACCGGCTGGCGGAAGAAAATACGCGCGTTACGCTGGCGGTTTCCCTGCACGCGCCCAATGACAAAATACGGTGTGCGCTGATGCCGATCGCCCGGAAATATCCCTTGGACGAATTGCTGCGCGCGTCACAGCATTACGCGGAGCGGACGAAACGCCGCGTAACGTATGAGTACGCCTTGATTCAGGGAATCAACGACAGCATGGACTGCGCCGCCGAATTGAGCGGACGGCTCAAGGGCGGCTTGTGCCATGTCAACCTGATCGCCGTCAACGAAGTCGCGGAGCGTGGGTTTCGCGGGAGCGGCCGCATGGATGCTTTCGCCGAAAGGCTGCGCTCCGCGGGCATTGAGACGACCATCCGCCGCAGGCTTGGCGGAGACATCAGCGCCGCTTGCGGGCAGTTGAGGAACAGACAGCTGAATATTTCTAATAGGTGATGGAATGAACGCATTTGGAAAATCTCATGAGGGTATGCTGCGGGAAAACAATGAAGACACTGTATTCGTTTCCAACGAACCGCTGGGGCCCTTGCCCAACGCGTACATCGTTTCAGACGGGATGGGGGGCCACAGCTCGGGAGAGATTGCCAGCCAAAAAAGCGTTGCGTTTTTTTGTGAGTACGCGCGGTCGCATTCCGCTGAACCAGAAGATCTGCTGGATTATATGGTGGCGGCGGCCCGTTACGCCAACACGCAGGTGTTTGAATTGTCGCTGACTGACCCCGCGCTGAATGGCATGGGCGCAACTTTTACCGCCTGTACGGCTGCCGGCGGGAAGCTGATCATCGCGCATATCGGCGACAGCCGCATTTATCATATCGTAAACGGAACTATTAGGCAAATTACCACCGATCATTCGTATGTCAGCGAGTTGATCCGCTCAGGCCAGATTACGGCGTCGCAAGCCAGGACGCATCCCCAAAAAAATGTGCTGACCAAAGCGCTGGGCGTTGAAGCCAGTGTGGAAGTGGATGGGGCGCTCTATGATACGGGCGGGCAGGGCCTCGCTTTATTGTGTTCGGACGGGTTGAGCAATATGCTGACGGAAGATCAAATTCTGCGGATTGTCCGAGGCAAAAACAGTATGAGTGAAAAAACAGATCTTTTGGTTGCGGAAGCCAATAGGCGCGGGGGATTGGACAATATTTCGGTGATTTTGCTGGACATGACGAGGTGAGGAAACTATGAAGCTGGATCCAGGCGCGCTCATTGCGGGACGCTATGCCGTGATGGAAAGAATCGGCGTGGGCGGCATGGCAGTTGTGTATAGGGCAAAAGATAAAAAATTGGATCGCTCTGTGACCCTAAAAGTGATGCGCGAGGAACTGCTCTCCGATCATGAGTTTACCATGCGCTTTCAAGTGGAGGCGCGGGCTGCGGCCAGCCTTTCCAATCCCAATATTGTCAATGTCTATGACGTCGGCCAGGATAATTCCGTTCATTTTATCGTGATGGAATACATCGACGGCGTAACGCTCAAAGAGCTCATTCTCAAAAAAGCCCCTCTGCGCAACGAAGAAATTTTGGGTGTGGCGATGCAAATTGCGTCCGGCCTGGCGCACGCGCACCAAAACGGCGTGATTCACAGAGACATTAAACCGCAGAATATTATGGTGACGACCCAAGGCGCCGTAAAAGTGATGGATTTTGGCATTGCCCGGGCCGCCAACGGCAATACCATGACCACAACCGGCAACACAATGGGATCGGTACATTATTTTTCCCCTGAGCAAGCGCGCGGAGTATATGTTGACCAGAAAAGTGATATTTATTCTCTGGGCATTGTCATGTTTGAAATGGCGACAGGCGTTCTTCCGTTTGATGGGGAAACCGCCGTGGCCGTGGCTTTAAAACAGATTGACGAGCCGCTGCCGGACATCAAGGGGGTTAATCCCGGCGTCACAGACGACGTGGTCAATATCATCCGGAAAGCCGCCAGCAAAAATACCGCTCAGCGCTATCAATCCACAGAGGAAGTGCTGGCGGATATTAAACAGGCGTTGAAGAGATGCGGCGCTTTCGCCGGTTTGCCCGGCGTTGTAGATTCACCGACCATCCGGGTCAGCCTCGAAGAAATGGCGGAGATTCAAAAAGAGCACAAGCGTTTGGAAGAGCAGCTCTGGGGCGTTCCCACGCCGCCAAAAGCGCCGCGGCTCAAAAAAAAGCGGGCGGAACCGGCGAGGGAACACGAGAAAGCGCTGGAGCGCCGCGTCGTGATGGCCGGGGTCATCACGTCTGTCGTGATCATCGGGCTTATCATTTCTTTGGCGTGGTACTTGTTTCAGCGCGATAAAACGCAGCCCATTCCCGCGCCGTATGTTGTGAACATGACTCTCGATCAGGCGCGGGAAGCCGCACGGGAAGCCGGTGAGATCCTCATCATGGAGGATGGGGCGCAATGGGATGAAAACGTAGAAGCCGGACGCGTCATTTCTCAAAATGTGCCTCAGGACGAACTCATCCATCCGGGGGAAGCCATTCATGTCATCATCAGCAAGGGGAGTTATAAAATTATTGTACCGGATGCCGGCAGCAAAGAGGAAAAAGAATTAGAAGATTTATTTGGCCAGGCCGGGCTGGCGTACAACGTGGATTATGAGTTCAGCGACAGGGTGGCGCAGGGTATCGTGATCAGTCAATACCCGGAGGGAAATACAAAAGTGGATCCCGATATCTCCATCGGCGTCATCATCAGCAAAGGCCCCATTCCCCGGAGCATACCCGTGCCGAATATTGTGGATAAAACAGAAGCCGCCGCCATTCAAATGCTGCAGGATGCCGAGCTGGTCGTCGGTCCTTCCAGCAAAGCCTACAGTTCTACCATAGCCGCAGGACGCATTACCGCTCAAACGGTTAAGGCGGGCACGCTGGTGAATAAAGGTACAGTTGTCAGCTTTGAGGTTAGCCTCGGGACGCCTGAACCCACGCCTGTTCCTTCGGAACAGCAGCCGCTGGAAAATTCCAAGCCGCTTTTGATTGAATCCTCATCGCTGCCGGCTGGCATAGATCCTGTGCATCTGTGCGTTTATAAAATCGTGGATGGCAGCGGCGTGATTTTGCTAGACAAACAGATTCCTCTGAATCAGTTTCCCTATGAACTGACTGTTTCTGGTACGGGCATTGTGGAATTTTTGGTTTTTTGGGTAGCGGAGGACGGATCGCCGGACAGCCTTTTGATGGATCATATGGTCAACTTTGAAGAAGAGTAATGAGGAAGATTAAGATGAAGAGAATAAAATTGGCGCCTTCGATCTTAGCGGCGGATTTTGCCAGGCTGGGCGATCAAATCCGAGCCGTTGAGCAGGCGGATTATTTGCATGTGGATGTGATGGACGGCGTGTTTGTGCCGAACATTTCTCTGGGGCAGCCTGTGCTGGCCAGCGTCCGCCAGACGGCCCGTCTGCCGCTGGACGTGCATTTGATGATCATAAAGCCGGAACGATATCTGGAAAGTTTCGCGTGGGCGGGCGCCGACATTCTCACTGTACACGCAGAGGCGTGCGAAGATCTCCCGGCTGCGCTGGATACTGTGAAACGTTTAGGTAAGAAAGCGGGTGTGACGATCAAGCCGGGAACGCCTGCGGAAGCCTTGGAACCGGCGCTGGATTTGGCGGATCTGATTCTGGTCATGTCGGTGGAACCGGGTTTTGGCGGGCAGGATTTACAGCCCGATGCGCTGGCGAAAGCGGAAAAAATTGCGAATCTGCTGGAACAGCGCGGCCTGTCTGCGGAACTGGAAATGGATGGCGGGATTTATTTGCACAATGTGCGGGATGTTTTAAACGCGGGCGTCAATGTGATCGTGGCGGGCTCCGCCGTCTTTGGACAAACGGATCCCGCCGCCGCCGTGGCGGATTTTTACCGCGCGTTCGCTGCAAAAGCATGAAAATGATGAGAGGATCGATATGAGAGTGATTCTTTTTGCCAATGGCCGGATTGACGATTACAACGCTATCCGGCCATTTTTACGGGCTTATCATTTTATGATTTGCTGTGACGGCGGCGTTCGCCACGCCAAAGCGCTGGGCTTGGTTCCAGATGTGATTCTGGGGGATCTGGATTCCGCGCCGCCAGACATCCTGATGGAATGGCAGGCGCAGAACGTACCTGTCGTGGTTTATCCAACCGATAAAGATTTTACAGATCTGGAGCTGGCCATTGCGTATATCCGGGAACAGATGGCCGGTCAAGACATATCTCTGGATATTTTTGGCGCGCTGGGCGGCCGGTTCGATCATAGCTTGATGAATTGCCATATTTTGCTTCAGGCTTTGCAAGCGGGACTGCACGCCCGTCTCGTTGATGAGTACGCGATTGTGACGCTGATCGATGAATCCATCCGGCTTATGGGAAAGGCGGGCGAAATCGTTTCTCTGATCCCTTTGACAACAGAAACCGAAGGCGTTGAGACAGAAGGCTTGCGCTATCCCCTGTGTGACGAAACGCTGCGCGTGGGATATGGCCGGGGCGTTAGCAATGTGATGACGGGTGACGCTGCGGCGGTTCGCGTGAAAAAAGGGCTGCTGCTCGTGATACAGGCGTCATGCGCGTCCATGCGTTTTCCCGCATAAGATGAAAGGATAAAAAAAGATAAGAAAAGCATGTTAGGAAGTGGTTTTATGCCTTTTTATTTTGGAAACGGATGGAGAGGAACACAGAACCCTTTGTGGAGAAATGGAAACACTGGCAGAGGCGCGTCAAATCAGCGAGGCAGGATGCCATTTGGGCGATCGCCCGCTATGAATCAGGGGCCGCGGCAAGGGCTATGGCAGCAGCCTGTGCCGCCGCAGCCTGTGCCTCCGACGCAGACTGCTCCGGAGGCACAGGCGCCGCTGCCGGACGGTGTACGCATGGAACCTTTGGATGAGAACACATGGAAACTGCTGCAAGGCGCTGGTGCGACCGCGGCAAGTGGCGCAGCCGTCCAAAGCGGTGTGACTGCGGCAAAAGCGCCGGCCCTGGCAGCGCCATCCGTGGGCAAAAGCGCAGGAGTGGCGCCACCCGCAAGTCCAAGCGCGGCAGCGCCCGGCTTCGCGGCAAAAAACAGCGTGGCCCGCCAGTTGGAAGACATTATGCAGGATGAGCGCAACGCGTCCGTATTTTATCAATATCTGTCCGGCACGGCGCGCCGGGAGGATTATCGGGATTTCTTGCGCAAAACAGGAACGGAGAGCGATCGCCGCCATCAATTGTTCAACGGACTGTACCAAAAATGGGCGCCAACGGCCTTTCAAGCCAAAGACGCGGACATCAACACGCGGGTTTCCTTCGACGACGGTATCAGCCTCGCGATTGTGGAAGAAGGAAACATCATTGATAAAATGAATAATATTTTCGAAAGCGCCACAGATGATAAGCTTTCCAGGACGCTTTTTTCACAGATTTGCCATAAAATAGGAGTTTTGAATAAGCTTTATCTTATGTGTCTCAATAAAAATATTGGGTATTAACCAGCGGGCGGCCTTTGGCCGCCTTTTGTTTCGGAAAACAACACTGCGGCGGGTCGAAAATTTTCAAGAAAAAAGGATATTGACCTTTTGGCAAAAAGGGTTATAATAAATGAGTAAAATGAACACTCGGGGCGTGGCCCAGTTTGGTAGGGCGCTTGGTTCGGGACCAAGAGGCCGTGGGTTCGAATCCCGTCGCCCCGATTAAAGCCGCATAGATTCAACATCTGTGCGGCTTTACTTATTCCTGTGATATGAGTATTTCCGGTTTTATTTCCTAATTACACTCCCTTATATTTCCATTTTTATCCATCAGCATTCTAAAACACAACATGAGCCTCGCGTCGTGTGCGCTTCGTCCTCTCCGAAACCCATAGCTGGATTCTGAAAATGTATGGTCAAAAATACTCCACTCAGGATTTGCGCTATTGCTTGCTGTATCATTCTGTCAAGCACAGTAGGTATCCCCAACAGCTGGATTCCTCCGTCTGGTTTTGGTATCTCCACCCGCCTAACCGGCCGGCTGCGGTTTGTATCTCCCCGCCAACAGTTTTGGCTTCTAATCTGTTCCCAGTTCTCCTTTACATACGGCTTTAACTGGTCTACTGTCATTTTGTCTATCCCGTGGCTTCCCTTATTGTCTGCCACTTGCTCATGTACCTTAGAGCGAGGGTTTGCCTCCAGCTTCTTTCAGATTCCGCCTCACGGCGAACACCCTTGCCTTTGACTCATGGTTCCTACTGCCAAGCCCACAGCGGTCCCTCACCGCTTAGCTGTCACACGCAAAAAAACCGCAGCCGATATATACGGGCTGCGGTTTTTTTTATTCTATATTTCAATCGATCCAAATATAGTATTGGCCTGAGCTGCCGCCATAAGCGTAATAGGTTTGGCCAGCGCTAT
Organism: Clostridiales bacterium; assembly: GCA_031289625.1. Classification (GTDB taxonomy): domain Bacteria; phylum Bacillota; class Clostridia; order Lachnospirales; family WQUN01; genus JAITPB01. The sequence continues at coordinate 780 of JAITPB010000199.1, read as the reverse complement.
TCACGCCCTCGTAAACTACTTGAACATAAATACACGCACAGGTTTCGTTTGCATCAATGGTTAAGACGCCATCTTGCACAGTTGTACCGGGGCTGACTGTCTCGTCAAAGTTATCGCTAAAAACGCTCCAGATGAGCGCACCGGAACCAGGCTGGTCTCCATGATTTGGATATGGCCCGAAATTGTCCCTGACTCTGTTATCCACAAAATACACATAATCTACATCCCAGGGTAGATCACGTCCATGTAAAGCCGCGTGGAATTGATAAGTAGCGCCCTTTGATAAGTGTAAGTTAGCGTTACCACCCACTTCATTCCAGGTTTTATCATCGACATCACTGTGTAACATCACAGACATTACATTACCCGTCGGCAGCGGCGTCGGTATGTTGGTTGGCGTCGGCGCTGGCGTGTTGGTTGGCGTCGGCGTAGGCGTCTTGGTTGGTGTTGGCGTAGGCGTGTTGGTTGGTGTCGGCATTGGCGTCTTGGTTGGTGTTGGCGTAGGCGTGTTGGTTGGCGTTGGCGCTGGCGTGTTGGATGGCGTAGGCGCTGGCGTCTTGGTTGGTGTCGGCGTTGGCGTGTTGGATGGCGTAGGCGCTGGCGTCTTGGTTGGTGTCGGTGTCGGCGTGTTGGATGGCGTTGGCGCTGGCGTCTTGGTTGGTGTCGGCGTCGGCGTGTTGTATGGCGTAGGCGCTGGCGTGTTGGATGGTGTCGGCGTAGGCGTGTTGGATGGTGTCGGCGCTGGCGTCTTGGATGGCGTTGGTGTGTTGGTTGGCCCTG
>JAITPB010000133.1 GCA_031289625.1 Clostridiales bacterium | reverse complement strand
GTCCGCGCGCGGTTGGGCATAGCCGACGAATAACCGCACCGACGATACGGATACGGCGGGCGCACCCTCAAAAGCTCATTTGCGCATTTTGAAACCCACGCAACAGGTATGACTGCACTAGGAAGGTTATGTTCATATGAAAAAATTCTTATTGTTTCTATGCATTATCGCAATACTCTTCGTACCCCTGTATGGGTGTAATAACGAAGAACTTTTGCCGGAAGAAACTTCTACGGTGCAAAGTCAGTCGCAAACCCCAAAAACAACTGCAACCGTGACTGAAACAAAGCCATCAGAAGTTACAACGGAAAAGGTTCTTCCCAACTTTAATATTAGTGATTTTGAGCTTGATATGCCGCTAAAAAAGTGGCTTGAAATTGTCAATTGGGATGATTTTATTTATCTGTTTGAGCCTTATGCCCACGACGGTCAAACAACCAATTTGGCTCTTGCGCAGGGACGCAGCATACTTCAATCCACGCCTAAAGGTCTGGGATTTGTGTTTGATGAAGATGAGAAACTTGAAATCATAAATGCCTATACAGTAAATATTTCTACTAAAGAAGGAATAAAAGTAGGTGATATGCGTGAGCAAGTATTGGAAATATACGCAGAACCGCTCAGCACAGATGAAGGCTTTAATCGTTGTGACTATAAAATCGACAACGGATATTTGATAATTGAATTTCAACAAAACAAAGTTTATAAATGGCAAATATGCAAAATTTCGCTTGCGGAGATAATAAAAAATGAAAAAGCTTACATATGATGATTCCAGTGATTCATCATCTACACCTTCGTTGTTTATGAAACAAGGGCCAGATACTTTCCTTGATACGTCAACCAAAAATCCATTTTGGGGGTAATGGCACATTCAAGCAGATCTGTATTGTAAAGCTGTGCCTGAGAAGCGTAAAGTTGTTCCACGCGGTCTTCATGGAATATGATTTTGCCGTCTTTTTCCCCAGTATAAACATTGCCGCCCTGCCGCACAAGGTAACCCACATCAACATATCCCTTTGTCCGCTGCGCCATTGCGTCGGTGGACATACCGTCTATTATTGCAATTGCGGCGTTTTTGGAAAGCGAACCTGTTGACGCATCCGCGGTGATTTCGGCGGAAATAAACATATTGAGCGTTTTTTGTGTGGGATCAATTTGTATCAGCTCGTCTTCAATACCAAGATTGGCATAGAAGAGGATTTTCCCCTTTGTTTGCTGATAAGTCGGCCAGTTTCCGGCGTTCACGGCTTCCGCCATGTTTGAATATTCACCCAGAACATCTTTTGGCAGGATCAAATCATCTTCGCCGAAAATCTCCGCAAACGAATCATTCAGCCTGCGGACAGCCTCGGTTTTATCCTTAAGATATTTTGGGTTAAAGAATGCTGCCGTATTTTTAAACTCAACACATACCATTAAAGGGAAGTGATTTGGGTTGTTATCCGACCAGATTTTCAGCTCTTCCAGCGCTAACAGCCAGTCGTTCCCGTTGGTATGCGCGTCAAATGGGTATAAGTGATAAACACGTATTGAGTCTTTTTCAACATGGACGTCCAGCTCCAGCCCGCGCACACCGGAATCCAGCTGCTCAGAGAGGTGCGGTTTTTCATAAACATATTGAAAATCAATACGGTTTGGTACGAACGCATGGAACACAGTGGAAATCGGTTCAATCATGTCACGCCGATAGCTGTTGTGTGAGGACACCAGGCGAACCTCATTGATTTTGGGGTTGGCTGTTTCAAGACTGAAATCCGCAAAAGATTGCTCATTCACGGGTGCGCCGGGGTTTGAGCGAAGTGAGTCGAGCCACAGCTGCTGTTCAGCCGAATCCGTCTTCATGACCGCGTTCGTCGCCGAATATGCCAGGACAAGCAGCAGCGATACAGCGGCCAAAATCACAGCAAAAAAACAGACAAGCGCCCTAACAGCGGCACGGAGAGGGGAAATCTTCTTTTTTGCGCCAAAAGCATGACTCTTACTCATTTTTTACCCCGCAATACTTAAAGGTTTTACCAAGTATATCACGTTTCGCCAATTTGCGCAAGGGTTATGCCGCTAAAAATTTTCAAAAAGCACCCACCACGCACCTGCCGCCGTAAAAAGGGCAGATTTTCCACTTGCGCGAGCGGAGGACGTGCGCCAAGCGGCTGTATTGCTGTTGACAACGGGAACGTTAAAGAGTATGATGTACACAGTCGGCGGTATCGAATGGTTGAGCGGAGGAAATCGCCAACGCTCTGCAAGTCTGTTTTGACGCAGGGGCAAAGAAGCTTTTACCGCCCATTTCCGCCGCCGAAATTGCAGCCTATGCCGGCACATGGGACCGGATTACAGAATCCGTAAAAAGGAGCAACCGCAATGAATATTTTCAAAGCAGCCTACAAGGTCAAGAGAGAGAACGGCGACGAAATATATAAAGGCTTTGGTTTCAAGCACCATTCGGACGCCACACAGTATTATGTACACCCAAACAACCAATCCTTCAAAGGCACTACCACTCTTTGTCAGCCTATCGGCGAGTCGCTGGTGCTGTTTTCCTTGCTCTGCGCCTCCATTGCCAAGGGTGATGATTCCGTTCAGGGCGACTATTTTCTCAGCGATGACGGGAGTCAGGTGTTCTTTCAAATAGATATACCAGCGGACTTTCGGAAAAATGGCGTAGTAGAACCGGAAATTCATCGCTATGAGGCACTGCTTGACGCAGAGGACGGTGAAATCACCATCGCCGCATACGATGAGCTTGGGCGCTGGATTGACGGCAATATGGAGCATTTGCACCCGCTGTATAAGCTGCTGCCCTGCTTTTGCGCTCTCCTTGCCCGCGAATGCCGTGCGGACAGCGATTATAATGCCGTGCTGCTGAATTTCATTGAAAATCCGGTTGCCGACACTTTTGTCAATCTGCACGAGGATTTTTATCAGGCACATAAATTTGACGAATACGAAATCAGCTACGCCAATCTCAGCGGATTTGACCACGGCGGCTTGCTGTCGTTCCGTAAGAGCTTTAAGGTGATTGCTGAAAATAAAGCGGAAGCCAATGCGGAGCGAGAAATCACAGTAACGCTGTTTGACGAGAATTCGTTTCTGCCGGAATACCGCAAACTCATTCCCGATATGCCGCCGGAGCTTGTTATTCCAAAAGCGGTGCGCGGCATTTGCAGTGCGGTCACCAACGGCGATGCCGGAGCCGTACTTTTCCACGGACCCTCCGGCACAGGCAAAACAATCTCCTGCAAGCTGGTGTGTCAAGAAATCAGGCTGCCGATTATGCAGGTTATCAACTGCACCGAAAATCTGGACGAATTTGTGCTGGGCAAATTCATTCCCGAAGAGGACAGAATCATCTTCAAGGAGAGCTATGTTACGGGGGCAATCCGTCACGGCGGCGCGGTGGTGTTTGAGGAAATCAACTTTGCCAAGCCGCAGTATCTTGCATTTCTCAATTCCCTTTTGGACGATAACGGCTTTGTGCGGCTTGACAACGGCGAGGTAGTGCGCCGGCACGTGAACTTCCGTTTTTTCGCCACGATGAACCTTGGATATTTTGGCACAAAAGAACTCAATCAGGCACTTTACAATCGTTTTAACATAGTGCTGGAGCTTGCTGCGCTGTCCGATGAGGCAATTGCCAAAATGCTGACCGCCCGCGTTCCCGGCTGCGTTGACAAGGTGGATAAACTGCTGGGAGTGTACCACAAGCTGAAAAAGAAAATTGACAGCGAGGAGCTGGATCTTGTCATTTCACCGCGCAACCTTGAAAACTGGGCGCGGTTGGCGAAATATGAAGGTTACATAGCCGCCGCCGAAAAAACGATTATTCCAATCGCCAAATGCGACCGTGTGATGGAGAACACAATCCGCGGCATATTGGTGCTGTATAAGTGGGGGTGAGCGCATGGACAAGGAACTCAAAAAGACTCTGCGGCTGTTTCAATGTGATTTTAATCGCAGCATTGAGGAAACGTTTGCACAGGTGCTGACCGAAAATGAAAAGGTGCGCCTGTTCTTCATCAATGAAAATCAGGCGTTCACCGACGGGCAGAATATTGTGGTTGACCCTGCGTGTGACGAGGTTTTTGCGGATTTCTCCGCGCTGCAAAATGCCGAGGATTTTATGCAGCTGCCGCACACCATCTCTGCTGACCCGTGGTACGCCCTGCGGATGATTACCCGCGGGCAGAATATCCATGAGTGTTTGCATATCCTATACTCAAATTTTCCGCCGGAAGCCGCCGCTGACACACGTGCAACCACAAAAGTGCGGTCAAAATCACTCAGCTTAATTTCCAACATCATTGAGGACGCCTTTATTGAAGCGGCGGGTTGCAGCGTTTTTGATAATCTGGAGCTGTATCTGCGGCTATGCAGAGTGGCACGGCTTTTCTCCAACACGCCGTCTGACGGCACGGTTGACCGCGCCTTCCAAAAAGAAAACGCCGAGAAGGACAAGCCGCTCCCTTTGACGCAGTACCTAAATTATATGGTAACCTTTTTGCTCTATCCAATGATCCGGCAGAGCGAGCCGCCGGAAGAAATCGCCGAATACACAGAGCGGACAAAGCAGCTATTTCTTGACGGCAGCATCTGCGGCGAAACGTCTGAGCGGTTTTCATTTTCACAGCGGGTTTTTGATATTATAGAGCCACTGATTCCCGAAACAGCAGATGAGCTTGACGATGAAATATTGCAAAAAATGCTTGGCGGCGTTAAAACGCACGGCGGAGAAGCTCCCGCCATCACCAACATCAACAGCTGCGGACGGACGGTGTGCATCACCCGCCGCCTGTTTACTGATTTAGACGGTAATCCGCTGCCGGGCAAGGATTTCAATAAACAGCTGCTCATAATTTCAGGCGACTACGCGAATGAAAAGGAAGCCGCCTTAAAAATTGTGCTTGTCCAACCGATTACGCTCACTTGGAAAGGCACGCAGTTTGATTGTGCCAACATCCATAAAGGCATTGAGATAATTGAAACGAAGCCGAAGCCCAATCTGAACCTGCGCAAGGCTTATCAGAATATTTACAACAAATATCACATTAACATCAACTCTTATAACAGCCGCTTTGCTCAGCTTTTGAAAGCGCGTATTCCTGTTCGCGATGAAAAGAAATTGTTCGGTGCAGGCATTAGCTCCCGCAATTTGGCAGACACCCGAAAGCGTTATTGGTACCGTGCAGACGAGGACTTTGGCATACCCGATTTGGCGGTGCTGCTCTTGATTGACGGCTCCGGCTCAATGGAAGGTTCGCGCCGCGAGGGTGCAATGGTGTCCGGCGTGATTTTGCACGAGGTGCTGAAAAAGCAGGGTATCACCCACGCCATAGTGGAACATCGGGCAATTTACGGCAAGCCCGAAGTCCGGCACAATGTGCTCATAGATTTTTTGGCGACCGACGAAGAAAAGCTGAATATTTTAGGACTTAAAGCTGATGACGGCACGCGCGAGGGGCTATCGCTTTATTGGGCAGAGCGATACATCGGAAGACAAACCTCCGAAGCTGAAAAGCTCATCATTGTTCTGTCAGACGGGTTTCCCGCACACGGCATTGACGGCGATGGGTGCTATTTCCCGCCTGTGTCGATTAAGGATACTGCGAACGCCGCCGCAAAGATCATCAAGCGCGGCACGAATATCATAGCGGTCGCTTTAGATGATGCAGCGGGCGAAGCGGGTTGCTATGAAGCGCTGAAGGAGATTTATCCATCTGTTGTATCCTGCACGGAGTTGAACCGCTTGACCGGGCAGCTGCTTGCGATTATATCTAAGAACTTGAAATAAAATTTGAGCAGCCAAGACTGAGTATTGTTGCTTGAGAAGGTCTTCTGCTCCAAAACCGATGCTTCAATTTATTGCTCTGCCATTTTAGCATTTCCCTAAAAAATTAACTTCAAAAGGTGTTAAATACCGTCCAGGTTTAATCATAAAACTTCCCAAAATTTTCCGCGCAAACTTTCCGGTTGACAAATCCCGCCGCACGGTGTATAATATATTGGCATTTGTTGTTGTGGTTTTGCCGCAGCAGCGGAAGCAAAATATAGGGGCATAGCTCAGTTGGTAGAGCAGCGGTCTCCAAAACCGCGTGCCGAGGGTTCAAGTCCTTCTGCCCCTGCCATCCGGTAAGACCGGCGTCAAGACGTTCGTTAACTTGTGCTAAGCGTTAAGCTTGACGCTCGGTAGCATGAAATGACATCTTTTAAGGTCTACCTTCCATTCTGAATCCGGTCGTAACTTGATTTTACAACCGGATTTTGTTATAATGAGGTCACGAACAAAATTTATATTAGAGGCGTTTCGAATGTATAAAAATAAGAAGTCAAAAAAGCCGCTCATTGTCGGTATCATATTCGTAGTTCTTATTTCGATTGTTTCGGCATTTCCATACATTGTATCCATGATAGACAGGTCTGAACAGGTTGAGCAAGTGGAAGTTGCAGGTAAAAGAACAGAATATTATTCGATACAGGAGCTAACCTATTATGGCGTTACATTCAAATTTTCTGACGGCTCGGTAAAAGAGCTTAACGCCGTTAGACTGAAATACTACAACGCTATACATGAAGGTGATACGGGGAAACTCACTTACAAAGAAGACAAGCGCATGCGTTACAGGACTTTTATACGCTTTGAAAAAGATTCTCCTTTTGGTGGAGTGAAAATAGAGCCGAATCGAGAGAATGAGATATTTAAGATGGTAATGGCAATACTACCGCCGAGTATAACAGTTCTTGCATGTTTGTTATTATTGCGGCAATCGTTAAAAAAGAAGCATTTGCGAAAAAACCTGAACACACGGCGTGAGAGAAAGTCATAGGGAAAAGAAGAGCAATTTTTGCTTTTGAATTTTCTGACGGAACGGTAAAAGAAGTTCTTGACACCACCTCCACCGTGCAAATAAATGATACAGGAATACTCACATACAGCAGGGCGAAAAACGCCGTCTTGTAGGTTGCTTTGCGGCTGTTCGTTGAGCAGCAAATTGAGTCCGGCGAAAAAGTATGATGAGGCCGCCAATGTTTATGATAAGATCCATTTGGCTGTCGGAGTTCAATTTACAGTCGCAGTGTTAGGCGTTAGCGGAATACCACAGGAAGCCGCTACCCGTCTTCGTGAAAAGGCGGCAGATGAAAAACGCAAAAAGCAAGGCTATGACAGGGCAACCGCATTGTGTAAAGAAGGCAAGCATTATGATGCAGCAGCGGCGTTTAAGGAGCTGGGCGATTTCAGCAACGCCCAATATATGCACAAAGATTGCCTGCGTCATGCGGAACAGCAAGAAGCAGCCAAAATAGCCAAAGAAAAAAAGCATTGAAAAGAAGTCTCATAGTTGCTGCAATATCTGCACTTGTTATTATTTCCATTCTTATTCCTTCTGTTATTTTACCTGCAGGCACTTATTCAGAAGCAGAAAAGTCGTTTGATTCGGGACAATATAATCATGCATTCACTTTGTTCGCAAGTTTGGGTAACTACAAAGATGCACCTGAGTTATCAGAAAAATCTAAAAATTTGTGGCTATCAACATTTATAGCAACTTGACAAATAATAGTCCTTATGGTATACTATAAGCAATAAGGGGGCTATGACATGACACCAATTTCCAAAGAGAAGCGTGAACTTATCATAAAGCATAAACAAAGTCAT
>JAITPB010000118.1 GCA_031289625.1 Clostridiales bacterium | reverse complement strand
CAATGGATGAAGATTTTATCGCATTACGGCTTCGGCGGCATTCTCGCGGACGATATGGGTCTGGGCAAGACGATTCAAGCCATCGCGCTGTTCTTGAGCGAACAGGGGCCGGATAAACGGTTTTTGGTGGTAACGCCTACATCGCTGCTGTACAATTGGGAAAATGAAATTCACCGGTTTGCTCCGGCGCTGACCACGCAGCTGGTGGCCGGTCAGGCGGAAAAGCGCCTGGAACAGATCCAGACGCCCGCGGACATATACATCACGACCTATGACACGCTCAAGCGGGATATCGAAAATTACGCTGGCTTATCCTTTGAGACGGTGATCGCCGACGAGGCGCAGAACATGAAAAACCCCATGACGCAAAACGCCAGGGCGGTAAAATCCGTCAAAGCGAAAAACCGTTTCGCTTTGACCGGCACGCCCATCGAAAATTCTCTGACGGAATTATGGTCTATTTTTGATTTTATTATGCCGGGATATTTATACAGCGCCCATAAATTCACGCGGGAGTATGAATCGCCCATTGTTAAGGCCAACAACATGGAACAGGCGGAACGTCTGCGGAAACAGATCGCCCCGTTTCTGCTGCGCCGCGTGAAAGCCGACGTACTGAAAGAACTGCCGGAAAAAGTGGAAACCAATCTCTATGCGGAATTGCTGCCGGAACAGCGAAAGCTGTACGCCGCGCATCTGTTGAAGGCCCGCGGGGATTTGGCCAAGGTGTCTGGAAACGCCTTCGCGCAGGACCGCATGAAAATTCTGGCGGAGTTGACGCAGCTGCGGCAAATCTGCTGTCACCCCGCCTTGTTTATCGAAGGCTACCAGCACGGCAGCGGCAAACTGGCCCTGGCTATGGAAACCATTCAAAGGACGCTGGAATCCGGTCATCGTTCATTGCTCTTTTCTCAATTCACTTCTATGCTGGCTATCCTCAAAACGGAGCTGGACCAAACCAATTACACATATTTTTACCTGGACGGCGCGACTCCCGCGAAAGAACGCATGGAAATGGCGGAACAATTTAACCAGGGGGAACGCGATCTCTTTTTGATTTCTTTGAAGGCGGGCGGAACGGGGTTGAATTTGACTGGAGCGGATGTCGTGATTCATTACGATCCCTGGTGGAACCCTTCCGTCATGGATCAGGCGTCCGATCGCGCGCACCGTTTCGGTCAGAGCCGTGTGGTGCAAGTGTTTAACCTTGTCGCCAAGGATACCATCGAGCAAAAAATTTTAGCGCTGCACGATAAAAAGAAAGATCTCGTGGACACCGTCATTTCAGAAAATGGCGGACATTTTATCAACCGCATGACAGAAACGGAAATCCGGGAACTTTTTTACTCATGACGCGCGGCTGAAACGCCTCCAAACTGGGCATAATAGAATAGCCGTATAGACTATTATGCGCCGTGAGGATGGGATAACATGAGCCGTAAATTCAAAAATCATAAATTCATAAATTATAAATTTATATTTTGTTTCTGCGCGATCGTTCTGGCCGTTGGCATAGCGCTGGATTTCGGCATGGCGGATTTTTTCATGGGCAAAGTCAGCGGCCTGGACAATCGTCCAGCCAATCGTCCAGCTGATCGGCTGGATGATCGCCCAGGTGATCGCCTGGGGCGCTTTTCGCAGGCGGTTCCGGTCAGCGAACAGGAGATGGACGAAAGCGGCGGATACCATCTTTCATTCGCGCTGGATAAAGAGCCGCGCGGCGTCATCAATTGTTACATGGTGAAATACCGGCCTGAAAATTTGGAGCTGGCCTGGAAATACGCGCGGATTTTCACGGAAGTCACTGACTTTACAGAAAATGAGGAAAAATATATTTTTACGGGCGTGCAGGGAACGGTGAGCATGGACAAAGAGATCAACCGAATCCATTTTGAAGCTGTCCAGCCCATGGGCGGCGTCTCCGCTTCCGGCCTTTCAACTTCCCTTTTAACTTCAGACGAAGAGGCGATTGATTGCGCGCTTTCTTTCATTGGCAACCGGCTGCTGGTCTTATTCTATGAGGAGGCCCAGGTGTGTTTCGACGGGGATCTTTACCGCGTGCTTTTTATCAACCGTATCAGCAATCTGAAGAATTATGCCTTCGCCAATGAAATCCTGCTGGATCAGTATGGAAATATTCTGTCGCTGGATTACTACACGATCCAATATGAGAAGGTGGGCGGATGCCATATCAAATCCATGAGCGGCGCGTACGAAGAGCTCCCCCCGCTGCCCGAAAATGAAACCGTGCTGCTGAAAAGTTGTCAGCTGGTATATATTTATCAAGACAGTATTGTGCAGCCTGCGTATTATTTTCAGGGAAGCGCTACGAATGATAAAACCTATGAGTGCTTTATAGAGGCCGCCGTTTTTTAGGCCCAGCAAAAGAATATTGACACGGAGGGGGAGGCAATGCTAGTATTTTAGTTATCGAGTATAACACATAAAATTGGGGGGATTTATTGTGAAGGGATTTGTGGTGAAATGGATACATGCTTTGCAGCCTTATAGGCATTTTTTGGCGCTCCTGACGCTGGTTCCCGTTCTTTTATGGTTCCAATGCCTGGAGGCTTTTATTGTCCCGAAATATACCGTCGGCATTGCCTTGGATCAAAAGATTCCATTTATTCCATGGTTCGTCATCCCTTATGTCGTCTGGTTTTTGTTCATTGCGTTCGGGTTGTGTTACACCGGCTTGCGTTCCAAAGAGAATTTTTATAAGCTGGTGATTTTTTTGGGAGGCGCTATGTCAATAGCCTATCTGCTGTACACGCTGTTTCCCAACCAGCAGGCTCTCCGGCCGCATATCACCGAAAACGGCCTGCTGTCCGCCTGGGTGAAATGGGTTTATACGGTTGACACGCCAACCAATGTCTGTCCCAGCGTGCATGTACTCAACGCTTTCGCGGTAAGCGCCGCGCTTCTCCATACAAAAGAATTTGCCAGGTCAAAGGCGCGGACGCTGTTCGTCGCAGTGTATTTCGTGCTGGTATGCCTTTCGACGATTTTTATCAAGCAGCATTCCGTTGTGGACGTAATTTGCGGTCTGCTGATTGGCCTCCTTTTTTACATACCGCTTTACCGAATCAAGTATCCGGCGCCGGAATGGCGTAAAGCATTTCAAAGATAATTCCAAAGATAAAAAATATAGAATGCGCCGCGCTTTGGAGGGGGATGGGGACGCTGTTTCTGCGGATGCTCATGCGAAACAAACGCGTTTTTGCGGAAATCAAAACAGAGGACATCACAATCGGATGAATATATTATTTCTTACTTCCTACAGTACAGGGCAGGGCCATAAGAGCATCACCGAAGCGCTTTGCCGACAAATTGAGCGGCTGGCGCCGGAAACGAACATAACGATTGTGGATGGGTTCGCCAGCGGCAACTGGGCGGCCCGCGCTTCCGGCCAGGTGTACAACATGCTGGCTGTGTATTTTCCTTATCTTTGGAAATTGATTTACCCGCTCACAGATGTTTTTCCCCATTTCATCAACCGCGTAACCGCGCGCTGCATCGGAAAAGAATTGCTCAAACGCGTCCGGGAAACAAACCCAGATCTCATTGTTTCGGTTCACGCGGCCTTTGTGGGCGCGTCGATCCTGCTCTTGCGGAAGCGGAAACTCTCCATACCGGTTGTCTCTGTGGTAGCGGATTTAGATAATGTGGCGGCGTTGTGGGCAGATCGGGACGCTTACGCCGTCGTCTGCCCCACGGAAGAAGCGAAAAATAAAATGCTGGCTGTGGGTATGCCGGAGGATAAATTGCCTGTATTGGGCTTTCCCATCCGGGAAAGTTTTACGAAAAAGGATGCGGCAAATCCTCATGGGGACACGGAAAATCTGACGGCGCTGTTGATCAGCGGCAGTCAAGGTTCGCGGCGCATACAAAAAATTGTAAGAGTGCTTTTGGATAATCATACGTGCCGGATGCGGATCATCACCGGAAAGAACTTTATACTCAAAAAAGCCTTGGAACTGAGGTACGCTTCCCGGCTGGGCCATGAAATAGAAATCATGGGCTTTATCAAAGAAATTGACCAGTACATGTGCCAGGCGGATTTTCTCATCGCCCGCGCCAGCCCGAATGTGGTGATGGAAGCGGTCGCCTTAAATAAGCCTGTCGTGATTACAGATTTTTTTTACGGCCAGGAGAAAAAAAATCCGGCGTTTATTGAAAATCATCATTTGGGCGTGGTGTGCACAGACATTCAGCGGCTTCCCAGCGTGATTGCGGGCCTGTCGGCGGATGACGGCGCGGGCTGGCGGGCCATTCAAAAGAGTCAGGCCATGTATGACAAGACAGACGCGGCGGCGCGGGCGGCGGCATTTTTTCTCAAAATCGGCGAAACGCAAAAAGACCATGAATCATGAGAAAACTCAGTTTCATGGTCTTTTTGCACATTTCACATTTCTATCCCGATGCGCGCGGATACGCCCCGATCATACGGGTGTTTGATTTTTTGGAGGTTCGTGACGTAATCCGCCAGCGCCGCGACCGCGTCCGAAACTTGCCTGCCGGTCAGCACAACTTCCAGGTTGGCCGGCCGGCGGCTGAGAAACGCGATCAAATCTTTTTCCGGAAACAGTTCTGTTTGAATCGCATTCAAAATTTCATCCAGCACGAGCAAATCCACGCGGCCGCTTTCGCAATGCTCCGCCGCCTGGCGAAACAGCGTCATATGGCAAGCCCGGCAGGCTTCTTTTTCCTCCGCGTTCATATTAAATGAAAATTTGTTGAGGCTTTTATCCGTAAAGATTTGGATAGGCAGATCCAATTTCCGAAGCAGGCTGATCTCGCCGCTGCCGCCGCTTTTCAAAAACTGCGCCACCGCCACGGCGCGCCCCCGGCCCAGGCTGCGGACGGCGAGGCCGATGGCCGCCGTAGTCTTGCCTTTGCCGTCTCCAATGTAAACGTGAACCAGGCCAGCCCCTGGCGGCGAGGCCGCCGGCGGAACCGCCGCGTTATCGTTATTGCAACCGCTCATCATGACCGCTCTCCCCGTGAGATTTATGCCGCAAATCCATCGGCGCTTTGTCGTCAAGGGTGGGATAGCCGTGTTTGATGCGCTCGATATTCTCCGCGTGTCTCAATCCCATCTTAATGATGGAGATCACGGAAGCGAACACAATGAGAATGATTAAAGTACTCCACATACCCTTTTCTCCTTTCATTTCATTCGTTTATTTTAGTAATTTAGTATAATATACGTTATATACGTTTTTTTTCTAGACGGGTCTGCGGGGTATTGAAGGGGCTGCAGTTTTACGGTATAATTTTTGAATCAAATCAGAAAAGAAGGTTGCGCCATGGCAAGCAAAAAATTCTGGCTCCTGTCTCTGGAGCGCAAAATCAGCAGATACGCCATCCACAATTTGATGCTGTACATTGTGATCGGTATGGGCGCTGTTTACGTGTTGAATTTATTTCTCTCGCAAGGATTATCCATCAACTTGCAGTATTGGCTTATGTTTGACAGGCAGGCTATTCTGCACGGGCAAATCTGGCGGCTGATCGGCTTTATCTTTTTGCCGCCCAGCGCCAGTCTGCTGTTTATCTTTTTTTCACTGTATTTTTATTGGATGGTCGGTTCGGCGCTGGAACGCGAATGGGGCGCGTATAAATTCAACCTGTATTATTTGTGCGGGATGCTGGGAACCATGCTGGCCGGTTTGATCACAGGCTACGCGACGAATGTTTACATCAACCTCTCCCTGTTCCTGGCCTTCGCGATTCTGTTTCCAGACTTTCAAATCCTAATCTTTTTCGTTTTACCGGTGAAAGTCAAATACCTCGCTTTACTGGACGTCCTGTTCTTTGTCTATTCACTGGTTTTCAGCACCTGGCCGGACAGAATCGCGCTGCTGCTGTCCGTGATCAACTTGGCTCTCTTTTTCGGTAAACCTGTGCGGAACAGGATCCAGCAGGCGCATCGCCGGGCCCAGTGGAAGCGAAATTTCAGGAGATAGCGGGGGAAGGATATTTTCGCAAACAATGCCGCGCGTTTTTCATACATGGGAAAAATATTCAATCACCGTGTTGATCGCGTTGGTAAACGTTTGCCATTCATCTTTTTTATGCCGCAGCAGATTCAAGCCGTCTTGTGTGATTTTGTAATATCTTCGCCGCCTGTTGCCAGTATCCAGCCAATAGGACTCGATCGCTTTTTGGTCTTCCAATCCGTGCAGCATTGGATACATTGTGCCTTCCTTCATGTCAAATATCTGATCCGATTTTTCCTTAAGCGTCCGCGCGATCTGATACCCGTACATGTCTTCCCCTTCCAGCAGGGAAAGAATGAGAATGGATGTACTCCCTTTCAGCAGCTCTTTGTCGATCTTCATAAGTGGCCCCCTGTGTAATAGATTTTCGATATATAGAATATCAATCTATATGAGGCTTGTCAATATGCAGCTGATAGGGGATTTTTCGCTGTGTCAGGCCACGTCCGTGTTGATCCATTTCGGGCTTTCGTATATAATGGATTTATAATCAGAGGGGGCGTTGATCATACCCGCAAACCGCAAGTTCAAGGATTCTTTGTTCAGCAGCTATTTCTACGACACAAAAAGAGTTATCGAGCTGTTTAACGCGATAAATTATGAAAGAATACCTCAAGCAATATGGATCGGAGGCGTATAACATGCTTATGACTGAATTTAACATTGAAGAAGCTCGGAAAGTTTGGATGGAGGAAGCCAGGGAAGAAGGCAGAGAAGAAGGCAGAGAAGAAGTTAGAGAAGAAGGTAACCTGAAAGCTGTAGAAGCTGCGGTCATTATCATAAAAAAATGGCGCGCTTCTCTGGCAGAAGCAATGGAAAGCGTGCAGCTCGATCCGCAATATCGAGATAACGTGATTGCCGAATTAAACAAGCAAGGCATTGTCTATACGGTGTAGACAGAACCAACCCAAAGGATGATCGGTGTATCCGGCCCCGCTAAGGCAAAAGCGGGGCTTTTTTGTTTTTCCCTTTTTGACTTTTCAAAATCCCAAATCCTTGCGTTATAGAGATTTCTATGGCGTAAATACGAACTTTTGAAGATAATATAGCAACAAAGTGAAAGTAGGAATTTTAAAGAATTTACGATTTCTCTCTTGACATACTGTTTAATCTGCTGTATATTACCTTAATAGGAGATTTTTAATTATGAGTAAATCATCAAAGAGTTTCAAACGAGTGACAAATTATTCGCTCAGGTACAATTCCGATTGTTGTACCTTGACCACTGGTTCATCTCAGGATACAATTGATATTTTCTATGACCGTGCATACACCGAATAATGGAGCATACAAAAATGAAAAAAATGATTGCAATTGTTCTCGTTATCACTTTATGTGTGCAGTTTTGTGTGGTGGCGTTAGCTGCGGACGGTGATGTTTCCGATTGGGCGGCTTTGGAAGTTGCGGAAGCTGAATTACTTGAACTAATACCTCCATATTTTTATTTTGGAACTGACTATCAGGAACGCACTACCAGAGCAGAGTTCGCGGCAATTGCAATATATTTTTTAGCGGCGCAGCATAATATGGAGCCCCTCGACTTTCTGTACGCGTATTCGTATGCCGATTTTAATGAAGTTGTCTATGCCCCGCCCTCTATGTTTACAGATACAAAAAGTACGGAGGGTAGCGCTTGGAATGACACTTTGGTTCGTTGGGCACATGAACTGGGAGTAGTCGAGGGGCGCGGCGAGGGGATATTTGACCCTCACGGGTACATTACTCGGCAGGAAGCAGCTAAAATGCTGTTCAAGGTGTATGATACGTTTGCGGAAACGGATGTGAGCAGTTCGGCGATTCACGTTGAGGAGTACAGCGATGTTGAGGCTATAGCGGAGTGGGCGCGGCCGGCGGTGTCGTTTTTACGCGGGTATGGGATTATGTGCGGAATGGGCGGCAACCGCTTTGAACCCGACGCGTACTACACGCGGGAACAGAGTTTGGCTACGTTCGTGCGGCTCTTCAACGACGCGCCCGTGAGCAGGGCGCACGGTAACTTTGCGCCGTTGATTACGTTTGAGGACGTTGTGCAATCGGTTATGAACGCCGAGCTGTTTCATGTGTATGTTCGGTTGGATCTCGCCGACTGCACTGTAGTTTACGGTGAGCAAACTGGTGTTCCGAATGGCTCCGCGTTGTTGTGGGTTTTGTACAAAAGTGGCGAACGGCTCAATCTTTTGAACGGACTTCACACTCCGTATGTGAACAATGACTTTCACCCTACCGACATTCGGGTTTCGGAAGACGGAACGAAGCTGATTTTCAGGCGCAAGAACATAAGAAACGAGAATGGCAGTTACTCCGATTACGACGGCCCCGAGTATTATGAATTTGATTTTGCTTTGCGGGAATTAACGTTGATAAGTTAATACCCACGAACATTTAGATTTGCCGTAACAACGCCGGGGCGGCCGCCCTGGTCGCCCGTGATCAGATCGCGGACGGCCAGGCGGCCGCCCCTAAATTATTTTGGCGCGTGACACAGCTTACATCAGGGAATATCGTCTGCTTATGGCCTGAAATTCTTGGCGGACAAAAAAAGGGCAGTTGAACCCGCCCTATACAATCCGCAAATATACCAGCGTCTGATTCACCAACTGCCAAGCGATTTCCCCAAATGTAATGGGGCCATATAAGCCGTTTATTTTTTTACCCTCCAAGTCTCCGTACAGGAAATTCAATATACAATTGCAGGCGAACACAGAATCTTTGTTTTCAATATTCTGCAATTCTTTTCGGAAAGCCGCCTCGTAGTCTGGCATTGGCTTGGCGAATCGATACTCGATGCCTTTAAATACCGGCGCGTATAGCGACACTTCACCATTTTCCATGTTTTTTATCGATATATTGATGCCGGCGCCGGAATAATCGCCTATGAGCGGCAGTTTTGTATCTAATTTATTGTCCGATATATAATCCATAAAATTGACATGTTTTCCATTGATATTGCATTTTCGGACTTTAAATCCCTCTTCGTCAAATGTGATTATCGGGCTCTTTTCATCAGGTGTAAAAATATTGATTATATTGACCAGCACATTCTGGTCGTCCGGGATGTCGACAAACATCACGACAGCCTTGTCATTGTAAACCTCACCGGTTAGGCCGTTAACCGTTATCGGGGTTTGGCCGGCTTTATCCAGATTAATTCCAGATATCCAGCCCACTACGCTTTTAAGAAATATGTCTTTGTAATCCGCCGCGTGCCGGGCGTATGATTTATGCACTTCACTGTCAAACGGCAGTATAATAATGGCAAAACCATTATCGTAAGCGTCGGCAGTAAAGCCTGATAATGATTTTTCATCATAGCTTTTAATTTTAACCGTATCAAAATCCAGTTCTTGCACAAAAAATTTATCGTCTGTAACGACACCGCCGTCTTCTCCGATAAAGTACTCGGTAGAGCCGCCAATCCAATTGCCTTTGGGCAGTTTGCGAAGCAAGGTCTCTGTTCCAGAAATACTCAAAGCCTTTTGGGAATGAATGATCTCGGATGTTTCCTCAAATGATTTCAGCGCCGCCCTGTATCCAAGCGTTTTTAACATACAATACCTCCTGTTTATAATGAGACTATCCATTCATAGTCGTCTTTCATAATAGACGCGAACTTTTGCAATAAGGCGTTTAAATCGGATGTACATTTTGATATTGTAGATGGCGTCGGGTTCTGTTTGTATAACCCTTTAAGCCGCGTCAGCGCCATATTCATGGCGAGCTGCTTTAGTTTTATCTGCCCTGAGAATTCCAGCAGTTTTTTAGTTTGCGAATCTCTTAAGCGCATATTTTCCTCCTATTCTTTGCTATTAAGAGGCAAGCTGTTTAGTTGACGGCAGCGTTCCGTACGGCAATGCGCCGGTTTGGCTGTATTTATATTATGAGGATTTTTTGCGCAGAACATTCCATAAACGATTGGTTCACCCTATCAAGGTCAGATCCAAGGCACAGAGTACCTGACACAGTATGAGCCATTAAAATTATCTAATGCGATTGCTTAGATATAGCATATCCCAGAGTAATGGGTTCATTCTGCTGGCATAATTCCAACGGTTCGCCTCATATACATAAAAAATAAAACGAAAGCATACGGAGGCGATTCATTTGGAAAGATCTCATTATCGGCGAACCCGTCCGGTTGGGGACGAAACGGCGCGTGAACGCCGCGAAACCCGGCAGCCCACAGGCACGGCCAATCCCGCGGGACAGGCGGTTAAATTCAGCGAGCGGCTTATTTCGCAGTTTATTGTCTGCGGTTTGATCATGGCGGCGGTTTTGGTGATCAGCCTGTTGGATACTTCTTTCACGCGTAAAGCCGCCGGATCTATTCTTTCGGCCATCCGCGCGCAGACCACAGCCGAAGACGCGAAGCAAGCCTGGGTAAAGGCGAGAGATTCCGCGCGGAACCTGTTGGGAGGCGCATGGGAGGACATCACAGCCCAGGCTTTCACGTCCGGCGAATCGTCCGATAAACAATCGTCCGGGCAATCGTCCGGGCAACCGTCCGGCGGACAATCGTCCGGACAATCGTCCGCTGGCTTTATGGATATATCCGTCCAAAACGCGCCTTCGAGCGACGCGGACGCAGATTTCCGGATCGACGAGGACATTTTAACGCAGATAGAATCCGGCGCGGGGTTTGATGGCTTATGAGCGTCAGCGGGACAAAAACGCCGCGTGTAAAAATACAGATACATCCAACCCTCCCGCCTGTCATTCTATTGGCTTTCGCTTTGGGGCGCGGCCGAGAATTTTTGCTGGTATTATTAGCGGTCACGATACATGAGCTGTCTCATGTGCTGGTGGGCCGCTTTTTTAAACTCTCTGTAAAGCGTTTTGTTTTAACGCCGCTGGGCGAAATTGCTGAAATAGAAAAAATGGAAAGCCTCACAGAGATTCCCAGGTTAGCCGTGGTATTGGCGGGGCCGCTGGTAAATTTTTTGCTTTTTGGGATCTGCCAGGGATATTTTGCCACGGCGAATTTAGCGCTCTGTCTCTTTAACCTTCTGCCCGCGTACCCGATGGACGGGGGCCGGTTTTGGCATATCATTCTGGGCAGACGGCTGGGCGTACTGCGGGCCGGACGGATTGTGACGCGATGGACACGTTTTTTCGCCGGGCTGCTGATTGCCGCCGGGCTGGTGCAAGCCGTTCTGTTCTCGTATAACATCAGCCTTTTCTGCGCTGGCGTATATTTGATCCAAAACAACCGCCGGGAAAAGCTGCGCCTCCAATGGGATTTTTACCGTTATTTTACCGCCCGGCGTTTAGAATCCATCCCCCTTAAAAAACGGACGTTCAAATGTTTCCTGTTCGATGGTGAAACGTCTTTGCTTGCAATGCTGCAGGAACTGCGCTGGGATTTGTACAGCGTGTTTTTGATTGCGCATCAGGAAAAGATAATCGCCGCCATTACAGAAGGCGCGGTGATCAAAGCCGCGTATCAGCCGGGAGCGGGCAGACGGGCAATCGATTTGCTGAAAAATGATTAGGATGTTTCCGCGAAATTCGGCCAATACTATACATACCGCACCGCGCTTCAGGAGGCATCATTTCATGAGAAACTGTGACAGGACGCGCGGCGTCAAGGCCGTCTGTTTTTTTTCGATTTTTATGCTGATTTTTTTTATCCTCGTCTTCAGTCTTAAAACAGCTGCCGGAGAGGAGGACGCGCGGCTCTCTGAAGGATACCCCAGACTGACGGTCAAATTAAACGATCCGCAGGAGACCGGCGCCGCGCGGACCATAGAATGGGAAATCCAGTTTAACCTCGGCCCTCGCCCAGAGCAATGGGATCGCGTCGTCGTCGGCGAGATTTTATCAGAAACCGCCCGCCTGGAACCCATTTGCTGGGCTTTTACAGAAGAACCCGGCGCGGCTGATTCTTTTTGCTCCGTCTTTGACATGCGCTGGCTGGCGCGGGATACCATGGGATGGGTTGCGGGCGGGGGGTCCGCTTTTGAAACGCTCAAAGACAAGGATCTCGTTCTAAAACTGCGCACGCGTCTCCAGCCCGGATCTGGGGCAAACGATCTGTTGAACGGCACTTTTATCAACTGTTACGTCAAATACGCGCTGACGCATTACAACAGGCGTTATACAGGCGTGAGCGCCGCGCAAGCGTCCACACATTTCGACCGCTTGGAATTATTTGCGCCGAAGGTGCTGATTGGGGAGGCGTCGTAATGACAAAAGAAACGCTAAGGCAAATGATGGGAGAAAATATCCGTAACGAAAGGCTCGCCAGAAATTTGTCCATTGAAGAACTGGCCGACTTGTTAGAACTGACGGCAGGGTTTGTGGGATTGATTGAGCGCGGGCGCAGAGGCGCTACCGCGTATACTTTATATAAGCTTTCTGAAATATTTGAAAAACCCATTGACGGCATACTCAAGCCGCCTTCCGAAGAGGCGGTCGGCCCTGAAACGGAGAGCCATGGGAAGCGCGCGAAAATCTCCAGCCTGATCGCCGGTTTCAACGACGCTGAATTGGACTTTTTGATCTCTCTGATCAAAAGCGTACAAGCGCTGAGGAATGATAAAATTTCCTCAGCGCTTCCAGATGAAGACGACGGCTGACAGTTTACCGCAGCGCCCATTGCACCGCGTACAGCGAGATGAAACCGGGGATGCCCAAAACAGCCACAAACGCGAAAGTCAGCGCATTGACCCCGACCATGACCGGGAAACCCATAGCGGCCAGCGCAGTGTTGCAGAGCATAAAACCCAAAAGGCCGAACGCGCCCCGCAGAACAAATTTGAGCAGCTTGAACAGCGCTTTATAAAAGAAAAGAAATAAAACAAACGCGGCACAGGCCGCGATCATCCAGCCGATCCATTGTGACGACTCCATATTTTCCCTCCTAAAACATGTGTATGCCGCGCTCCTTGCACCGATCCAAATAAAATTTATACCGCGCGTGCATCGCTTTTATCTCATATATGCATCCATCAATGAGTTCCGGATGAGTCGTGTTGTTTAGACGATTGTAAACATCCTGGAGCTCTTTTTTCAAGTCTTCCAGCGCGGCGATAATTTCTTTTTCTTCCGCGGCCAGCTTGGCGTGTATGGCATTCGCCCTAACTTTGAGCGCCGGCCTTCGCAATGGGCGCGGATTGTCTTTGACGGCAATGACTGACAATGTCGTTTCCTCCTTAAGTACAGCATAGAAAAATTCTGGTAGTTTATCCTGATTATCCGTATTATCAGTATAGACATTTTTTGGATTTTTATTCCAACCCTCTCCTGCCCATTTGCTGATTTCACTCTTTTAAAACGATAAAATTTCGTTTATAATACTAAAATCACGACCAGCGCCGAGGAGGACATATGGATAAGACCTTTTACATCACCACGCCGATCTATTTTTCCAACGACAAGCTTCACATCGGGCAGACGTATACCACGGTGGCGTCTGACGCAATGGCCCGTTACAAAAGGCTCAGAGGGTATGATGTGCGGTTTCTGACGGGCACAGATGAACATGGACAGAAAATTGAGCGCGCCGCCCAAAAAAAAGGCGTTACCCCCCAAGAGTATGTGGACAATATTGCGGACTGGATCAAAGAACTATGGAAGGCCATGCGCATAGAGGTGGATATATTCATCCGGACGACGGACGAACTGCATGAGCGCGCTGTTCAGCAAATCTTTAAAAAACTCTATGAGCAGGACGATATCTATAAGAGCGTCTATGAGGGCTGGTACTGTACGCCCTGTGAGACATTTTTTCTGGAGCGGCAGCTCAAAGAGGGAAAATGTCCGGACTGCGGCCGGAGCGTGGAAAAAATCCAAGAGGAAAGTTATTTTTTCCGCCTGTCGAAGTATCAAGACCGAATCGCGGAACATCTGCAAGCGCATCCCGATTTTATCACGCCGCAGTCCCGGCGGAATGAAATGATCAACAACTTTATCAAACCAGGCCTGGAGGATCTCTGCGTTTCCAGGACAGCGTGCAAATGGGGCGTGCCTGTGGATTTTGATCCAGGCCATGTCGTATACGTCTGGATGGATGCTTTGGTCAACTATATTTCCGCGCTGGGCTATCTTTCGGACGATGATCGGGAATACCGCAAATATTGGCCTGCGGACGTCCATATGATGGCGAAAGAGATTGTACGCTTTCACGTTATCATTTGGCCCGCTTTGCTGATGGCGCTGAACGAGCCTCTGCCGAAACATGTGCATGGTCATGGATGGCTTACGCTGGAAGGCGAAAAAATGTCCAAGTCCAAAGGCAACGCGGCGAATCCTAAGGTTCTGCTGGAACGCTATGGCACGGACGCCATCCGGTATTTTCTGCTGCGGGAAATGAGCTATGGAAATGACTGCGGGTACAGCGACGAGGCGCTGCTCAAACGCATCAACGCGGATTTGGCCAATGACTTGGGCAATCTGCTCTCCCGGACGGTTGGTATGATTGACAAATATTTCGGCGGCAAAATAGAAATCCGGCGGGTGCAAGACAGCCGTGAAGCGGAAATTGCCGCTCTGGCTGTGCAAACCGTTCTCAAAACAGAGGAAGCGCTGGACAGTTTTCACTTTAGCGAGGCGTTGGCGGAGATTTGGACTTTGATCCGGCGCGTGAATAAATTCGCGGATGAGACGTCGCCTTGGGTGTTGGCGAAAGATCCGGCCAAAAAACCGGAGCTGGCTGGCGTACTCTATGCCATGTCGGAATCCCTGCGGATCATCAGCGTACTGGTCAGCCCTTTCATGCCGGAAACGCCTCAGCGTATCCAGGAGCAGCTCAACTTCTCCGATCCGGCTTTGACCGCCTGGGAAAGCGCGAAGACGTTCGGCCTGCTGCCCGAAGACATTTCCATCGTCAAAGGGGAAATCATTTTCCCGCGCCTCGACGTGCCAAAGGAATTGGCGGTGTTGAACGGCCTGAATCAGGCGGACCCAAACGCGCCGTCCGTTGGAAAATTTCAGCAGATATCGCCGGAAGAAGCTTTCAAAGTATTGCGGGAGAAATCCGCGAGCCAGCTCGTACCAGGCCAGCCTGCGGGCCAGCCCGCGCCTGACGGCGTTATTTCCATACAGGATTTTGCGAAAGTAAAGCTCAAAGTCGGTTTGATTATGCAGTGTGAACGCGTGCCGGGTTCAGATAAACTCTTAAAATCTCAAATCCAAGTCGGAGAGGATCTGCGGCGGATTGTCTCTGGTATCGCGCAGTGGTACGCGCCGGAAGATATGGTGGGCAGACGCGTGCTGGTGGTCAGTAATTTGCAGCCGGCCAAAATCCGCGGGGAAGTATCGGAGGGAATGCTGCTGGCGGCGTCCGACGGGGAAGGAAACTTGAGCCTGGCGACGGTGGACGGCAGCATTGCGCACGGATCGGAGGTGCGCTGATGTTTTTTGAATCACACGCACATTATGACGACGCGCGCTATGATCAAGACAGGGAGGAACTGCTGGCCTCCCTGCCGGCGTCTCAAGTGACGCGCGTGATCAATGTAGGGACGGATATACGCTCTTCGCTCGCCGCTATAAAACTTTCGGAGCGATTTGATTTTATCTATGCGGCGGTGGGCGTACATCCGCATGAGGCCAGTTCCCTAGACGAAGAAAATTTTGCGCTGCTGGAAGGTTACTGCGCGTGCCCGAAGGCCGTCGCGCTGGGCGAAATCGGGTTGGATTTTCATTACGATCATTCGCCCAGAGATACGCAGCGGCTTTGGTTCAAGCGGCAGATGGAACTGGCGGGGAAAACCGGTCTGCCTGTCATTATCCATTCCCGGGAAGCCGCCGCTGAAACGTTTGAAATGATCGCGCAAAGCGGTTTGCGCAGAGGCGTGATTCATTGCTATTCCGGCGGCGTTCCCATGGCGCTGGACTATATCAAAATGGGTTTTGCTTTGGGCATTGGCGGCGTCGTCACATTTGAAAACAGCAAAACGCTCAAAGAAGTGGTGGAAGCCGCGCCGTTGGACGCGCTGCTGCTGGAGACGGACTGCCCGTATCTGACGCCGGCTCCCTTCCGCAAGCAGCGCAATGACTCGCGCTATCTCACACATATCGCCGCGAAGATCGCCGAACTCAAAAAAACCACGCCGGAAGCCATCGCCAGCGCGACCGCCGCGAACGCTTCAAAATTGTTCGGCGTGCCGCTGTGAGATCCATTTCATAACAGGCGCGCCGCAGCCGCAATCGCGGCTTTTTTTATTTCAGCGGATGATTTTCCCGGCGGCGGGCTATAATAAAAGCATCGGCGATTAAAGGGGTGGTTTATGGTGCGCGTCACAAATATGATGCTGACCAATACGATGCTTCTGAATATCAACCGGAATGTGGGCCAGATTGATAAGCTGTATACGCAAATTTCAACGGCGAAAAAAATTCAAGTCCCGTCCGACGACCCGATTACTGCGGCGAGAGCCTTGAAATTCCGCTCGAATGTCTCCGAAACAGAGCAATATCAGCAGAATGTCTCCCAAGGAATGGCATGGATGGATGTCACAGAAGGCGCGTATAATAATGTCGTTGATATCATGAAAACCATAAAAGACCGGTGTGTGGAAGCGGCCAACGGCATTCTGGAGACTACGGACCGGCAGGCGATCGCGGCGCAGATTCGGCAGATGACAAGGCAGCTTGGCTCTGAAATGAATGTTACTTACGCGGGCCGCTATGTCTTCTCCGGTTTTCGGACGAATGAACCGCCTGTGTTCAGCCAAGCCGTGGACGACAAACGCTATGAGATCACGCAGTCTTTTACCGTGAATGATATTGAAAAAACACAATCGTACCAAAAATTGTCGGTCAGTTCGCCAAGCGGCACAGATGAACCTCTGGTCTATCATTCCAACATGATGAAACTGTCGTACTCTTACGCCACAAGCCTGACGCCAACCGACAGCAGCTTTGAGGTAATAACGGCCAGCGCGCTGGATCCTAATCCGTATGATTCCGCGTCGATACCGTCGGGCAAGCTGGTTTACATTCAAGAAACCGGAGAATTGATTGTAAGCGACGCTGACATCGCGGATTTTCCGTCCCAGCTGGACATCAAGTATGTGAAAGCAGGATTTGCGGATGGCGAACTGAACCCCATCGTATATTTTCCCTGCAAGGATTTAGACAGCGCGTTGCCATACGATATGTCCGTACAGGATATCGCCTATGAATTTTCCGTCAATACAGATGTCTACATCAATTCGCTGGCCAAAAACGTATATACGGATAAAATGTTCGCCGATCTCAACCGCCTCTGCCGATTTTTAGAAGAGATTTCCATTTCCAATGAACGGCGGCTGAGTGAGAAGTATTCGAGTGATCCTTACAATCTCACGGGTGATCAGCTGAACGCGGCGGTAAACCGGCAGATCACCGCTGAAAAAGGACAGCTCGCCGCAGTGCTGCATGATCGCTTCAACAACATGCTTGAGATGTGCGACAGATACATCGCCAATATCTCAAAAGAGCAAACAGATCTAGGCGCGCGCATGAATCGTCTGGATCTGATTCAATCCCGGCTGGAGCAGGATGAAGGCGGGTACACAAAGCTGATGTCCGACAACGAGGACGTGGACATGATGGAGGCCATGATGCGAAAATCCAACGCGGAAGCGGTCTATCAAGCGTCTTTGAAAGCCGGCGCCAGCATCATCCAGATGACGCTGTCTAATTTTATATAACAAATTAGGAGGTTACTTATGAGATTGAAAACAAAACATTTTGGTGAAATTGACTATGATTCCTCTCTCTGCATTCACTTTGACGAGGGGCTGCCTGGTTTTCCCGACAGCAAGAAATTTGTGGTTCTGCTGGAAAATCAGCGTGAAGATACCTTTTGCTGGCTCCAGTCCGTTGAAGATGGAAATCTTGCTTTTGCCTTGATTAATATCTACAACGTCATGCCCGAATATAATCCTCTGGTGAAATCGGACGAAGTGGCGAGCCTCGGCGAACTGGACGAGAATAATCTGCTGATCTATAATGTGGTGGTCATACCCGACGACATCAGGCAAATGCGCGCGAACCTGCGGGCGCCTATCGTCATCAACCCCAGCACGAAGAAGGGTAAACAGGTCATACTGGACAACGACAACTATGATATGAAGTACCGTCTGTATGATCATGTGCAGAGAATTCATACGCAAGAGGCCATTTCCCGTTAAGTGCTGACCTTAACGCGTAAAACCGGCGAATCCATTATTATCAACAGCAACATCGAAGTGGTTTTGCTCGGCGTTCAAGGTGAACAGGCGCGTATCGGCGTCATCGCCGCCAGAAACATTCCGGTTTATCGTAAAGAAATTTTTGAGCAGATCCAAATGGAAAATCTGGAGGCTACCCGGCATCTTAACGTCGATACCTGGAAAAATTTTACGAGAACTGACGCATAATATTCCGGCTTTTACAAGGACACTGCGGATCTTGTAAAAGCCGTTTTATTTTGCCTTTGTTTTTTTGCCCTTCTTTTTTGCCTTTATTTACAATTATTACTTGAACTCCCGTCTTTCATACGGTATCATGAGACAAATTAAAAGCGGAGGGATTGCATTTGATCGAAGTAAAAAATCTGACGAAGCGGTATGGCCAGCACTGCGCGGTTGACAATATCAGCTTTACGGCGGAGGACGGGGAGATCGTAGGTTTTTTAGGGCCGAACGGCGCGGGGAAAACCACGACGATGAACATCGTCACCGGTTACATCTCCGCCACGGAAGGCGACGTGATCATCAATGGCGCGGATATCCTGGCCGAGCCGGAGAAGGCCAAGCGAGACATTGGGTATCTGCCGGATATGCCGCCTGTCTACGGTGAAATGAGGGTGGATGAATATCTGCGCTTCGTAGCCGAAATCAAAAAAGTCAAAGCCGGCCAGCGCACCCAAATGATAGAAGACATCAAGGAGAGCGTGAAAATCGCCGACATATCCAGCAGGCTGATCAAAAATCTGTCGAAAGGATACCGGCAGCGCGTGGGGCTGGCGCAGGCGATGATGGGCTACCCCAAAGCCATCATCATGGATGAGCCTACCGTGGGCCTGGATCCGAAACAGATCATTGAAATGCGGGATCTCGTCAAGAAGCTGGGCAAGAAACACACGATCATTTTGAGTTCTCACATTCTCTCCGAGGTCAGCGCAGTCTGCGACCGCGTGATGATCATCAGCAAAGGGAAAATCATCGCCAGCGACACCCCGGAAAAGCTGTCCAGCGGTTTGACGCACGGGCACCAAATGGCAGTGCGGGTGAAAGGCGAGGCGTCTAAGATTTTAAGCGCTATTGAGGAATTTCCCCTGATCAAAACAGCCAAAGAGGATGGCAGCCACGAACCGGGCGCCATCGATCTCATTATGACGGGCGAAGAGGATGTGGATATCCGGGAAGCGATTTTTGCCTGCATGGCCAAGAACAATTATCCCATTTTGTCCATGAAATCGTTGGACTTGAGCTTAGAAGAAATCTTCCTGCAAATCACAAGCGGTGAAGGGAGCCGTGAATCATGACCGCGATACTGAAGAAAGAGCTGAGAAATTATTTCAACTCATGGATTGGCTATGTCTTTTTGTTTATTCTCGTCGGCTTGACAGGGATTATTTTCAGCCTGATCAACTTGCTGAATCAATCTACCGCGTTTGTCAACGTAATGTCTTATTTCACCATCTTTATGCTGATTCTCATGCCCGTGCTGACGATGCGCTTGTTCGCGGAGGAGGCCCGGCAAAAAACGGATCAGCTCATTTTCACCTCGCCGGTGACAGTCGCCGGTATTGTCGCGGCGAAATTTTTGGCCGCGCTCATCCTGGCGCTCATCGGCCTGGCGCTCACTTTCATTTTTCCGCTGCTGATCGCGCCGTATGGAACGCTGTCTTTCGCACCGGTTCTCACTGCCTATCTGGGCTATATTCTGTTGATCGCGGCTTTTATCGCCGTGGGTGTGTTCATTTCCGTTCTGACAGACAACCAAATTATCGCGGCTGTCGGCACATTTGTCGTGATGCTGGTTTTCTACATTATGGATTGGATCGCCAGCGGGCTTTCCTCTGGCCCGGCGGCGTCCGCCACAGCCTCTATTATTTTCATTGCGGCGCTGCTCGCGCTGCTGGCCTATCTCATCTATAACAGCACGAAAAATATCTACGCCGCGAGTCTTCTGCCGCTGATTCTCTTGGCTGTGGTCGTGGCTCTGTATGTCGCGCGGCCTGCTGTGTTTGACGGGCTTATTGTCAAAGTCATCCGATGGTTTTCCATTATGGATCGCTTCAACAGCTTTAACAACGGCGTCATTAACATTGCAGACATTGTTTACTACATCACGTTTACGATCGCGTTTTTATACTTCTCTGTGAACGCCATCGAAAAACGCAGATGGGCTTAGGAGGTGAATGGATTGCGTCGTTTTTTCGAAAGTTTTTCCACCAAAAAATTTAAATACGGATCTTTCTCCACGCTGATGATCCTGTTCGTCATTGCCATTATGGTCATCGTCAATTTGCTGGCGGATCAACTCAAGCTGACTTTCGACATGAGTGCGAATAAACAATACTCCCTCAGTGAAGACAGCATAAAGATCGCGCGGGAACTCACGCAGGACGTTACCATAACCGCCTTGGCGCGCACTGGCGAGGAAGGCCGGATGTTTGAAGAGGCCGTGGGGCCGCTGACCTTTCAGCGCCTTCTGGATGAATATGCTAAATCCTCCAGCCATATTCAACTGGTGTATAAAGATCCGTATCTGTATCCCGCTTTTGTGACGCAATACGCCAAAGACGGCGAGCCTATACCCATCAACAGCGTGATTGTGGAGAGCGGATCGCTTTTCAAAGTGATTCAGGCGAATGATATGATCTCGACAGACTTTGACTATCAAAATTATTCGACGTATGTCAAAAGCATTGATATTGAACCGCGAGTCACGAACGCCATCAACTACGTCACATCCGGCGCCAGCGCCACAGCTTACACAGTATCGGGCAGCGACGAGCTTCCCCTGCAGGACACCTTGAGAAGCCAGTTGGAGCTGGCCAACTTTGAGATCAAAGACGTGAATCTCGTCACGAGCGAAATCCCCGAAGACTGTACGATATTGTTCGTGACCCAGCCATCCCGGGACTGGACGGCCAGCGCGGCGGAAAACGTCAAGACGTTTTTGCAAAACGACGGACGGGCGGTGTTTTGCGTGGGCGCGTTCGGGCAGGAGTATCCAAACCTCGACAGCGTTTTGAGCAGCTACGGCGTGCGGATGGGTCAGTACATCGTGGCGGAGAACGACCCCAGCCATTACGCGGGCAACAACCGGATTTATCTGCTGTCTGACTTTGCCCCGCACGACATCACACAGCCTTTACTGGACAAAAATTATATGCCTCTGCTGGTTCAGTCCTCCGGCGTGGAGAAAACGGAATTAAAAAAGAGCAGCATTACCATTGAGCCGTTGCTCACCACCTCGAAACAGGCTTATGGAAAAACCAACCCCAACACGCAGACCATTGAAAAAGAGCCGGACGATCAAGACGGCCCCTTTGATCTGGCCGTGGCGATCACGGATGCCTATGCCACGGACGAGGAACACACCACGAAGATCATTTTTATCGCCAATCCCACCATCATTGATGAAAGCGTCAACACGGCTATCCGGGGCGTCAACTGGGATTTTCTCATCAACGCGATGAACTGGCTGCAGGATAAAGCCGACACGGTTTCCATCCTGCCCAAGACGCCGGAAACCGCGGAGCAGCTGACCATGTCTTCCATGCAGGTTCTGGTGCTGTCCATGTTCAGTTCTATCATTCTGCCGCTCATCATCCTGGGCGCGGGCCTGACGGTTTGGCTGAGGAGGCGCCATAGTTAATCATGAAGAAAATCGTTTCATTGGTTGTATGCGTCGTTTTGCTGGGCGGATTAACCGGAGCGTACTTGTATCTCCTCAACAAAAATGATAACGCGGAGCCGGACACAGAGGAAACGCCTGTTGAGGCAGTGCCGTTGCTAGACATGAAGGAATTCGATTTGAAACAAGTTTCCTTTTATTCTGAAGGCGGAGAACTGACGCTGAGCTCCATTGCCTCCACGCCAACACCGGTGCCGACGCCTGTTCCGGCGGATGAAGAAGAAAGCGATGAAACAGGCGAAGAGCCCGATGTCTCAGCCGCGCCAACCCCCACGCCCGAGCCGATTATCTCGTGGGAGATCGCGGGCATGGAAGATCTTCCATTAAACAAATCTAATGTCAGCGAGATGGTTCGCGGCGCTTACGCCTTGACCGCCGCGGAAAAAATCAGCGGCACAGTGGACAATCCCGCCGAGTACGGACTGGATCCGCCTAAGGCGCGAGCCGTCGCGGCATATTATGACGGAACGGAAAAGACGATCCAACTGGGCGCAACTACGCCGAATGGGGATTATTATTACATGATGCTGCAAGGCGACCCGGCTCTTTACTTGGTCGCCTCCTCCGTTGGCGCTCCGTTTTCTTACACGCTGGACAGTCTGATAGACAAGGCCCTGCCCGCCATTGATGCGCAGAGCCTGCAATATGTTTATATTCACGAAAAGAATCGAGAACCGCTGGAGTTCAGCGGCGCGCAAACGGAAACGGGACAATATGCCCTGACCTTGGCCAGGCCTTATTCAGGCCGGCAGCTTCATGCGGAGGATTTTCAAGCCAACGTCCTCAATCCGATGAGCGGCATTGTGATGGGCGAGCTGACGGATCTGAACCCGTCCGATTTAGCCGCGTATGGTTTGGACGATCCGCTTCTGGAAGTACGGCTGATAGACAGCGGGGGCGAGACGCATCTGCTGGCGGGCGCGGACAGGGATGACGAGGCGGTTTATGTCAAGTATGCTGACAGGCCCAGCGTTTTTGCCATGAATAAGACGTACTTATCCGGCTTCTATACTATTGATGTGTTTTCGTTTATCGATCGCTATGCGGCTCTCATCAACATTGAAGATTGTGACGCTGTGGCGATAGAATCCGCCAGCGCGCGCTACGATGTTCAAATCGTTCACGAGACAGTGACGCCGCCCGCGCTTTCTGCGGAATCGCCCGCGCCAGACGGGGACGATCCGGACGCCGCGCCTACCCCTACGCCCGAGCCGGAAAAAGTGATTCATCCTTCGGTGAATGGACAGGCAATGCAAGAAGATTCTTTTAGAAAATATTATGAGACGTTGATCGGACTGTCCTATGACGCGGCCATTGAAAACTTTGAGCCATCCGGCCTGCCGGATCTGACCGTCGCCTATCAACTCAGCAGCGGCGCCCCCAATCCAACATACGAATATTACACATACAACGAAGATTTTTACGCGGTGCGGGAAAATGGCGGATCCATTGAGTTTGTCATCAATAAGCGGTCGGCGGATCAAATGCTGCTTGCAATGGAAAAATTGCTGGCCGGGCAATTGGAGCCATAAAAACATGACGCAATGCAAAAAAGAGCTGTACACAACACATGTACGGCTCTTTTTAACTGGGGATGTAAGCAATGCGCTATGGGCTTTGTAATTCTTGTGAGTCAAAATCAGCCGTGAGGGGAGGTGGCAACGCGCAGCGCTGATTGACGGAGGGAGTTTTACTGTTTACAGCGTAAACGCAACGCCACGTTTTTGTAATTCGGCAATCACAGCTTCGCGGTATTCGGAATCCAATTCCACAACCTCCATCGCTTCTGTAATGGAACAATGCCATCTGATAACACTATTAACCGCATCGCAAACGCCTTTTAAATTTATGCCTTCCTCGCGACCCTCCTCAATGCCTTCCTCGCGGCCCTCCTCGCGGCCCTCCGCTTTTGCCTGATCAATCGCGCTCATTCCCTCTGTCCACATGGCATACACCCTGCGGACTTGCAAATCTGAGCTGATTTGCTCATATCGGCCGGTATATTGCTTAAAGCCTGCATCTTGCTCCGCAAACTCACTTAACGCGTCGTTCATTTTGATTACCTCGCCTAAAGACTTATTTTCGTTTTCAGCCTTACACAAGGCCCACAGCCAGTAATGCAGGGCTGGCGTATCTTTGGTATACGGCTTATGTGGAAGTGTATGCCTTACGAATTTTTTGAGTTCAATGTTATGGATAGATATTTTGTTGCTGGCGCGTTCGATTGCCCCGTTTTGCGCGGGCTTTCGGTATGTCAGATCAACAGGCTGGTGAAAATCATCATGCTTTTTGCGCAAGTCAAAATGCAGCAAGTTTATTACAATGACGCGCGGAATGTTTGCGAGGACTTTTTCCATGGCCTCACCGCGCCGGGCGTTATCGTCCATAAATCTTCCAGCGTAGAGGACGCCCCTGTCATTCATATTCATATATCTGTTTTGGATCTCAATATCCGCCAGTTCTTTATTGGATATGCGCGCTTCGATATCGAAGCGGTATCCTCTCCCCAGTACATTAGGCATTGTCTTTTGCGGCGTCAGCTGCGTGATTTCACCGATAATAGGATCCGCGCTGTCATCCAGGACAGCGTTGATCAAACTGCGTGCGGCCAGCCCGGCCACATCTTTATTGGCGAAGACTGCTTCCATGACTGGATCGGCAAACGGCTTCAGCGGTGTGGTAAGATCGATGTTTTCGGGAATTTTGCTGACTTGCGTATCATTATCGTCCATATCGCCCTCCATTGTCTTTATTATAGACGCTGCACACGGAATTCTCAAGTGAAAATCTCTTTATAAAGTCAGAAGCAGAGGCATAGCTTTGGTGGATTCTTGATCATCTGGGCCTTAATGTTCTGATTATTCCATTCTTCGCACGTCATGTCATCGGGAACATCCTCAATGGCCTTCATTGATTTTGATTTTGTTTTCTATTATAATGCTCTTAGAAAAGTTCTTATTGCGTTGACGGCGTAAAATGAATCGAATGGTGATGATGGCGTATGCGTTCCGCTGGACGCAAAGACTTAACGCGTGAAATTAAAAATACGTTTGGCCGGTTTATGGGCATTATGGTGATCGTGGCCTTGGGCGTTTCCTTTTTCGCCGGCCTGGGCGCCACCGGCATCGATATGAAGCTCACTGGCGACGCGTATTTTGATCGCTATGATCTGATGGATATCCGGGTCGTCTCTACATATGGACTGGATCAAAAAGACATTCGGGCGCTGCGGCTGGCGCCAGGCGTGCGCGCGGTTTATCCCGCTTATGGCATAGACGCGCTGACGGTTCGCAACAATCAATCTTATATTTTAAAAATACACAGCCTGGAAGAAGTGAACCAGCCTGTTCTCCTCAGCGGGCGCTTTCCGGAAAGAGGCAACGAGGCGCTGGTGGAACAGGAGTTTTTGCAGAGCCAAAACCTGGCTGTCGGCGATGTGTTTACGATCCAAAGCGGCAAGAAAAAAGACATCCGCGGCCAGTTGAGGACGAATACATTTCGCGTCACCGGCGCCGTGGCGTCTCCCTATTACGTTTCTCAAGAACGCGGTTCCGGCTCCATCGGCAGCGGTATAGTGGATTTCTATCTTTTTATTCCCCGGGAAAACTTTTCACAGACGATCTACAGCGAAGCCTTTCTCCAGGTTGAATCCACAGACGCGGCGCTCTGCTTCAGCGACGAGTATAAAAACAAAATCAAAGAGGTGGTCAAAGCCGTCGAAAAAATCGGAGACGCGCGGGTGGTCAGCCGGTATCAGGACATGATCAACCGGGCGGAAGGCAGCTTGAAGCAAGCCCGATCGGATTTAACCGCGCGTCAGCTTCAAGCGCGGCTGGCGCTGGATGAAGCGGAAAACGAATGGCAGCAAAATTTGTTCCTCGTCAACGCCGCTGTTTTCGATCAACCTTTGCAGCAGGCGCAAATCGACGATTCCCTGCGGGAGATCGATTTGCGGGAGGCCCAAGTCAGGGCCGGTCTGCGGGAGGCTGACGCGGCGGCGGCGCAATTGGACGCGGAAGAAATGCGCGCGCGCGTTACAGATCGGGAACTGCTGGAGCAGTCTGACGTTTTGGACGCGGAAGAAGCCGAACTGCAAAGACAAGAATCATGGCTGAACACTTTCGGCAGTCCGGATTCGGAACAGGGAAATCCAGAGGGCATCGAAACCGTCCGTATGCAAATTTTGACGGGCAAGGATCGTATGGCGGCTGGCCGCGCGCAAATCGAAGAGGGCATGGCGGCGCTGGCCGCCGGTTTAAAAACGCTTGCCAATGCCAGAGAAACCCTGCGCCAGCAAAAACAATCTTTAGAGCAAAATTTGCTGGACATCGAAGCGGGCCGGGACGCGCTGAACGACGCGCAATCGGCGCTTCAAAGCGGCGCGGCGGAAACGTCCCGATCGCGCAATCAATTGGAGGCGTCCGCGGCGGAATTCACGCTGACACGGGCGAGGACGGAAAAAGAATTGGAAGAAGCGCGCGGCGCGATTGACAGCGCGCAAAAAGAACTGGATGATTTAGACTTGCCCAAGTGGTATGTTTTGGATCGCGATTCGAACCCCGGTTACGCCAGCTTCAGTCAGGACGCCGATAAAATCACGGCCATCGGCAAAGTTTTCCCCTTGATTTTTTTTCTCGTCGCCGCGCTGGTGAGCTTGACGACCATGACGCGCCTGGTGGAAGAACGCCGAGGTGAAATCGGGACGCTGAAATCTCTGGGGTATGGCAATATCAGCATCATTTCCAAATATGTAATCTACGCGGCCGCGCCCACTTTGATCGGAGGCGCGCTGGGCGGTTACATCGGTATGAAAACATTCCCGCGCCTCATTCTCAACGCGTATGGTATGCTGTACACGATACCCGCCGCGCTGACCCCTGTCAATTACGTCTATTGGGCCACCGGCGTTGGGATCGCGTTTGCCTGCACCGTGATGGCGGCTGTGATTTCCTGCCTGAATGAACTTCGCGAGACGCCAGCCAGCCTCATGAGGCCCAGGCCGCCCAAAGCCGGGCGCCGTACATTTTTGGAAAGCATGGGCTTTTTTTGGAAAAGCCTGACGTTTACGCAAAAAGTGACGGTGCGCAACATCATTCGCTACAAAAAACGTTTCTACATGACGGTGATTGGCATCGCGGGCTGTACAGCTTTGCTTCTGACGGGCTTTGGTTTGAAAGATTCCGTGAGCGCTATCATGACCCTGCAATACAGAGAAATCTGCCATTACAATATGTCCGTTTCTTTTCAGGACAGCGCCAAACGCAAAAATCTAGATGAGATCGAAAGTGTCATGCGATCCGGCGGCGTTTCCAGCAGCATTAAATTATACCAAAAAGCGATGGACGCGGATAATCCGGAGTACGCCTCCGACATCAAAACGCAGAGTGTCCTTCTGGTGACGCCGGAAGACAGTAACGCGTTGCAGCGGTTTATTACTTTTCAGGATCGCGTTTCCAAAGAGCCATTGTCCTTGTCCGAAGACGGCGTGATCATCACGGAAAAGCTTTCCAGCCTGCTGAAGCTGCGCGTGGGAGACGAAATACAGATCCAGGACGGGGACGGCGCGCCTGTTATCGCCAGGGTGACGGGCGTCACGGAGAATTACATGTTTCATTATATCTATCTGACCAAAGAACTGTATCAAAACCTGTTCGGAGAAGCGGCAGAGTATAACGAGATGTATGCGCTGCTGAACCAAAGCGGCCAGGGCGAAGCCGTTACCGCGGAGGATAAAGCGCTGGCCAAAGAAATTTTGGATCAAAAGGAGGTGAGTTCTGTGACCTTTACGGAAAACAGTATCCTGAGTTTCAATGATGTGATAACCAGTTTGAATTTTGTGGTGTTTGTGCTGATTGTTTCCGCGGGCGCGCTGGCTTTTGTGGTGCTGCTGAACCTGAGCGGCATTAACATCAGCGAGCGCGTCCGGGAGCTGGCCACCATTGAAGTGCTGGGCTTTTACGACAAGGAAGTTTCGGCGTATGTATTCAGGGAAAGCGCCTTACTGACGGTCATCGGCGCGCTGGCGGGCCTGGGCTTGGGTGTCGCGCTTCATTTGTACATCCTGCTGACCGCCGAGACAGAACTGATTATGTTTGGCCGCGCCATTAACGCCATAAGCTTTGTGTACGCGCTCGTACTGACGTTTGTGTTTTCAGCCTGCGCCAATCTGTTTTCCGGCGGCAAATTAAAAAAAATCCATATGGTGGAAGCGTTGAAGAGTGTCGAATAGAGCGCAAAGGAACTGAATTTTATGAAGATATTCAAACGCATTTTAAAAGTGATTATTTTCGCCGCGATTCTGGCCGCGGCAGCGGGCGCGTTTTATTATTGGGACGAAACGAAACCGCCGGAGGATTTGCGGGCGCTGTATCAGACACAGACAGCGCAATACGCGGACGTGACCCGGCAGGTCATCGCCACCGGCCATGTGCGCGCCAAGGACACAGTCTCCGTGATGCTGGACGTTTCCGAAAAAGTGGCTCAAGTCCATGTCAAAGAGGGCGAACCCGTGGACAAAGGACAGCGCCTCATCGCCTTTGACGTCGTCTCCGATCAGATGGATTTGGAGCGGAGGCTTTCGGAGACGCGGCTGAACCTGCGCAACGCGGAACTGAACCTCGAAAGCATCGCTCTGCCGGCGGGCCGGAATGAGCTGCTGCAATACACGAGTGATGTGACGGCGGCGGAACAAAATTTCTATATGGCGGAAAACGATATTAGAAGTTCGGAGATCAAAATCGCACAGCAGCAGCGCAAAGCAGACGACGCGCAAAAGACCCGTGAGACGAACGAGACACTTTATGAAAGCGGCGTGATCACGGAAAAAGAGTTTGACCTGGCCGTGTCGTCCTATGAAAACGCGTTGCAAACGTTAGAAGATCTGAGGCTGCAAGAAGAGGCCAACGAGCAGACTTTGCTTACCCGGCAGGCGCAGTTGGAGGACGCCAGGCAAAAGAGGACGAATGCCGAGGATAAATTTTCCGATGAGGCCACCGTCAATAAATACCGTCAGCAGCAGAACGCCATTGAGCTGATTCAACTGCAGATCCAGCAGATTGAGTCGGATTTGCAAAAGCTTACGCATCAATCCGTCAGCCCTATCGACGGCTATGTGACGTCTGTGCAGATACAGGCGGGAGAAATCGCGGCCAAAGGCGCGGCGCTCGTGGAAATCGCGGATACGTCCATGATTTTGGTCGCGGCGGATATTACGGAATACGACGCGCCGCGTCTGGTCCTGGGTCAAGAAGCGGATATTTCTACCAGCGGCCTGCCAGACAAAAACTATCAGGGCAGTGTCGCCAAGATCGCGGTGGGCGCGGTGGAAAAACCCAAAACCTCCGACGACGAAGTGGTCGTGCCGGTGGAGATCACGGTGCTTAACCCAGATGAACAGCTTAAAACCGGGTACACTGTGGACATCGCCGTGATGACAGATAAAATAGAGAATGCGCTGTCTTTGCCTATACAGGCTGTACTGATTGAGGATGCGGAGAAGTATGTGTACGTGATGGGCGAGCAAGCCGCTTCCAAAAAAGTTTTCTGGAAGACAATGGAATACACAGAGGCGGTATTGACCAAAATGTCTGTCGAGACCGGCTTTTATGGAGATAAGACGCTGGAGATTCTCAGCGGGATAAACGCTTCGGATCCAGTTGTGCTGAACCCAGGGGAGGTAAAACCGCCGCGCAAGACAGTCACGGAGCAGATAAAAGAAACGATCTTAGACTTGTGGCCTTGGGAATTGAAAAGCGGGGATAACGCGCAGGACAATCCAGAATAGCATACTATGTTCATGAACACTGTGGTTTTGTTCTAGAGATTAGAAAGGATTGCGGTCATGAATGTAATGTCTTCACTGCCATTATTTATGCTGTTGTCTCAAATGCCGCGCAGCAGGCCATACACACTGGCCTCCCTGCGCAATGAACCCGGGCAGCCGCCCGAACAACTGCCCGGGCGACTGCCCGGACAATCGTGCGGACAACCGTCCGGACAACCGTCCGGACCATCGTTCGGACAACCGTCCGGACCATCGTCCGGAGATCTGTCCGGCAAAGTTTTCTGCGGATTCTGGTTTGGCTGGAACCCGCAAGTTTCCCTGACCAGTATACCGCCGGAATACAACTTGATCTGCGTCGCGTTTGTGGAACCCAACGCAGAGGGCGTCCTCACATTTGCCCCCTATATGGACGAAGATGAATTTATCGCGGGCATGGAGAGCCTCAAGGCTGAGGGCCGCGCCGTTCTCCTGTCGCTGGGGGGGGCGCATGAGGGCATCATTTTGCGGGAAAGTGACAAGCCGCTCTTTAAAGATGAGCTTATGCGCTTGATCGAGCGATATGGTTTTAACGGGATTGATATCGATCTGGAAGGCGCGTCCATCTCGGCGGGCGATAACCAAAGCGTGGTTCCCGCGGTCATCCGTGAAATCAAAGATTTTTACCGTTCACAGGGAAAACCGTTTATTGTCACCATGGCGCCGGAATTTAATCTTTTGCGAGGATATGCAGCGCCCTACAAGCCGTTCCTGCAGGATCTGGAAGGCTATTATGATTTGATTTTCCCACAGTATTACAACCAAGGCGCCGACGGCATTTGGTCAGATGAATATCATATGTTCCTGTCTCAAAACGATAACGAGCATAAGGCGGAGTTTCTCTACACTTTAACAAACGCCATAGTCACGGGAACCAATGACTTTCTCCAAATCCACGCGGATAAATTTGTGATTGGCCTGCCCGCCTCGCCGCTGTCGGCCATCAACGGATATGTGGAAAATCCTGACGACGTGCGCTGGGCGCTGGATCGGCTGGAAGCAGAGGGCCATGGCATCCGCGGTTTAATGACATGGTCGATCAACCAGGATTCTGTCAATGGATATGAATTTGTTCAGCGTTACGCGCCCATGATTTTTAATGCTTGAGTTTATGTCTGCGCGTCATAACTATCCAAAAAATGGCGCCGGATATTTTTTTCACGGCAGCCGATCACCGCGTCCACATGCACGTTTTCAACGCTTCGGAAAATATTTTTTTCAATGACGGGATCGGTTTTCCGCAGCTGCCGGAGAAAGGCTTTGATCTCCGCGCGTTTAGAGCCGCCGCCGCAGATATCGGGGTTTTCCGAAAAGCGGCAGGCGCAGCGGATAAAACGCAGACGGTGGTAATCGCGCCAGGCGATAACGGCGTCTTCCCGCACCAAATAGAGAGGCCGGATCAGCTCCATCCCTTCGCAGTTCCGGCTTTTCAATTTGGGCATCATGGTTTTGAACTCTCCGCTGTAGAACATAGAGAGCAGTATCGTTTCCACCGCGTCGTCGTAATGATGACCCAGCGCGATTTTGTTGCAGCCCAGCTCTTGCGCTTTCCTGTATAAATATCCTCTTCTCATGCGCGCGCATAGATAACAGGCGCCCGCACCCACTTTCGCCACAGCGTCATAAATGCCCGTGTCAAAAAAAAGAGCGGGGACGCGCAAAAGCCTGGCGTTTTCCTCAATGATCCGCCGGTTCTCCGGGCTGTAGCCCGGATCCATCACCAGAAAAACCAAGTTAAACCGCGTATGGCTGTACTTTTGAAGTTCCTGCAGACATTTCGCCATGAGCATAGAATCTTTTCCGCCTGACAGGCAGGCCGCAATCTGATCCCCTTCCCGCACCAGTTCATATTCCTGTATGCCGCGGATAAACCCGCGCCAAATGTCTTTTCGGTATTTTTTGATGATACTCTGTTCCACAGCCTCGAATTTTTCCATGTTTACTCTTTCCTATTTAAACGACCTCGTCGAAGCGCGT
Organism: Clostridiales bacterium; assembly: GCA_031289625.1. GTDB lineage: Bacteria > Bacillota > Clostridia > Lachnospirales > WQUN01 > JAITPB01. The sequence continues at coordinate 5,954 of JAITPB010000118.1, read as the reverse complement.
GACAATACGATTGACAATGCCATATTCTATCGCTTGATGTACATCCATCCAATGGTTCCGCAATGTATCCTGATGCACTTTTTCCACGGGCTGGCCGGTGGCGTGACTGATCAGGCGGTTGATCCGTTCGCGCATCTTGATGATCTCGTCCGCCTCTATTTTCAGATCCGTCGCCTGTCCCTGCGCGCCGCCCAGCGGCTGATGAATCATGTAGCGGGTATTGGGCAGGGAATATCTGTCTACCCGGCTCGCCGCCAAATAGATGGTAATCCCCGCGCTGGCGACCCAGCCTGTGCCGACGATCAATACGCGCGGCCGGATAAACTGAATCATATCGTGAATGGTATCACCGGCTTCCACATGCCCGCCCTGGCTGTTCAAATAGAGATTGATCGGATCGTCGCCCATCGCCTGCAGCAGCAGAAGCTGCGTGGTCACTTTTTCCGCCAGAGCCTGGTTGATTTCACCGCAAATAATGATTGACCTCGTTTTCAGCAGCTTTTCTATCAACTTTTCTTCTTTATTTTCTTCTTTGATTTCTTCTGGCTTTTTGCTGTCCATGCTGTTCCAACTCCTTTTGAATTTGATTAAGACAAAATTGTCACATGAGAGGCCCGCTTGCCCGCATCCGGCAATATGACGTATACTTTCATGCCCGTAGCCAGCTGTTCTGGCTTCACGGCGCCGCCGGAACCGGAATCGATAAAAACCGTGGCGTCATCCAGAAAAATTTCTTTGGGATCTACGCTGCCGCTGCGCAGGTACAGCGAGCCGGTTTGCATGGATTCAATAACGCCGGTGAAGAATGAGGGCGCTACGGCATTTTCCAAAACAGTCAGCGTCCGCACTTCTTGACTTTCAAGGTTCAAGCGGACTTTCATGCCCACGCGGACAGAATACACGTCAACGGTTTCCGGCATCAGGGCATATCGCTTGACGGCTCCTTCTGTGGTCTGCATGACGATCGCTTGCTGATCCGCCGCGACATGCACCTCCAGGATAACGCCGTCCTGCGTGCTTTTCACGCCGGCGGCGTCCACGGCGATGAGCCTGTCATATTCACAGACGGCGCTGACGCTGTCTCCCGCGCGCAGGTCATCCCAATTTACTTTCCCTGTCTCTTTCCGGCTCACAACCGTTTCGTCTGTGAGGCGGAGCGCATAACTGACGCCGCTGTGATCTTGTATGATGAGCGTCATCACATCCGCGATCATTTTTTTGTTCAGCAGCACGCCGTTTTGGATCTCCCAGCTTTTTTCCGTGAGTTCGAGCGAATAGCACAGCCCGCCAGAAACTTCCGCCGTCACGGCGCTGCCTTTAACAATGTCGGAAAACGCGATTGCCTTGCCCGATTGCATAATTTTGCTTTCCGGCGCCAGCAGAAAACTTTTCACTTCCAGCATCGCCTCGCCATTCCACTCGCAGGTGAGGATCTGAATGGTAACGCCGGACGTATCCGGCTGAATGGAATCGACGAGGCCCGTCAGCGCCGTCATAGATGGCGCTGGCGTCACTTCCGGGGCGGCGGGGACGCTTTGCGCCGCCAGATTGACCAGTTCGTTGTTCAGCAAAACGCCCGACAGCAGCATACCCTCCCGCAGATCGGAAAAAGTTTTTAAATATCCGTCCACTTCTATATGGCCCACGGGCGGAACCTGATAAAGCATTTTTTTGTCGTCTGTCAAAATCTGTATGCCGTTTAAGATGGGATAAAGCTTGTCTATCATGCCCGATACGCTTTCCACTTTGGAAACGCTTGGATTGGCGATGCTGACCGGAATCACCGCGCCGCTGTCCACCCCGGAGGGCTTCATGGCTTCCAGCGACTTCGTCAGCAAAATGGCCATAGAAGCTCTCGTTACCGCGCCGTTGGGAATGAACTGGCTGGAGGTCTCGCCGGAGATAATTTGCAAGCTTTTTAAGTAATAAATATACGGCTTGAACTCTGGCGTAATGGAATCGTCGTCTTCAAAATCAACGTAACCACTGCTGATTTTCAGGGCGTCATTTTTCTTTCCCATGAGTTTGACCAGAAAAACCGCGGCTTCCTGCCGGGAAAGCGCGCGCAGCTGCTGAACGCCGTTCGTGTCGTTGACCACAAACTGATTCAGATCGTCCGCCGTCAAAATTTCTTTTTCCAATAAAAAAGCAATCTCGTGATCGGCGGTGGTATTCCACTTATTGAATGATTTTTGGAATTCCGTAAGTAAAGGTTTGTTTTTATCGTAAGCCCGGTTGTAATAGGTCTGTTCTTCTTTTGTGAGGTTTGTGTATTTATAGCCAGCCGATTTTGCGAGTATTTTTGCTGTCTCAAATTTGTCAATCAGCGCTTCCGGCCTAAAATTGCCCGAAGCGTCTCCCACAATGAGGCCCTTGTCCGATACCGTATTGATGGCGTCAAACGCCCAATGCGCGGCGGGCACATCCTTATAGGCCGTGGCGGCCAACGTGGCTGAGAGTCCATACGACAGCACGCCGTACGCAGCCGCCATAAGCCCCGCTAAGATCCTCCACCCTTTCATTCAAAATCCCCCTTATTGGTACCCATGGCTCCTTTATACAGTCTTTGTATTATCATGCTCCATTTTAAACAAAAAAAAGCCCTTTGGCAAGGCAAAATGAGCCTAAAAATATTAAACGGCAAATCCCCCGCGCTGAACCGCTTCGGGGGATTTTTGCGGGAGCGGTTATTTTGCGCTCCCGCTGGGATAGGCGGCTATGGCATTCCTCAATTCCGGCATTTTTTTCACGGTTTCTTTTCGTTGGCATTCTCGGCACAACCCCTTAAACTCCGGCGGTAACGCAAATTTTTTTGCCAAAAACGCCAGCTCCTCCCGCGTCGCGAACGGCTTGCCGCACGCCGGGCATCTCACAAGTTCGAAGGATTTGCCCCATATTTCCCGCGCGCCGCCGCTCTCGGTCAGGGGGATAGCGCCGCAGGGGCACACGCGGGCACAGGCTCCGCATCCAATACAGGCTGGGGACATCTCGCCGAACGGCGTCGATATTTTTTTATCCACGCCGCGGAACGCCGCCGATATAGCCGACGCGCCCAGCAGTTTACAGGCGGCGGTACACAGCCCGCACATGACGCAGCGTTCATTTGTGTCACGGAAAAAGCGTTTGTCGCCGGCAACGCCAAACTTTTCGCAGAGCGCGCTGATTTCGGGGGAGGCTGGGGCGCGTTCTTTCAGCAAGGCCAAAACGCCGCTGCGCAGTTTTTGGAGCTCCTGTGAGCGGGTCACAACTTCGATACCCTCGGACACCGGATACGAGCAGGAAGCGGTCACATGTTTAACGCCATTTTCCATGATCTCTACGAGGCACAAGCGGCAGCTTGCCTGATTGGGCAGCGCGGCGTGATGACAGAGGCGGGGAATGTCTATCCCATTTCTGAGGGCGGCGGCCAGCACAAATTCCCCCTCCGCGCACTCGCATGGTTTGCCGTCGATCGTAATAAACATGTCAGCGCCTCCCTGCCGTCACGGCGTTGAATTGGCAGACGTCCCTGCACGCGCCGCATTGAACACATTTACTCTGGTTGATTTGATGCGGTTTCTTTTTCACGCCTTCTATCGCGGCCGCCGGGCAGTTGCGGGCGCACACGCTGCATCCGGTGCAGGCATCGAAATTTATGTGAAACGCGCTCAGACTGGGGCATACGCCGGCGCGGCAATATTTTTCCTCAACATGCTCAACATACTCCGCCCTGAAATGGCGCAGCGCGGTCAGCACAGGGTTGGGAGCGCTTTTGCCCAAGCCGCAGAGAGAGGCTTTGCGCATGGTCTGGCAGATGTCTTCCATGAGATCGATATCGCTTAACCGGCCCTTGCCCTCGCGGATGTCTGTAAGGATGGCGTCCAGCTTGCGAAGCCCTTCGCGGCAAGGCGTGCATTTGCCGCAGGACTCCCCGCTCAGAAATTTTACATAATACTGCGCAAATTCCACCATGCAGGTACAGCTATCCATAACGATCATACCGCCGGAGCCCATCATGCCGCCGGCTTCGGCCAGGCTGTCGAAATCAACCTCGATATCCAGCAGCGCCTCCGGTATGCACCCCCCAGAGGGCCCGCCGGTTTGGATGGCCTTGAATGGGCGGCTGTTCATCATACCGCCCCCGATGTCATAGACAATCCGCCTCAGCGTAATGCCCATGGGAACTTCAATCAGGCCGGTGCGCCTGATTTTGCCCACCAGGCAGAATACTTTGGTTCCGGGCGAGTTTCGCGTCCCAATCTCACGGAACTTTTGCGCGCCGCTGTGGAGAATGGCCGCCACGTTGGCGAAAGTTTCCACGTTGTTGATCAGCGTGGGTTTGCCCCAAAGGCCGGACGACGCCGGGTATGGGGGCTTAACCCTGGGCTCGCCGGTGCGGCCCTCGATGGAGTTGATCAAGGCGGTTTCTTCGCCGCACACGAAAGCGCCGCCGCCGCGTATGACCTTGATATCAAAATCCATGTCCGAGCCGAGTATGTTGCGGCCCAGAACCCCACGCGCCTGGGCGGCGGCAATGGCGGCGGCGGCGTGGCGTACAGCGCCCTCATATTCGTCCCGCACATAAATAAAACCTTGACGGGCGCCGACGGCCTTGGCGGCGATGGCTATGCCCTCAAGCACGCTGTGAGGGTCGCCCTCCAGTATGCTCCTGTCCATAAAAGCGCCCGGGTCACCTTCGTCGCAGTTGCAGACAACGTATTTTATATCGCTCTTCGAGGCGGCGCAGTAACGCCATTTTTTGCCGGTGGGGAAGCCCGCGCCTCCGCGCCCGCGCAGACCGGAGGCCTCCATCTCGTCCACGATGTCCTCCGGCGGCATCTCGAGCGCTTTGGCCAGCGCTTGGTACACGCCGCGCGCGACCGCTTCCTCCATATCCAGCGGATCTATTTCTCCGACGTTGCGTAGGGCGATCTTTACCTGCGGTATGTAAAACGGATTTTCGGCGGCGGTTTTGAACTGCTTTCCGAAGGGGTCTTTATACAACAGGCGCTCAATGACTTCATCCCCGGCAATTGTCTTTTCGTAGATTTCGTCAACATCCTCTGGCCTAACCTGGTAGTAGGAGATATTTTCCGGTTCGACGCGGACGACCGGGCCAAATTCACACAGGCCGTGGCAGCCGGTGCGCTTGGCTGCCGGCGCCAAATCACATGCAGCGCCGCTGTTTTTCAGTTTAGCGGCGAATGCGCTGGCCAACAGCCCGCCGCCGGCGGCTGTACAGCCGGTATCACAGCATATGTATACGGATTTCGCGGGCATGGTCACACCGCCTTTTCTGTTTTGTATTTTTCCAGAATGCTTTCCAGCTTTCTTGTGGTCAGTTTGCCATAGTAGGTTCCGTCGATCAGCATGACGGGGGCGACAGCGCACGCGCCCAGGCAGTTGACAATTTCCAATGTAAACATCATGTCAGCAGTCGTGGCGCCCGGCCCGACGCCTAACAAGCGCTCCAGATCACCCCGCAGATTCCTGCCGCCCTTGATGTGACAGGCGGTTCCGCTGCACATTTTTATGGTATGCCTGCCCCGTGGGGTCAGCGTGAGCGCCTTGTAAAACGTGACGATGGAATACAGCTCGGACATCGGAATATGCAGATCAGCCGACATACTTTCCAGCCGCCCGCGAGGGATATATCCGCACTCCTTTTGTATGTCCTGCATCAGCGCCAGCGGGTTTTCCTGGGATTCCATGAACAAAATGATCCCCTCCATTATAACGAATGGCTTAAAATATATTCAATCATGCCGCCTAATTCGTTTTGCCGTTTCACAATGCCTAGTTAGGGGATATTATACGATGCTCATCAAAAAATATCAATCAAAATTCCGAAGGATGTCAGGAGAACCGCACCCATTTATTTCCATGCCTTTAGCAAGCCAAACCGGATAAGAAATGAAATAAAAGGCATTTATCAAGGCAAGATATGATGAAGCAATAAAAGGCTGAGTAAAAAA
>JAITPB010000109.1 GCA_031289625.1 Clostridiales bacterium | reverse complement strand
ACGCTTTTCCCAAATTGATAATGAAGCAGAGGATCTAATTTGTTCAAAGCTTTCATCGGCTTTATCGGCGTTGCCACGAACTCCACGTTTTTATCCGCGCAAAACCGAATGTTGGATTCTAAAAATTTCGCATCCAACCTGTCGTCCGCGTCCAAAAACGCGATATACTCTCCTGCCGCCGCGTCCAGCCCCGCATTGCGCGCCGCGGCGGATCCTTTATTTTCCCGCTCCAGATAGACCACATTTTCCGGATATTGCTCCCGAACTTCACGGCAAATCTCTCCAGATCCATCCGTACTGCCGTCATTCACCAAAATAAGCTGCACATGCTTTTCAAAGCCAAGGGTCTGCTTGATCACGCTGTCAATGGCTTCCGTAAGATACATTTCCGCGTTGTAAACGGGAATAATACAGCTCACCAGCCATGACGGCGTTTTGAAGCCCACGTGCGGCGCTTCGTTCGATCTCGCGGCGCCATAGATCATCGCCTGGCTCAGGCGGCCATAGCAACCTTTGCGATCCACCGCCCGCTTCAATAAATCCGCGAACGCACCGCCTCCAAGCCATACATCCAGCCCCAGTTCACGGGCGTCGTCCGCCCAGATTGCCGCGCCTCGCAAGCCCTCCGGCCTGTTCTCATCCGCCGCGGACAAGCCGCCGGGCGGTAAATCCTCACATGCGGGCGGAAGCGCGGCGCCCGGCTTTTCCAAAGCCGGCCCGTACGCCACGGCGCAGGCATCATGATTTTCCGCAAAAAACCTTTCTATGTACCACGAATAACGCGTACTTACCCTTTCGCCTTCGGAGAGGAACAATATGACGTCCGCCCCGCCATTTTTCAGCAAAGCGTCCAGTTCCGCCAGCGTAAGCTGGCCCTCTATGCCCATGAACAGGCGGCCATTTGTGGATTCACACGCGATTTCCGATATCCGCGCCAGCGTTTCCGGCGGCAATTGATATTTTTTTTTGCTAAACAGCAGAGCGTATTCCATAATGCCCGCGTTTCGCAGGCTTTCCAAAGTTTTGCCGATGGCGCCGGCATCCCCGCCGCACAAAATAAAGCTGAAAAATCTGTACATGAATATACAATCCGCCTTTGCCTTGCCTATTTCTTTTCCGTCAGAACCTCATAAATTCTCTTGCGGTTCTCCCGATCCACGCAGCCAAAATAGGCTTCTACTCTCTGTTTCCACTTTTTCTCCATTTTACAGCCTTTTTTCATATATTTGATGATCAGATCCACCAGCGTCTCGTGTTCACTTATCACTTCTCCAAACCCCATGGTCTCAACTTTGAAAAAGCTCTCCGCTTCCGGGTTCCCTTCTTCCTCTGCAAATGCATAATAAATCACCGGCTTTTTCATATATGCAAACTCAAAGCCTGGCCGGAAATCGGTGATCAGCAGGGAACCCGCGCCGTACAGTTCCAGACGCGCCTCGGCAGGTGAGACAGTGTTGACGTTATCAAACATATCGATCTCTCCCACCTGCAAGAAGATCTTTTCATCCGGCATAAAATCCATTTCATATTCGTACTCCTGCATGGCTTCCGCCAGGCGGTCGTCGCAGAGTAAGGCCGTTATCTTCGCGCAATATTCAGATTGGCCGAAATCGAAGTTGAACTCATTCTCTCCCGCGTACAATTGGGTTCGCCAGGTTGGCGCGAACAAAATTCGGTTCTGGCTGTTATCCAGGAGGGCGTCGTATTGAGGCCGCCCAGTGACGCGCACCGCGTCTTCGCCGTATCCATAGCCGCCGTTTAAGACAAACCGCCGCTCTTCCGCAGACGACACGGCAAACAAAGCGATCTCTCTGGTAAAACAGTTTAGGAAAGCGGACTGATTGGGCGGTGGAACCTGTTCCGGCAGATAGACGGTTTCACTCTGACTCAAACTCCTGTATAACCAATACAGCTCATTTTTTTTGAACGGCTCAAAGGCTCTGTCCAGCGCATTGGAGACAATGATCTTTTCCGCGAACAGGTACAATAGTTTATGCGTCTCGCCGCCATAATCCAAAATTTTTCCCGCATCCTCTAAGCGGACGGCGTCTAATGTGTTTTTGCTGACGACAAAATATTTGTCTATCCCATCCTGAAGCGTGGACGCGTACTGGAAAAAATGTTCCGCGGGCCCGCCGGCCGCATTCGGCTTATCCATGAACAGCCATATCCTTTTTTGGGACATAAAAGGATACACTTGAAGATATTGTTCCGCCAGCGCGTAATCCGCCTGAAACTTATTGCGGGGAACCAATTTCAGCCAGTTGTTGGTGAGTTTGGAAAGCCTCGGCAGCGTCAATTTTTCCAGCCGAATCTTATGGTTCTCCTCCGGCGCCGTTATCAGCAGATTTTCCCCGGCAAAAAACAGTTCTTTGCTTTCTTTCGGGGATTTGCCATGGGGAAAAACCAGACGGACTGGATATTTTCCAGCGTCTATCCGTATGGTGAACGCCAACGTTTTCTCTTCTTCACAGGGTATCGCAAAATCGAACACAACAGCCTTATGAACCGCCTGTCCCAGAAAAAACGTATTTTTATGGATATTTTCTGAGATTTCGCCAACGTATGTGTTTGCCCCGTCTTCCGCTGCGAGCACGGCGCCTTCCGCGGGGGACATTTGATAAAACCCAGAAATACGCAGCATCTGGTTCTTTTCCGATAACGCGGTAATAAAGATCTTGGGATGGAGGTTTTCAAACTTGGCGGCTCCAAAATAAAATGCGGGCGTGGGTGATCCACTCTTTAACACGGCTTTTTGATGTTTCAGTTTCAGCAGGAACCATTTGTGCCAATGGCTCAGAAAATTATGTTTCAGAATCACATCGTCTTCCACATGGCGCAGCATCCGCCCCATTTCCGCGAAAAGGGAAGGGACATCCAGCTGGCTTTCGATTGCCGCCGGAACCTGAACCGCCGTATAATCCAGCAGTATGTGAACCATCAGATATTGCGTGTAGAGCGTGACTTTCCCTCGCGCTTCCATGGAGGCGTTTACCAGCGCCTCCATCCATTTCGGAATCGCGTACCAGTCTATATCGCTGCTTTTATTTTGCGTGGCTGAGGGATTCCCTGCGCGGTAGAAGTAAGGCGGTTTTGAGATTGCGCCGTAGCGCATCCGTTTTAAGAGAACCTTGTGGACAAAATCTGCGTCTTCATAATAGGGCAGCGCCTCGTCGAACGCGAGATCTTCCAGGGCCGTCCGTTTGAACAGGGCGCTGCACACGCTGATCTGGAGGCAGTGAAAGTCTTTGCCGGCGTCAATGTCTTTGTTGTCTTTATCAAAGCGGAAATTCAGCCGGGGGACTTTTTTGTGCTGGGCCGTATCGAAATACTCAATCGGAAATGCGGCGAAATCCACGTCCTCCGGATGTGCGTCCAAATATTGTACGCCGGCCTCCCAAAAACCTGGGGCGAGTTTATCGTCCGCGTCCAAAAAAGACACGTATTTTCCCACGGCATGCCGCAGCCCGTGATTGCGCGCGGCGCTGACGCCCGCCTTTTCTTGATAAATGTAAGTGACGTTCAACGGAAACCGCTTTTGAAAATCCAGACAGATTTCCTCTGTTTGATCCGTGCTGCCGTCGTTCACAAGAATCAATTGAACATAGGGAAAAAAACCAATGGACTGGCTGAACACGCTTTCCACTGCGTCTTTGAGATAGCCTGCGCCATTATAAACAGGCACAACACAGCTAACCCAATAATGTGAACTCGGGGGAGACTTTTGTAAGGAAAAGCGGCCATCGCGCAAAACGGCTTTGTAATTCCCGCCGGTTTCTTTTATGGAAATATCGATCGGCGGAGGCGCCTCTCCGTTCTGTGAGGCGTCCGTGCGAAAACCGAATGCCAATTCCGCGGCGTTTTCGCATAAGGCCGCGAGGATAACAAAAGATCCGCGCTTTTGAAGCGTATCGGCATAGCATAAAGGTTGATTTGGATCACGAAGCAGATGGCACTGCACAGCCCCCTCGGAAAACACACAAAAGAAATCCACCCAGCGCGCGGGCAGAACATATGATCCGGATACTTTCACTTGATCCTCGTAATGGTTCTCTATATCTTCAATGACAAGGCCGGAGCTTATCATAAGCTCCTCTGACAGATTGGATATATAAGGAAAGAAGTCCAGCGTTTCTGGCTGGAAATTTTCCAAAGGGCCCTGTATTTGCTCATGGACAAAAATTTCCAATTGGTTTTGCAGAGATTCGGGAATTGCGCCGCGAGCGCTCAGGCTGAAATCCACCAAGCTTTTATACAACGCGGCAGTATAGGCAATAGTGGAAGGCCGCGCGTTGTGACAGGCGACTGTATTGATAACGCCGAAGCAACCGTCCCGAAGGGCGGCTTTGAGAATAAGATCCGTAAAGGCGTCCATCTCCAGCGTTATATCTTCTTTGATGTCTTGGATGGAAGGCAAAAAAACCGAAGCGCCCGTCAGCGTATCCGGCAGCGCGTCCAAAGGAGAAATTCCGTCTTTCGGCAAAGATTCAGACCCTGCCGCACATGTGAACAGAACGGCACAGCCGCTGTGATTTTCTTCAAAAAAATAATCTATGTATTCCAGGTAATGAACGTCAACCGATTCGCCTTCCCGGATAAAAAGCAACACCTCGGCCCCGCTTCTTTTGATCGCGGCTTGCACCAGCGCCGCTGGCTCGGCGGCGGTCACCCAAGTGAACTGTCCAGACGGCAGAGAATCCATAAAACTTAATACCTGGCGGGGTAATTCATACATCCTTTTTTCAAACACAAGGATGAGATGAAGCATCTCAAAGCCAGCCGCCTGGCTCAAACTATTAACAGTGGCCTCAAAGGCTTTCAGAGCGCCTTCATACAATAAAAACGCGACGTGCTTATACATATGCCACCCTCAATATCTATCGTGAATTACGTGGCGCAGACATTCCGCGCATTGTTTTCGGCAACCTTCAGTATGGCTCTGGTAAGTAAAGTAGAGGTTTCTTACCACTCAATTTTGTCCAGTGGACTGCGCAGACTCTGCTCTAAATGCTGAAGCTGCACCAAAATTTAAAATCATTTTTTATTTTCCGTCTGACAATATTTTAACCCACTGGAAATTCATTGTCAATCGCTTTAGTCATCCTGAGTGGTAAATAATTTCTACATTACTTACCACTAATTTGACATGACTTTTCAGGCTCGCATTCTAAAAAAATCAGAAAGCCCCCGGCGTGTTTACCGCGCGGGGGCTTTCTGATCGTATATTTTTTAGGCTTTTATTGCGTTTCAGGTGGCTGACTAAAAAACGGCTTAAATAAGCCATTTAAAACACAATAAGAGCCTTCGCCGGACATCATTTTAATCAAAAAACCCGATCTCCGATCGGGCCTCGCGTCCGCATATTTTGTTAAACATGAAAGCTGTCCCGGTATTTTTTCGCACTTTGAAAAAAAACGTTCAGCTCCGAACCGCCAGTGCGCAAGATTTGTTCAAACGATTCGATTTCAGCTTTGAAAGCGTTCAGAAATTTTAATAAGCGCGTCTGGTTGCTCTCACAGATAGCCGACCATATTTCCGGGCTGGAAGACGCCACCCGCGTCAAATCTTTAAACCCTCCGGCGGCCAGGGCGCGCATGGTTTGAGGCTCGCCATCCAGCTGGCGGATCAAATTGACCAGCGCGGCCGCAATCACATGCGGGCCGTGGCTGATTGCGGCCATCGCCTCGTCGTGCGCGGCTGGATCCATAATCAGCGGGACAGCGCCCAGCCGCTCAATGATCTGAACGAGAAACCGCATGGCCTCGTTTTTTACCCAGGGCGGCGGCGTCAGAATATAATAAGCGTTTTCAAACAAATCATCCCGTGCATGGCTGTAACCCGTTTTTTCTGAACCCGCCATCGGATGCCCACCGATGAAAGTCATTTTTTCATATGGCTGCAATGCCAGCGAAAGCGATTCTTTTGTGCTGCCTACGTCCGTAATGATACAGCCTTCTTTCACCAGGCCGTTCAGACGGGCGAGATAACCCGCGATCTGATCCACCGGCGCGCAGATAAAAATAATTTCGCAGTCCGCGAAAAGAGAGCCTAGCTTGGCGCGCCATTCCTCTTCTAATGCTAACGCTTCCGGCGCTGTTTCGCGCGCGTCAATCACGCCTTCCGCCAGCGCTTGCGCAAGCGGCGCTGGGCTTCGGTTCATCGCGGCAATGAACTGAAACCCGCATTTTGTTTTCAGGGCTTTGGCCAGAGAGCCGCCGATAAGCCCCAGCCCAATGACGCCCGCTTTGCGAGGCGTCAAAATTTTTTCCCCAGCAGCGCCGCCAGAGGACGCAGATCTGCGCAGAACGCCGCAAAATCTTTCGGGTCGAGCGATTGCGGCCCGTCGGACAGCGCGTTGGCCGGATCCGGATGCACTTCTATCATCAGGCCGTCGGCGCCAGCTGCCAGCGCGGCTTTCCCCAGCGGCGCCACATATTGGCGCACACCTGTGGCGTGGCTGGGATCCACGATGATCGGCAGATGGCTCTTCTCTTTGACGACAGGCACGGCGCTGATGTCCAGCGTATTGCGCGTGTATGACTCATATGTGCGGATGCCCCGCTCGCA
>JAITPB010000063.1 GCA_031289625.1 Clostridiales bacterium | reverse complement strand
CCGTCGCCCGCGCTTACGATAACACCCACGCCGTCGCCCGCGCTTACGATAACACCCACGCCGTCGCCCGCGCTTACGATAACACCCACGCCGTCGCCCGCGCTTACGATAACACCCACGCCGTCGCCTGCGCTTACGATAACACCCACGCCTCGTCTATCGCCGACCCCCACAACAACCATAACGCCTACTCTAACATCAATCCCGTCAACGGCTTTGCTCGGTTCAGGAACAGCGTCTTCGCCTTATCTCATTTCTACGGAAGAGCAATTGATGCAAGTCGGTAGAGGACAATACGGGGCAAACGCCTATTACCAGATGCAGAATGATATTTCACTGACTTCCGCTTCCTGGACGTCTATTCCATCGTTTGCAGGCGTTTTTGATGGGAATGGTCATAAGATTTCAAATCTTATATTGTCTTCATCCAGTGAGAACGCGTATCTGGGATTGTTCTACACCAATTACGGCACAATTCAAAATTTGGCTGTGGACGCCTACATTGGCGCGCATGATTCATTTAAATCCGCCGGGGCGCTTACCGGTTACAACGCGGGCTATATTGAGGCATGTTACTCGCAGGGATCCTTTGGAGGCGACGCGTATTGCGCCGGCGGATTAGTGGGAGCAAATGTTGGCGTCATAGAAAACTGCTACTCCAGAACTGACTTGAATGGAATTTATGTGTTCGCCGGCGGACTGTCTGGAACGTCCCAAGCCGGATCAGTGATCAATTCATACGCGGCGGGAACGGTATCCGCTGGCGGCACGTATAGAGGCGGTCTGATAGGGTATTACTTCGACACTGTCACTGCCAGTTATTATGACAAAAATACGACCGGAGCGTCAGACACCGGCAAGGGCAGTGGCCTGGACACAGCCCAAATGAAGAATCCGAACAGTCTTCAGGATTGGGATCTCTCCTCCCTGTGGGATCTGGACAGCGGAATCAATGATGGCTATCCTCATCTTCGGGTAATGGCGGCGGACAGCGGCGCAGGTTCCTCTAAAACCGCCGCGCCCACTATCACGGCTTTGGACATGGCCGGCGCAGGTAAAAATATTGTGATAGAATGTTCTACCATCGGCGCGGCAATTTATTATACAGTGGATGGTATGGAGCCGACCGCGTCCAGCGCTGTTTACAACGCAAACACTCCGATCGCTTTGACAAGCGCGGGCGTCTACACCATTAAGGCGCTGGCGGCAAAGGCAGGTATGAGCGACAGCGAAATCACAGTCTACACTGTCATGATCGGGGGCGCTTCAGAAGAAGGTTCAGCAGAAGAGCTGACAGGATTGGGAACCTCCGAGTCTCCCTATCTCGTTTTTACGGAAACGCAGTTGGAACAGGTTGGCAAAGGTAAGTACAGACCTGAAGCGTATTATCAATTGCAAAATGATATAGCGCTGACAGCCTTTTCCTGGACGCCGCTTCCTTATTTTTCCGGCGTTTTTGACGGAAACGCTCATACCATCACGAACCTGAACATAACCTCTTCCGCTGCGGGCGCATATAACGGTCTGTTCAGTGAAAATGCGGGCGCTATCGTAAAATTGGGCGTCGCCGCGGACATAGACGTATCCGGCCATGCTGGAGCGGTTGTTGGACAAAATTATAATAACGGACGCATTCAGCAATGTTATTCTCTTGGCAGCGTAGCTGCCTCGGGTTCTGGCGGCTCTTACATCGGCGGTTTGGTTGCCGTCAACCGGGGAACGGTTGAAGATTGTTATTCACGGGCCATAGTAACCGCGGCAGGAGCAAGCTCGACAGTAGGCGGGCTAGTTGGCTTGCAGCCAAATGTCAACAGCACTATCAAAAATTCTTATGCGACTGGCAAGGTAATGTCTAGTTATTACCAGGGCGGTTTGGTTGGTTATGCCTTATTCTCGTATATACCGAAGTGCTATTATGATAAAAATACCAGCGGCGCATCGGATGTAGGGAAGGGAACCGGCCTGACCACCGCTCAAATGAAAAGTTCTCAAAATTTTTCGAGCTGGGATTTTTCCGGCGTCTGGGGCATGGATGAAACAATAAACGAAGGTTATCCATATCTCCTTTGGCAGGTAAGTTAAGGCAATCATATCGATAAAAGGACTGTAGCAAACAAAATTGTTACAGTCCTTTTTAGGGAAGTTTCGAATTTTTTTGAGCGGCTGGGCCTTTTGTATGGTGAGCGGGACGCCAACCATGGATATGAAAGGCCCAAAAGACGTCCGCTTAGACCCGCCTGGGCTTGAGAGTTTCTGAAGGGGGATTGATATAATGAGAGCGTTTTAAAAACTGGCGTGACTGTTGAAGAGAGGGGGGGATTTTGTGAGACATCGAGATGCTTTTTCTGCATCCCTCGTTTTTTCGCTGTTGTTGTTTGGCGCACTGCCAGCAACTGTATACGCCGTTCCAGCCAATCCATGGCCGCATACATATATTCAACCAGATGGGACGGAAATCAGCGTTTACTTGAAGGGCGATGAGTTTCTGAACTGGGCTGAAGATGAGGATGGGAGCCACATTATTTTTGACGAGACAAAGAACGCTTACTGTTACGCGCGCTGGACAGCAACCGGATCGATTTCAACAGGCTGCGCCGCGAGTATGGAAACAGAAAATACATATGAAGGCAAAGAAAAGCTATTTGAAGAAAAGCCATTCATTGAGCAAGGCGGCGCGATTCCTCAAGTCATCATGGAAAGCGCATGGGAAGCGAAAGAAAACTTGCGGCCAGATACGGCTGCGGACGATGCAGTGCTTTCAGAGAGCCTCCAGCGGCAAGCCGAGGATGAATCTGATGGATCTTTTGAAAGTGCGCCAAGCCTCGTGGGCGTTTCCTCACTGCAAAGAAAAATGCTCGTTATTTATGTAAGGTGGGAAGATGAAACAGAAATTCGGCCTTCGCCCCTTACCGGGCCGCAAATTTATGATATGATATTTAATCCGTCCACACATTCTGTCAACAACTATTATCAAGAAATGTTTGGCGCGCGGCAGGACATTGTATTGCCCGCAACTGTGACAAATGGTTTGGACGGAAAGCAAGGCGTCATTCAGGTGACGCTGCCGGGCAGGCATCCCAATTCGGGCGCCACCTTGGGCGCGGTCTGGATGAACATGATGAGAACCGCCCTGACGGAAGCTGAACCCTATATCGATTTCGCCAGCTTTGACCTCAACCGGAACGGTTATCTGTCCCGTTCGGAACTAAGCGTCTGTGTGATTGTGCATGGCTATGAAGCCTCGGCGAATCCGTTCCTGTCACCTAGCATTTGGGCCGCCGCATGGAGCAGCGCCTCCTCCGGTTACATACTGAAGTTGGATGGCGTCGCCATTCAGGGGCTGTTCGCGCAAGGCGCGTTTCATGGCGTAACGGATGATTCCGCTTTGACCATCGGCGTAATCTGTCATGAATTTGGCCACTCTGGATACAATTTTATCGATATGTATGACAGGACGCAAAATGCCGATGGAGAAAAATCCGCGGGCTTAGGGTATTGGTCGCTGATGGCGAGCGGAAGCTGGACGTATCGGGGCAGTCATGAAAAGGACGGCGCGTCGCCCAGCTACGTTGACGCTTACAATTTAACCAAGTACGGCCTTGTGACGCCAGGCGTCATTTCATCCGGTGCGGGCGCGGGCATTACTTTGAAATCGCCGACAGAGATTTATAAAATCGTCACATCAGACGCGAAGCAGTATTTTTTGCTGCAGCAGCGTCAATATGGCGCCGTGGACAATTTTGACCGAGGCGCGTTTTATACCATCAGCAATTCATCCGGGTTGGACACGGGCGGCCTGCTGATTTATCACGTGGACGAGAATGTGACCACGCAAAACGACAAAGATTCACATTATATGGTCTCTATCGAAGAAGCGCACGGCGGGCGGCAGCATTTGCGCGCGCTGAATTCAACCGGAAGGAACCTCGGGGATCTAGGTGATTTATGGGGATCGGCTGTTCGTTATTTCGCCTCTGATTCGGATCCTTCCAGCAGACTCTACAGCGCTTTTTCAAACGACGACATTTCTCCAACGCAAACAAAGGATTCAGGCGTGATCATTTCAGGCGTCACATGGAACCCAATTTCCTTTACGACAACGCTGAATGCCGGATTTAACGGAAATGTACTGTATGGCGATGTGGACGGCGACAACCGTGTAACGCTCCGGGACGCTGTATTGATCGCTCAATTGGTGGCAGGCGGATATAACATAACATTAAACGATACACAAAAACTGGCCGCCGATGTCAACAGAGATGGAAAGATTAATCTGAGAGACGCTGTTTTAATTACCCAGCACATCGCGGGCGGATATGGCGTAACTCTTGGCGCGTCTTAACCCGGCGCGGTGTACTAACGCTAAAGAAGGGGTGAGTTTTCATTGGACATCCGGGACCGGCCAGATTTTTATTGGAGGCTGTAGGCATGAAAAAAAGAGCGATATGGATCAAAAAACCATTATTCGCGATATTGGGCGCGGCTTTCTTGATTCAAGCTTCCACTGCCGTTGCTTTAGGCGCGGAGGATGTTTTTACCGTCACGCTAACAGGGCCGGAAAAAATAATGGCAATCGGCGAAAAGTTTTCCATCGAGCCTGTTTTTTCGAATAACCCTGG
>JAITPB010000031.1 GCA_031289625.1 Clostridiales bacterium | reverse complement strand
TTTCATGTGGACAAAACTTTTTTGACCTGCGAAGGCATCGATTTGGAAAACGGCATTACCGAATATGACGATCAGGAAGCGGATATTAAAAAGAGCATGGCCGCCTCGGCCAAACAAGTCGTCCTGATGGCGGACGCAGACAAATTTAACCGCACAAGTTTTATCCGCTTTTTGGAATTGGATCGCCTTCATGCCATTGTAACCAACGAGAAGCCGGATGAAAACTGGCGGAATTTTCTGGCCGGGACGCCAATAGAATGGATTTGGTAATCAGCCATGAAGGAGAAAGCAACATGATACGGACAAGATTCGCGCCCAGCCCGACCGGATATATGCACATCGGCAATTTACGCACCGCGCTTTATGAATACTTAATCGCAAAGAAAGCCGGGGGGCGTTTTATCCTGCGTATTGAGGACACGGATCAAAACCGTCAGGTGGAAGGCGCCGTTGAGATGATTTACAGCACGCTGCAAGCGGCGGGCCTGCAGCATGACGAAGGCCCGGACATCGGCGGCGCTTACGGCCCCTATATCCAGAGCGAGCGCAAAGAAATCTATTTGCGCCTGGCCAGGGAATTGATACAAAAAGGAAAAGCCTATTATTGTTTTTGCGGCAAGGAACGGCTGGAAGCCTTGACGGACGATCGCGGAATCGGGAAATACGATCGCCGCTGTCTGCCTCTCACAAAAGAGCGCATACAAGAAAATCTAGCTCAGAACATGCCCTATGTCATCCGGCAGATCATTCCGGAAGGCGAGACTTCGTTCCACGATGAGGTGTTCGGCGAAATCACCGTTCCCAACGGGGAATTGGACGACCAAATTTTAATCAAGTCTGACGGCCTGCCTACTTACAATTTTGCGAATGTGGCGGACGATCATCTTATGGGGATCACCCATGTCATCCGAGGCAGCGAATACCTTTCCTCCACGCCCAAATATAATTTGCTCTATGAGGCGTTTGGCTGGCCGGTACCGGCTTACATTCATTTGCCATTGATTTTAAACGCCAACGGGGAAAAACTTTCCAAGCGCAAAGGCGATGCGTCGTTTGAAGATTTGACGGCAATGGGTTTTTTACCGGAAGCGATCGTAAACTATATCGCGCTGCTGGGCTGGAGCCCGGCGGAGAACCGTGAGATTTTCACACTGGCTGAACTGGTGGACTGCTTTGACACGGCTGGGTTGAGTAAATCGCCTTCCATCTTTGACATACAGAAGCTCACCTGGATGAACGGCGAATATTTTAAGCGGATGGATCCGGAAGCCTTCTACGCGATGAGTTTGAAGGCGCTGCGCGAAGCGGTGCGAACGCCCGGCGTGGATCTGCGCGCGGCGGCGGAAATGGCGCGCACCCGCGTCAATTTTCTCCACGAGATCAAAACGCTTTTCGGTTTTATGGATTCTCTCCCGGCCTATGACGAGCGTCTGTATGAGCATAAAAAAATGAAAACCAGCCTGGGCAATTCTCTGGACAATCTGCAAAAAGCCCTGCCTGTGCTGGAATCTCTGGAAATCTGGCAGGGGGAAAACATTCACGCCGCCCTGATGGCGCTGATTGGAGAGCTGGGCGTTAAAAATGGCCAGATGCTTTGGCCGATCCGGACAGCTTTATCAGGGCAGCCGTCTTCCCCCTGCGGCGCCATCGAATTATGCGCGCTGCTCGGGAAAGGGGAAACTTTGCGCCGGATACGCCTAGGCGTTGATCTCTTGGAAAAGGCGCGCTAGGAACATACAAGAGGGGGCCATATGCATTGAGACGGTTGTTTTTTTGGGCCGGCGTGATGTCGCTGAGCCTCGTGACCGCCTGTGGCGCCGCCAAATCAGGAACCGCAGCCATCAAAAAAACAGGCGTGCTGAAAGTGGGCGTGAACGAGGATGTGCCGGGCTTCAGTCTGCTGAACACGGAAACAAATCAATATGAAGGAATGGAAATCGACTTGGCAAGATGCATTGCGCAAGAAATCCTAGGGGATGAAAACAAGGTTTCTTTTACCCCCGTAACCATGATGACCCGAGGGACTCTTTTGGACAGCGGTGAAATTGACATGGTGATCGCGACTTTTACGATCACGGAAGTCCGAAAACTGAGCTATAATTTTACGGCGCCATACTACACCGACACGATCGGTATGCTTGTCAAAAAAGACGCGGGGATCCAAGGCATAAAGGATTTGGACGGCAGAACCATCGGCGTGCCGCTGGCATGGGCCGCGACAGCCAAAGAAGAGATACAGTCGGAAGCGGACGCGGCAGGCGTGTCCGTATTCATTTCCGAATTCCCCTCTTTGATGGAAATCAAAAACGCGCTGGACGCGGGGCGGGTGGACGCCTTCTGTGTGGACATTTCCATTTTAAACGGTTACGCGGATGATTCCTGCCTTATTTTGCCGGAGCGTTTCGCGCCGCAGACCTATGGGATTGCCATCAAACAGCAAAATATCGATTTGGCTGAGGAACTGGACGCATTGATTCAGCAGTGGCTGAGCGACGGCGTCATTGATGAAATCGTTCAAAAAAATCACATCGTCAAAGTATAACGGCATTGACAATTCATAAAAAAATGCTATACTCGTATAATAACAGCAAAGGCGCTGTGGATATGCTCCACAGCGCCTTTTTTATTTTTCGATCTGGGGAGGATCTATCTTGAAGAACATTTCTGAATTGTTTGGGAGTTTGGTCTTTAGCGACGCCGTGATGCAGGCCAGGCTCCCCAAGGATACCTATCGCGCGCTGAAAAAAACGATTTCGCAGTCCACACATCTGGAATTGGAAGTGGCCAATGTCGTCGCCAGCGTGATGAAAGATTGGGCCACAGAGCATGGCGCCACGCACTTTACGCATTGGTTCCAGCCTATGACAGGCATTACGGCGGAAAAACACGACAGCTTCATTTCCGTTTCCGACGGCAAAGCCATCATGGAATTTTCTGGCAAGGAATTGGTGCGCGGCGAGCCAGACGCTTCCAGTTTCCCTTCCGGCGGCCTCCGGGCGACGTTTGAAGCGCGCGGCTATACCGCCTGGGATCCCACATCCTACGCGTTTATCAAAGACGGATCGCTGTGCATCCCCACCGCCTTCTGCTCTTACGGCGGCGAGGCGCTGGACAAAAAGACACCGCTGCTGCGCTCCATGGACGCTCTGGACAAAGAAGCCATGCGCGTCTTAAAACTTTTCGGCAATCAAAAGGTCAAACGGGTCACTGCCACGGTCGGCGCTGAACAGGAATACTTTTTAATTGATCAGGCCGTGTTTGCCAAACGCCCCGATCTGATCTACACGGGACGCACTTTGATCGGCTCGCGGCCTTCTAAAGGACAGGAATTGGAAGATCACTATTTTGTCGCCATCAAGCCAAGGGTTTCCGCTTTCATGAAAGAGTTGGATGAAGAGCTTTGGAAACTGGGCATCCCGGCCAAGACCAAGCACAACGAAGTAGCGCCCGCGCAGCATGAAATGGCGCCGATTTTTGAATCCAGTAATATCGGCACAGATCACAACCAGCTGACCATGGAACTGATGCGCACCATCGCGGCCAAACACGGCATGGTTTGCCTGCTGCATGAAAAGCCTTTCGCCGGCGTCAACGGCAGCGGCAAACACAACAATTGGTCGCTCAGCACAGATACCGGCGTCAACTTGCTGGATCCCGACGATAACCCCAGCGATCAGTTCCTGCTGTTCCTGGCGGCGGTGATTAAGGCGGTAGATGAGTATCAAGATTTGCTCCGCGTATCCGTGGCCAGCGCCGGCAACGATCACAGGCTAGGCGCCAATGAAGCGCCGCCCGCCATCATTTCGATGTTTGTGGGCGACGAACTGGCGGAAATATTGGACGCGATTGAAAAAGGCAGCGCGTATCACGGCAAGGCGAAGACGCAGATGGAGATCGGTCCCAAAGCGCTGCCGCATTTTCCGAAAGACACCACCGACCGCAACAGAACCTCGCCTTTCGCCTTCACCGGCAACAAGTTTGAATTCCGTATGCTGGGCAGCTCGTTTTCCATCGCCGGGCCGAATTTTGTCCTCAACGCGATCGTCGCGGAATCGCTGCGCCAGTTCGCCGACCGGCTGGAAAAAGCGGAAGATTTTCAAAAAGATTTGAGCGCCTTGATCCGTGAAACAGTGACCGCTCATAAGAGAATCATCTTCAATGGCAACAATTACGCGGGCGAATGGGAAGTGGAGGCGGAAAAAAGAGGCCTTTCCAATCTCAAGACCACAGTGGAAGCCCTGCCCGCGTTCATCACGCCTAAGAACATCGAAGTCTTAACGCGGCACAATGTGCTGGCTGAAGAAGAGATCCATTCGCGCTATGAAATTTTGCTGGAGAATTATTGCAAGGTCATTCATATAGAAGCGCTGACCATGCTGGACATGGTAAAGCAGGAGATCATTCCGGCGGTATTGGCTTACGAGTCTGATCTGGCCGCGCTGATCGAACGGAAGAAAGCGTTGGGCGGATACGCGGCGTCGCTGGAGGAGAATCTCCTGGCCAAAATATCCGATCTGTCCGTTTCGCTCGGCCAAAAGCTGGATGAATTGGACGACTGGATTTTGAACAGAAAAAGCGACGCGGATATTTTAACAAGCGCGTCTTACTATCGCTACACGATATTCACCGGCATGTCGGAACTGCGCCTGGCCGTGGATGAACTGGAGACGCTGATCGGCGGGAAATATTGGCCGTATCCCTCGTATGGCGCTATGCTGTTTTCCGTCATGATTTAAATAAATTGTTAATAAATTAATGGTTGCGCTTCAAGAATCTTCATGTTATACTGCGTTCACCTCATTATAATCGGATAGTCTCGGGTGCGAATCCCTGAGGAGCCAACAAAAGCCCGAAAAATAAAATTTTCCGGGCTTTATTTGTGTTTTTCATGTTAAGTCCCACATGTGCCTTGTCCGAAATAAAATTTATCCATTTTGGAGGCGAATGCATGAAAAAAAAAGAAATGATTGCCATGCTTCTGGCCGGCGGTCAGGGCAGCCGTCTCGGTGTTCTGACGATCAAGAAGGCGAAACCGGCTGTGGCTTTTGGCGGCAAATACACAATCATCGACTTTCCCATGAGCAACTGCATCAACTCCGGCGACGATACTGTCGGCGTGCTGACGCAGTATGAACCGCTGTCGCTGAACCGGCACATCGGCATCGGCATCCCCTGGGATTTAGACAGGCGCAGCGGCGGTGTGACCATTCTGGCGCCTCATGTGAGAGGCGAACAGGGCGAATGGTACACAGGCACGGCCAACGCCATCTTTCAAAACATAGACTATCTCAACGCGCACAATCCCGAGTACATTTTGATTTTATCCGGCGATCACGTTTATAAAATGGATTATTCCAAAATGCTGGATTTTCATAAAAAGAAGCGCTGCGACGCCACCATCGCCGTCCGGGAAGTGCCTATGGAGGAAGCCAACCGGTTTGGCATCATGAACACGCGGAAAGACGACAGCGTTTACGATTTCGAAGAAAAGCCTCAAAGCCCCAAATCTAACTTGGCTTCCATGGGGATTTATATTTTCTCCTGGGCCAAATTGCGCGCGGCGCTGATCGCGGACGATAAAATTCACAGCGACAGCGATTTCGGAAAACATATTATCCCTATGATGCTCGCGGAGGGGCAGGTGATGTACGCTTACCGCTTCAACGATTATTGGAAAGACGTGGGCGCCATCGACAGTTATTGGGTCGCCAATATGGATCTCATTAAAACCCTGCCGGATTTTAATCTCTATGACGACTTTTGGAAGATCTACACGGACGCGGATCATCAGCCGCCGCAGTACACCGGCGCAGACGCCGACGTGCGCGCCAGCCTTTTGTCCGAAGGCTGTGAAATTTACGGCAGCGTTTACAATTCCGTGCTGGGCCCTGACGTCTTTGTGGACGAAGGCGCCGTGGTCCGCGACTCTATCATCATGCAAAACTGCCGTATCGGGCGCAATACGCTTGTGGAGCGCGCCATCATCGACGAAGACAGCCGCGTGGGCGAAGGCGTCGTCATTGGACAAGGCGAAAACATTCCCAACGAAGCCAAGCCGCAAATTTACAGCACGGGCATTACGGTCATTGGCGATAATTCTTCTGTTCCCGACGGGGTTTCACTGGGCAAAAACTGCGTGATATATGGGATAACGGCGCTGGAGGAATATGAATCCCGCTGTTTGGAAAGCGGCAAAAGCATCCTTCACGGGGAGGGAGGGCTGGTATGAAAGCAATCGGCGTTATTTTAGCAGGCGGCAACCATGGACATCTGCACGAACTGACGGAACTGCGCGCGACCTCCGCCATGCCTGTAGGCGGTTGTTACCGGGCGCTGGATTTTTCCTTGAGCAGCATGTCAAATTCCGGTATCAATAAAGTGGCGGTCTTCACACAATACAATTCCCGCTCTTTGCTGGATCATCTTTCTTCCGCCAAGTGGTGGGATTTAGGACGGAAGCAGGGCGGTTTGTTTATTTTTTCTCCTTATCTGACCAGCAAAAACTCTTTTTGGTTCAGAGGCACGGCGGACAGCATCTTTCAAAACATTACTTATTTAAAACGCAGCAACGAGCCTTATGTCGTGATCGCCTCGGGCAACAGCATTTACAAAATGGATTTCAACGAGGTGATTCATTATCATTACCGCAAAGACGCGGACGTGACCATTGTCTACAGGCAGGCGCCGGACGGAGAAGATCTTCGGAAATACGGCGTTATGGAATTCGACGCTTTTGAACGCGTGACGGATTTAGAGGAAAAACCGCTCGAACCGCAGTCTGATTTAATTTCCATGGGGATTTATGTGATTTCACGGACATTGCTGATTAAATTGCTGGAGACCATTCAATCGGAAGAGCGCTACGATCTCGTGAAAGACATTTTTATCCGTTACCGAAAAAAACTGCGCATTTACGGATACCGCTTCAATGGCTATTGGAGGGCCATCAACAGCGTGAAAAGCTATTTTGACTGCAATATGGATTTCCTGCGCAAAGAAGTGCGGGATCTATTCACCAAAAATGAACCCTTCATCGAAACCAAGCCGAAAGACGAACCGCCCGGCAAATATAACATGGGCGCGCAGGCCAAAGACGCTTTGGTGGGCAGCGGTTCCATTATCAACGGCTATATTGAGCATTCCGTGCTTTTCCGCAAGGTGTTCACCAGCGAAAACTCCGTTATCCGCAATTCTGTTGTCATGGAGGGCAGTTACATCGGCAACGGTTGTGTGGTGGAAAACGCCATTTTAGATAAAGAAGTCGTGCTTTCCGACGGCAAGCAAATTTGCGGCGCTCCGGATAATCCGATCATCATTGCGAAAAGCGCGGTTTTATAGATTTGGGCGTAAAACCTCGCCCCTCGTGGGCGAGGTTTTACGCCCGCCTTTTCAAGAGGCTCGACACCTATTGAAAAGGCTTTGTTTTTTCTCGAAATTTGCTATATAATGCACTCAGCTTCCTTGCTGTGCCTGGAGGTCACCATCACACAATAGCCAGAAAAAAACCCCCGTGAAACGCTTCGGCGTTTGCGGGGGTTTTTATGACGATACTAACGAATGGATAGATTTGCCATCTGAGCCGTGAGGCTTGTAGCAATTCTAAAAATTAATTGCACACATAATCTGTATGCGAAAACCATCCTTCCGATTGGGAGAATTATATCACATGCTGTTATTTTTTAGAGCCGCTATAGAGAAGACTTTATTTTGATGATTTTTTCTACGGGCAAGTTAAACTCGACCGCGATATTTTCAGGAGATACATTTTCTTTTAGCCTTTTTATAATATATAGCGTACTGTCAATGCCCTTATTAAAGCCCTGATCTTCCCATTCTTGTCTAAGCCCCATATCCTCTATAACTTCCGCAAGAGACGCTCTGCCCATACGTTCAACCTCCTTTAACAGGTCCGCTTTCGCCGCGAAAATTACGCTAAAATAAGCGCCCATATTGATATCTTTACCTACGCCGCGCTTCAGCGTTCTCATCTTTTGCAGTGTTTGGATATCAAGTTTTCCCTTGTTTAGATTTTTCAGCCATATATTTTCCTTTTCAGGCAGTCTACTGCTCACTATCACCTGCATAGGAAACATCTCGCCCTTGACTATAAATATGCCAGGCGACTTTTCTTCGACCTCTCGCTTTAATTCCGTTAACAGATATTTTAGCAGTTCCCTGGGATGCGAGTCACGTACCATTGTCAGCGTAACATCTGTATACGAAATATTGGCCTCCTGTTGATACACACAAGGATAACTGAAAGTCTTCATATAATCGGACACGGATAAACTGTCCTCTGGTGATTTAAACTCAAAAATATTATGCCCTCTAAATATTTCCGCGAATTTTTGGTGAAGGGCCGCATTGGGCGGCTTCTTGATAATCAGTACGTCCGGTCGCAAAGGTTCCACATTTAACGGATGCTCCCGCTCAAACTGCAGTTTATCCCGATCCTGCGCCAGTTCCATTTGTATCGCGTCAAAAAAGGCAGAATGCCAATCAATATGTCCCTCGCGTACCGCTGAGTCATTCGTATCCATCGCCCGCCCGCCTCATCTTTGAGAAGATTATAACAGTTTAAATGTTTGGCGCGCCAATGGATAGAGCTTGCTCGAGTAGGCGCGTACCCCAAGGCCGCCTGTACCAACCCCGTCTGCTACGGTGATTCGTTTAGTCATCAATAATACGGTCTACACGAAAAACGGCGTTTCTTACACCAGCGATGTGGCGAGTCAGACTGGCTCTTTTTATTTATTATTTATTCCTCATGAAACTCCAGCACGCCGATATAAGAAAGATTTCTGTACCTCTGCGCGTAATCCAGCCCATATCCCACCACAAATTCATCTGGAATGACAAAACCAATATAATCCGGTTTCACCACGTCCACGTCCACAGCGCGCCGGTCCGGTTTATCCAGCAGCGCGCAAATTTTCAGGCACGCGGGGGACTGCGCCAGCAAATGCTGGCGCAGCCGCGTAAGCGTACGCCCTGAGTCAATGATGTCCTCCACCAGCAAAACATTTTTGCCAGAAATGGGGTTCTCCAAATCTTTTTTAATGCGAATGACGCCGCTGGACTCTGTGCTGTCCCCATAACTCGAAATGTCCATGAAATCAAGTTCCACGGTGTGGTTCAGCTTCCGCGCCAGATCCACCATGAACATTACGCCGCCTTTCAGCACACAGATCAGCGTAATGGTTTTTCCCGCAAAGTCCCGCGAAACATCGCGCGCGATTTCGTCGATGCGCCGCTCAATCTTTTCCGCCGGTATCATGACGCGAACCGTTTCCCTCATGACCGTCCTCCTCGGTTTTCATCAAAATTTGCAGACAGCATTTTGCCGCGGGCGCGCCGTCCCGCCATACATAACCCGCGTGGACAATATTTTTCGCGTCCAATATCCACAAAATATCGCTCTCCCGCGCTATCAGCCCAATGCTGTCCCGCAGCCCGCGCGGCGTTTTTGTATTGATGAAATAATCTTTGATCTTGACATCGCCGACAGAGGATATTCGGATTCGATCGCCCGGCCTGCGGCTGCGGATTTGAATGGTATCGCCCATTTTATCACGGCGGAAAAATTTTGTACAGAGCGGATCCTCCGAAGGGAACTCTCCGGGCGGCGCGTTTACAGGGGCTGACAGGGTAAATATTTGGTGCAATTCGGGAACATAAACGCGTCCGTTTAGGTTCAAATCATAGCAAAAAGGATTTGTTTCCGCCTGCGCCGCCGCGGACGGCAGAAATTCCAGCAAATCATAGACGCGCCGCGCCGTGAGGCCGCCGGGCAGAGGCGTCCATTTGCCAGTCGGACCGTCCAGCAGGCATTGAACGCGCGCGGCATGTTCCATGGAAATATCTTTCAGCCCCCAGCGCGCGATCGCCAGACGGATCACGCGGCTGATCAGCGCGGGATGAAGCGTTTTGAGCCGGTTGATGGAAAAAAAGATTTGTTCCCCTGGATGACAGGCGCGGCAAAAATCAAACGCCTTTTCCGCTTCCCGCTCCATAAAATCATTTTCCAGCGCGGCCAGAGTCCCCAGCGCGTTTAATTTTTCCGTCACGTCCGCGTGCAGTTCCGCGGCCATCATGGGTATGATTTTCCGCCGGACAATGTTGCGGGTATAATCGCCGCTCTCGTTGGTCGAGTCGCGGCGGTAATCAGCGCCCCGCGCGAAAAGATAGCGTTCAATGTCCCGCCGATCCGTTTCAATGAGCGGACGGATGATCTGACAGCCAGGCATTTTCCGTACAGGCGGAACGCCGCACAGCCCTTTCAGCCCTGCGCCGCGGCACAGACGCATTAAAATGGTTTCCGCGTTGTCATTCCGGTTATGCCCCACGGCGATTTTGGCGCAGCCGTTCTCTCTCGCCGCGCGTTGAAAACAGTCATAGCGCGCGAAACGGCCAGCCTCCTCCAGACCCATCTTTTTGTCCGCCGCCAGCGCGGGCACATCCATATGAAAACAAATCAGCGCAAGGCCGTTTTGTGCACAGAGCGCGCGGGCAAACGACGCGTCTTCATCCGCTTCGCGGCCCCTGATCCCATGATGCACATGAACCGGGCGAAGGGTAAGCGCATATTCATCGCGGAGTTCCAGCAAAATAATCAAAAGGCAAACAGAATCGGCGCCGCCGGAAAGGCCGGCGATGATCCGGTCTCCCTGGGATAACATACCATATTTTTGGATGGCTGATAAAACAGAAGGCAGCATCGTTTTCACCGCTATGAGTGTAACACGCGCTTATGTGTTTTGTCATCCGCTTTTGGTTTGCCCAGGCATGTGAGATGCCGTATAATACCATTCATATTTGACTGGAAAAGGAGATTCAAATGCAGCGAAAAATTGCCGTACTCGGCGCGGGCGCCTGGGGGATCACCCTCGCCAATCTGCTGACAGGCAAGCCCGATTATCATGTTGAATTATGGTCGTATAACGGGGAGACAGCCGCGGATATCAACCGTCAGCATTATACGCGGGTCTTGCGTGATATTCCGCTCAAGCCGGAGCTGATGGCGTATACAGACGCGGCGCGGGTGCTGTACGGCGCGGACACCGTCGTCAGCGTCGTCGTTTCCCATGGGCTGCGGGATTTTTTAAAAAGCGCGCAGGCATTTTATCCAAATGGCGCGAAGGTAATTTCTGCCACAAAAGGCTTGGAAAAAGGCGAATGCAAGCGGATGACGAAAGTCATTTTGGAGGAATGGCCTGCCATTACCGAGGATCGGCTCGCTGTGTTATCCGGCCCAAATCTGGCGGCAGAGATCGCGCAGGAAAAGCCAGCCTCCACTGTCATCGCGAGTTCCTGCAAAGAGACCGCGCAGTTTTTTCAAACGCTCTTTCATTCCGAAACGTTTCGCGTGTACACGAGCGGCGACGTGGCTGGCGTGGAGTTAGGCGGCGCGATAAAAAATGTCATCGCCATCGCCTCGGGCATGTGCGCCGGGCTTAGCCTAGGAGACAACGCGATTGCGGCGGTGGCTACGCGGGGCGTTAAAGAAATATCGCGCTTGGGCTTAAAAATGGACGCGAAGGCGGAGACATTTGCGGGTATGGCCGGCTTGGGCGATGTGATCGTCACCTGCATCAGCCGTCAAAGCCGCAACCGCGCCATCGGCGAAGAAATCGGCAAAGGCAGGCGCCCGGCTGAAATCATGGCGGAAAGAAAATCCGTCGAAGGCATTCACACCGTCGTTGCACTCCATGAGCTGGCGCGAATCCATCAGACGCCCCTGCCTATCTGCGAAATGGTTTACGCCGTGCTTTTCGAAGGTTTCCCCGTGACAGAAGTCATCGGCATCTTGATGGGGCGCGATCCGCGGGAAGAAAATATCTAATCCACCTATTATGAGTGAACAGCCGCCGCGCGGTTTCCCATGCGGCGGTTGCTTTGCTTTTGTTTATCGACAAATTTTATGAATCTCGGCAATAATCCAGTAAAAATTTTACAATAAAGTTGACAAAATATTGGTTGCGTAATATACTGAAAGACGAAATCATTGAAATATTAGCCTTTTGTCAGTGGATTTGACGAATAAACGTGATCCAACGGGGGACCGCTTGCAAAGGAGGGCGGCAAGCATATGATAAAGCCTTTAAGTGAAATTAACAGCGAGTTCGAGCAGACTTGGTCGGCCCAAAAAAATGCGGCAGCGGATCAGGAGCCTTTGGATAAATGGGATAAGGCAGGCTTTCACAAGCCTGTAGATATGCAAGATCCCGCGGAGGCGCGGCAGTACACGGAACCGCGAGAGCCAGTTGATATGCGGCGATACACGGAACCGCGAGAGCCAGTTGATATGCGGCGATATACGGAACCGCAAGAGCCGGTTATGGACGCGCGGCAATACACGGAACCGCAGGAGCCAGTTGATATGCGGCGATATTATACGGGACCGCAAGAGCCGGTTGTGGACGCGCGGCAATACACGGAACCGCCAGAGCCTGGTGAGTTGCGG
>JAITPB010000155.1 GCA_031289625.1 Clostridiales bacterium | reverse complement strand
CGATGCCGATGTCCGCCTGCGCCAGCGCGGGCGCGTCGTTGATGCCGTCGCCCACCATAGCGGTTTTGCGGCCTTCGCTTTGCAGCTTTTTCACTTCGTTGGCTTTATCCTGCGGCAGCACCTCGGCCAAAACGCGATCGATGCCGACCTGCTTCGCGATAGCCGCAGCCGTCTTTTTGTTGTCGCCGGTGATCATAGCCACCTCAATACCCATTTTGTGCAGACTTTCTATCGCCGCGCGGCTGGATGGCTTGACCACGTCGGCCACCGCCACGATTCCCGCCAGCCCGCCGTCTATGGCTACATACATCGGCGTCTTGCCTTCTTCCGCGAGACGGTCGGAATCCGTTTCGAAGCCCGCCAGCGGGATACCGCGCTCATCCATCAGCTTGCGGTTGCCGGCCAATATCGTCTGTCCATTGCACACAGCCTCAATGCCGCGCCCGGTGATGGATTCAAAACGATCTACTTGTAACAGCGCCAGGCTTTTTGTTCGCGCGCCATTGACAATGGCCTGCCCCAGCGGATGTTCGGAATCCTTTTCGGCGGACGCGGTGATTTGCAAGAGAAATTCGGCTTCCACGCCGTCCGTGGTCAGCACATCTGTTACCGTGGGTTTGCCTTCGGTCAGCGTGCCGGTTTTGTCAAAAACAATGGTATTGATCTTATGCGTTGTTTCCAGGGCCTCGCCGCCTTTGATCAAAATGCCGTTTTCCGCGCCTTTGCCTGTGCCGACCATGATGGCCGTCGGTGTCGCCAGGCCGAGCGCGCAGGGGCAGGCAATAACCAGCACCGATATGAATATGGTCAGCGCGAATTGTACATCGCCGCCGGTTCCGATGAACCAGGCAAGCCCCGCCAACAGCGCGATCGCGCAGACGATGGGGACAAAATAACCGGATACACTGTCGGCCATCTGCGCAATGGGCGCTTTTGAACCCTGGGCGTCCTCCACCAGCTTGATGATTTGCGCCAGCGCCGTGTCGCCGCCGACTTTATCCGCGCGGAACTGAATGACGCCGGTCGTGTTGATTGTCGCGGCGTAAACCGCGCTGCCTTCTTTTTTATCTACCGGCATACTCTCGCCGGTCAGCATAGACTCGTCTATCGATGTATGTCCTTCCGTTACCATGCCGTCAACCGGAATTTTCGCGCCTGGCTTCACCACGATAATATCGCCGATCTCCACTTCGTCAATCGGGATTTCTTTTTCCACACCGTCCTGCATCACAAAAGCAGTCTTTGGCGCGAGTCCCATGAGCTTTTTGATCGCTTCGCCCGTGCGGCCCTTAGATACGGCTTCTAACGATTTTCCCAATAAAATCAGCGTGATAATGACGCCCGCTGTTTCAAAATACAGAGCGTCGACCGCTTTAAAATCCCCCGCCGCAATCTGAAAAACATTGTAAATGCTGTAAATAACGGCGGCTGAAGTTCCGACGGCAATCAAAGAGTCCATGTTTGGGCTGCGCTGAATCAGCGCCTTAAAGCCTTTCGTATAAAATTTATAGCCCACGCCAATCACGGGAATGACGAGCAAAATTTCCAGCAGACCGTAAATCAGTGAAAATTGCATTGGATCCAGCCCTTTGGGGTAAGGCAGCCGAACCCATGTGATCATCGGAACCATCGCGATATACAGCAGCGGCAGGGCAAACACGGCGGAGACGATAAATTTTGTCCACAGCGTCCGTATCTCTTTTTGTTTGCGGGCGCGATCCTCGTCCGCGGCGCCGGTTTTGGAAACTTCCAAAGCTTGATAGCCCGCATTCACAATGGCTTCTTTGATGGCGGACATTCTCGTCTTGGAGGGATCATAGGACACCGTCGCTTGCTCCGTAGCAAAATTTACAGAAGCGCTTGCAACGCCAGGCAGTTTTCCAATGGCTTTCTCCACCCGGCGCGCACAGGCCGCGCAGGTCATACCGCCGATCGGTATGGCGGCATGACTGGCGTCTGTTTTTTCCACCACCTCATAACCGATTTTTGAAACCGTTTCTTTGATGGCGGTCAGTGGCAAGTTTTGACTGTCAAACTCCACAAACAGTTTTTCGCTTGCCAGATTCACGTTGGCCTGTGCGATGCCGGACAGTTTCCGCACTGTCCGCTCGATCCTCTGGGCGCAAGCCGCGCAGGTCATTCCTCTGATGCTCAATACTTGGCTTTCCATTTTGGGCTTTGTCCCCCCCCTTACTTCTAATATTTAATATGCTAATATTTAATATTCAACTTTCCAATTCCCAAAAATAACGGTGGCTTCTTTTAAAAAATCATAAGGAATCGTAATGGTTTCCTCTGTTACGGTTTTATTTTCCGGCATGATGGGCCATGGATTGCATCCGCCTTTTACCACTTCGATCTGATCCGTCTTAAAACGGTTCCCGCAGTTCTGACAGACAAACGCGTTCCCCTCCTGTTGATAATAGCCTCTGCCGGAATCATAGCATACCTGGCAGGTATTGAAAGCGGTGCGGACAGTACCGTCCGAGGCTTTGACCGCAAAGACTTCGAGCTGGACGCCGTCGATTTTCATCGGGTAAAACGTAGCTTTTTCCGCGATGTCTTTGATGGGAATCACTAAATCCTCGCCGTCTCCGCTATTGGCGGACACATTCGTGTCCGCAGATGTGTCCACATTCGTGTCCACAAATGTATCCGCATTTGTGTTCGCAGATATGTCCGCATTTGTATCCGCGCCTGGCTGATTCGGCGCGCAGCCCGGCAGTACAAGAAATGCCAGCGCCAGCGCCGTCATCAGCGTTCGCCTGCTTCTCCGCTTTTTTTTCTGCTTTCGATTCATAATTTTTCTTTTCATAAGGCTTATTCGAGGTCCCGATCATAATTTTGCGGCGCATCCGCTTGGTTTTCCGGATGGCTGGATTTTCCGCGGCTCATAAAAGCGATGCCGATCAGAATTAGGCCGATGGGCAATATGCAATGCCA
>JAITPB010000096.1 GCA_031289625.1 Clostridiales bacterium | reverse complement strand
CGGCAATTACACGCCGCAAATCTATGTGACGCCAAAGTAAGAGGTGCGCGGATGACAGAATGGGAAAAAGGCAGTGGCTTAATTGAATTGATGATGGTTATGGCCTTGCTGATTTTGTTTGGCTTTACCATATATTCGCTCATATACGCGGGCAGTGGAACCATGAAAAACATAGAGGCGGATAAAGAGGCGCAGATCAACGCCAGAATCGCGCATTCGTATTTGAATGTGCGGCTGCGGCAGAACGACGGGCAGGATCAAATTCTGGTGCGCGAAAACGCGATCAACGATCAAAACGCCATTATCCTGCGATACCATGATCCAGATGATCCAGATTTTGATTATGACGTGTGGATTTTTTGGGAGGACGGCGTACTGCGCGAAGTGCTGGCGGATCCGGACGCGGCGCCGGATTGGCTTGGCGCCAACGACATCGTCGCAATCGATTCTTTTGACGCCGTCATGGACGCGGACGGCGCGCTGAAACATACGATCTCCTATCTTTATCATGGAGAAACCCAAACCCTTTCCAGCGTTTTTGCGCCTCGAGGTGATCGAGGCAATCGCCGAGGCGATCGCCTCAGCGAGGGGGCGGCCTCATGAACCAGAAAGGGTTTTCCCTGCTGGAAGTCATCATCTCCATCGCGACCATCGCCGTTATCAGCGGTTTTATTTTACAGATGTTCATCGTATCCGCCCGGTTGAACCAACGGGCCCGGGATTTGGACATGGGCGCCAGCCTGGCTGTCAACGCCGTTGAGACGGTGAAAAAAGCGTCCCGCTTGCAAGACATTGAAGCAGATTCATTTTTTGAAGGCGCGCTGACGCGAATGCCCCGAAAAGAAGCGCTGGAGATTGTCGGGTGTTATGACGCGCGCTGGCAGCGGCTCCCCCTATCGGAAACGGAATATCAATCGAATCAGTATCCCGCAGCCGCGTGTTTTTTGCTGTCTCTGGCAGTGGAAAATGAAAAGGCCATCGGGCCGGATGGCTATTACGAGTTCTCCGCGGCGGGGGATTTTGTGCAAATGCGGGGCTCTGGCCGGCGTTATGACGTCCGTTCGGTGGTATACCGTCTGGAGACAGGCGCGCATAGCGCCGATGATGCGGAAGCGTCTTTGGAAATGTTAGAGTTTGTGAGCCTGGACACCCAAAAATATCTCTCTCATTAAAGCTGAGGTCATTGTGATGCGAATACTGCGATTCATAATCAAATCAGATCAAGCAGGCGCGACATCTGTGCTGGTCATTTTTATGATGATTGTGCTGGTGACGCTGGGGACGTTCGCGATATCCTCCGCGCATGTGAATTACCAGTTCAGTGAGAAAGCGCTGGAATGGAACAAAGCGTATTATGACTGCGACGCCCAGGCCGAACGTTTTTTGGCCGATTATGACGCTGTACTGGCGGCCGCGGAAAAAATGACGGTGGATTATATTTTGCGAAGAGGCTTCGCGCAGGAAAAGGATGAAGGCGTCCCGCTGGATCTGCAGCAGCGGATTAGGGCGGAAAATTTTTCTCAGCGGGACGGCGCCCTAGCCGGCGTCAACCTGCTGTACAGCTACTATATCGAAGACGAAATGCAAAGCCTGCGCGTCAGCTATCCAGACGTGTCGCTTGGCCCCGGCTCGGCGGACGCCGAAATCATGTTTCAAGCCAATGAAAACGCGCTTTCGCGTTTGCGCGTTCAAATAACGGCGGCGCCCCTCCGCTATGATTTCCGTGTTCATTTGGACACATTCGCCGCCGTCAGTCAGCCAAACGCGACGCGATATCAAATTTTACGCTGGGAACAATGCCAGGACGCGCCGGACGTATATCCCACGCAGGAACCTTTGTGGGGCGGAGGCGTTGACTGAATCACGAGGTGATCACGAGATGATACCGTTGAGGAAACGCATGGCATTTATTTTTTTCATGATACTGTTTTGCGCGGCGGCGCCAAAAAATGTATGGGCCAGCGCGTCCATCGACATTTCCGCCGCCGCCAGCGGGCTGGCGCGGGTACAATTCACCGGCGATCTGAGCAAGACAGTGAAAGTTTTGGTGGATCTAAACGGAACCCAAAATATTTACATGCTCCGCAGCCAGAACCCCACCTTCATACCCCTGCAAATGGGGCCGGGCGCATATAAAATCAGCGTTCTGCAAAATGTCGCAGGCAACAAATACAAGCCGCTAGCCTCTCAGGCTGTGACAGTCGGCGAGGTCGATCAAAACGCGATGTATTCCGCGTCCATCCCCTTGATCGATTACAACGCCAGCACGCAAGCTATCCCCGCGTATGCTAAATTGACGCAGGGCGAGACGAAAAACAAGGCGGTAGAAAAAGTGTATGCCGATGTGGTGACGGGCTATAGTTATGATTTTGATAAGGTCAAAAATCTGCCCGCCGACTATGTGCCCATATTGGATGAAGTGTACCAAAAGAAAAAAGGGATCTGTTATGATTATTCGGCGCTGCTGGCGGGCAGCCTGCGCAGCCAGGGCATCCCAGTCAAGCTGGTGATGGGATACGCCCCGGACATAGAAGAATACCACGCCTGGAATGAAATCTGGATAGATGGCAAATGGGTCGTGGTAGACACCACATACGATTCTCAATTGGCTAAAGCCAATGTGACATATACATTTGCCAAAGACGCGTCGAAGCGCAAGGTAGTGAAGGTCTATTAATGTATTATTCAGGAACGGGTTTAACCCGTGAAGAAATCGAAAATTTTTGTTACGAATAAAAAAGGGCATTGCAAACCGAAAATTCGGTTTTGCAACGCCCTTTTTTGATATTCTCTGGGTTAGTTACTGTATTCCACAGCCACGGCGCTTTTATTATAATTGACCCGGCTCCAAACGATGTTTAAATCGGTCACATTAATAGAGCCGTCGCCATTCAGATCGCACAGCGGATTGGCTGACGCCGCTGGTTTATTATAGTTTGAACGCGACCAGACGGTATTCAGATCGCTGACATTAATGAAGCCGCCGCCGTCTATATCGCCGGTCAGCAGCGTCATGAGCTTGATCTGAGCCTGGCTGCTTTGCGTCAGGTCAATGTTTTCATCAGTCACCACAATGTTGTTTACGGTATAGGAGGCGTGCGCGGGTTTGGTGATAAGCAGCGTATAGGTTCCGGGAGCTACGCCTTCAAAAAGGAAATCCTGCTCAAGCTGGCCAGAGCCATCCGCGGTGGGAATGGATGTTGCGTAGACCTCCGCATTATTTTGAAGAAGCTGAACGGTGGCAGGGGCTTTAGGATTGTAGGATTTTATTTTTCCGCTGAGGGGAACGCCCTGCGGTGGAGTTGGGGTCGACGTGATGGGTTCGGTTGCAGGCAAGCCCTTTAATTGTGGGTACATATACCCTGGCG
>JAITPB010000092.1 GCA_031289625.1 Clostridiales bacterium | reverse complement strand
TCAAAATAATCAACGCCGCAATTCCGAAGCTGTTCCGTGAAGATCCGATCTAAATCCGCCGGCGCGTGCGTTATCCAGATGGGCATTTTTGTGGCGAGGCGGAAACTTTCGCGCGGATGGCGTTTTACCAGGGCGTTCTGCATCGCCTTTTCCGACTGGCCGCTGTGATAAACATAAGCTGTGTCAATATACAAAAAACCCTTCTCCAAAAACGCGTCGATCATTTCACAAACCCGCGGCAGGTCAATCTTATCATCCGCGCCCAAAGTGGGCAGGCGCATAGCGCCAAATCCCAGCAAAGGCATCTTATCGTCCATGGTATCCTCTTTTCTATGTTGCATCTGATTCATTAAACCGGCTTCATGGTGGGAAACAGCATGACGTCCCGTATGGAATACGCATTGGTCATCAGCATGATCAGACGTTCCACGCCCAGGCCCAGGCCGCCGGTGGGGGGCATACCGTATTCCAGCGCCAGCAGAAAATCTTCGTCCATGCGGTAGGATTCCTGATCGCCTCCGGCCAGCAGCGCTGCCTGGCGCTCAAAACGCTGGCGCTGATCGAGGGGATCGTTTAATTCTGAAAAGGCGTTGGCAAACTCCCGGCCCACGATGAACAGTTCAAATCGTTGCGTCAGGCTGGGACGATCCGATATTTTTTTGGACAGGGGAGAAATTTCAATGGGATAATCCAGCACAAATGTTGGCTGAATGAGATTTTTTTCCGCGTACTCTTCAAAGAAGAGGCTTAATATTTCTCCAACGGCGTGCTGTTCCTCATAGGCCACGCCTTTTTCTTTGGCGGCGGCCCGCGCTTCCTCCAGCGTCTGAATCTGATCAAAATCCACGCCGGAAAACTGTTTCACCGCTTCCGTCATCGTCATCCTCGCGAAAGGCGCGCCGAAATTCAAAATGGCGTCTCCATAGGGGACAGAAAGGCTGCCCGTTACTTTCAGCGCGACTTCGCGGATCAGGCTTTCGATCAATTCCATCATGCCTTCGTAATCGGTGTACGCCTGATACAGTTCCAGCAAGGTAAACTCCGGGTTATGCTTAATGTCCAGCCCTTCGTTGCGAAAGACCCGACCCATTTCGTAGACTCTTTCCAAGCCGCCTACAATCAGCCGCTTGAGGGGCAGTTCCAGCGAGATCCGTAAATGCATATCCATGTCCAGGCTGTTGTGATGCGTGATAAAGGGACGCGCCGCCGCGCCGCCCGCGACGGTTTGCAGCACGGGCGTGTCGACTTCTAAAAAGTCCCTGCTGTCCAAAAAAGCGCGGATGGTTTTGATCACGTGTGACCGCCGGATAAATGTCTCCCGGACATCGGGATTGACGATCAGATCCAAATACCGTTGGCGGTAGCGAAGCTCCTGATCTTTCAGGCCGTGCCATTTTTCGGGTAAGATTTGCAGACTCTTGGAGAGCAGTTCGACGCCGTGCGCTTTCAGGGAGATTTCCCCCTTCTGCGTTTTAAACACAACGCCTTCCGCGCCGATAATATCGCCTATGTCTAGGCGCTTAAAGGCGTCATACGCTTCCTCTCCGATTGCATCGCGCCGGACATAGAGCTGAATCCTGCCGTCTCTGTCCTGCAAGTCACAGAAAGAGGCTTTGCCCATGAGGCGTTTGGTCATCATCCGGCCTGCCACGCGGCAAACCTGCCCCTCCATCTCCGCGAAGTGTTCGTGTATCTGAACGCTGTGCGTATCCACAGGATACTTTACAGCCTGAAAAGGGTCACGGCCTTCCTGCTGCAGCGCCGCGAGTTTTTCCCGGCGAATCTGCAAGAGCCGCGAAAGTTCCTCGGGGCTCTCCGTGTTCGCGTTTTCTGCTATAATTGGTTCTGACATGAGTTTATCCTTTCACGCGCTATGGCCTTTGTGAACCGGGGATTTGAATCTCCAATATTTTATAGCGAATCACGCCGTCCGGCGCCGTCACTTCTATGTCCTCCCCTACGCCTCTGTGCAGAAGCGCCTGGCCCAGCGGAGACTCATCCGATATATTGCCCTTAAACGGATCCGCTTCGCTGGATCCGACGATGGTGTAGCACACTTCCTCTTCAAATTCAGCGTCGTACAGTTTTACGATGCTGCCTGTGCTTACGGCCTCTTGATTCAATTCTTCCTCATCGATGACTTCGGCGTTGCGCAGGAGTTTTTCCAAAATCACGATCCGCGACTCGATTTCCGCCTGTTCTTCTTTCGCGGCGTCGTACTCGGCGTTTTCGGAAAGATCGCCCTGCCCGCGGGCCTCTTTAATTTTTTCCG
Organism: Clostridiales bacterium; assembly: GCA_031289625.1. Classification (GTDB taxonomy): domain Bacteria; phylum Bacillota; class Clostridia; order Lachnospirales; family WQUN01; genus JAITPB01. The sequence goes on along the minus strand of JAITPB010000092.1, from coordinate 339 downwards.
CCACGTCTTTCCGTTTTACCGTTTTCAGCTCCTGCAGTTCCTGCTCAAAATTTTTCAGACCGGCGTAGGTTAGTTTAGTCTTTTTTTCTGACATTGGTTCACCCCGTTCTTTTCAGAATTGATGCATTATATATTACCGGCTATCCCCTGTCAATATATTTGTATTGGCTTGTGATTAACTTGTGATAATTTCACCCTGTGAAATTATTTTTTGAAAATTTCACCCTCCGACAAAAATGAAGGGGTGAGGTATCTGTTGAACGCAAAAGAAGAACTCAAGACGCAAGTTATTGAGCTGTGCGTCAAAGGGAAGATGACGGTGAAGGCGGCAGCGGAAAG
>JAITPB010000088.1 GCA_031289625.1 Clostridiales bacterium | reverse complement strand
CTTTTTATGTTTGCCCCGCGAGAATAATCCATGATAAACGCACCTCCGATAATCTATGTTCTTTCAAGATTATAACAGAGATTGGAATCGAGTGAAAGAAAAAATGGAAAAATTTTTGCAGCGCAAATGACAGGTTCGCACGCAGAGGGGGCCTATTAAAATCTGGACGAAGGAAAACAAAAAAACCACCTGCTGAACAGGTGGTCATTTTTTATCTTTAGATGGCGTTGTGCGTAAAACAGGCGATGGCGCAAAACGGAATGACGCAAACCGCGCCAAAAGGATTATATCCATAATCCCAACCTTCATTGCCGCATCCGATGGAACCGCAGGCGCTGCCCACAGGGCACGCGGGCGGCGCGCCGATGCCCGTCAGCAGGCGAACGCAATTGCAGTCGACGCTGATTAACACCCCAGTGAATCCGTCGCCCGACAGGCCGCCGCTTGTCGTGAAAACCGTCACGGTTTGCCCGATATACTCAAACATACTCTCCAGCAAAAAATTATCCATATTTTTCCTCCTTGGCAATATTGCTGTGGATGTAAAGGCAGGTTGTACCTCTCCATACCAATTTATGAGACAACGGGTAAAGTGTGACTGGCCTGTCTAGCGTCGGTTTTCTTCACTGATATATATCAATCGACTTATCGCTTTCATTCCAAATGACATGGGCGTCCAGCGCCTGTGCGGCATACCGCAGCGGCACAAACATCCGCTCGTTCGTAATGACCGCCATACCGAACTGATTCGGCAGCGTCTGCCCTATCTGAATATATACGGCGTTCCCATGCAAGCGCAGGGAAGCGGTTTGCGTATCGGCGTCCCAGCCGACATCCGCGCCCAGCGCTTCCGCAATCGCGCGCAAGGGAACCAGCGTCCGGTTGTCGCTGCCGATGTACGGCGCGACGTCATTGACAAAGGATGCGCCGTTTTTTTCATAAGATGGATTGTCTACCGTAAATTTCAGCGTGAGCATATTTTCCGTTACAGCCAGGCCGATTTTTCCGGAATCATAAGTATAGAAGGAAAACGTATTCTCATCTTCCGAAAGCCTGCCGCCTAGCCGCTTATAAGACGTTAAGCCGGCGTCCCACAGCAGCCCCGTCAAATTCCGTTTCTGCTGATCCGTTAAATCACTGACTTCCGCCGTCACTTTAAAAGGATAAGTAACGGACTGCACCCCGCCTAAATCTACATCCACAATTTCCACAATCAGTTCTTCGTTGATCGGGGCGGTTTTGATCAGCGCTTTGGTTATGTCTTCGCCGGAATCCACACCATTCAGCTTTGTATTGGGCAGAATATTGCTTAACTGAGACGGGGGGATCACACTGAAACGCTCATAAATAGGACTGCTGTCCGAACCCCATCCGCCGGGCGTTTGGGCGGAACTTGCACTGGCGTAAACCCAATTTGAATACAAATACGTGTCGCCGCTGATGGGCGTGTTCGGATACGCGCGGACGCCGACGCTTAGATCATTTATGTACCATCCCACAAAGCTGTAACCAATCCGGGCGCCCGGCACTGGAAGCGCGCCCAACACCGGATTGCTGGCTGATATAGAGCGGGTTGCGTATACGCGGCTGTTGTCAATCAGCGTGACGACGTAGGCCGGTTCTGACCGCGCGACGGTAAATTTCACGTCAAAAGTCAATTCACTGTTGGCGTCTGACACTCGGACGACCGCTTTGTACGCGCCTTCCGGCAGCCCGGTGATGGGCTGGATCGCGAAAGTCTTGCTGGCCTTTCCCTCTAGCTGGCTGATCGTGGGCTTCGATAAGGAGAAGGCATCTTTGTCCGTTCCGGACAGCGCCAGCTGAACCTCTTTGATTGCACTCGAACGCAAATTGGTCACTGTGATGGTATACCAGGGCAAATCCGCGTAGCCAAAGGCGCTGCCGCCAAAGTCATGCGCGCCCGCAGGGTTCAGGCTGATGTCCGCGTCCGATCGATTCACGCGGACGATCACGTCCAGCTCGCGCGTCTCGTTTTCGGATTTGACCTGCACGCGCGCCGCATACGTGCCAACGTCCAGGTTCATGATGGGCGAGACATAGAAGCTGTTGGTTCCGCCCGGAGCAATCGCGCCGCTTAAAGAACGAATGGGCGATATGCTGAACGCGCCGGGATTGGCGCCGAGGATCGAAACCGTTACCCCCGGCAGTTCCGCAGGGCTGATATTCGTAATCACGACAGACGTGGAGGGGGCGGACGCGTAACCGGCGGTCAAGGCGCCAAAGTCATACTCGCCGCTTTTCGATAGAGTGAAGGTTTCGCTCAGGTTCTGCTGGAGTTCACATTTGAGATCAAAAAATTTCGATTCCCCGCCGCCGCTGACTGTGACGCGGCCATAATAAACGCCCGCAGCCAAGCCGGACTTAGGGCTCACGACAAAATCCGCGCTCGCGTCCCGCGCCAGTGTTTGCGGCGGGCTGCCAACGGTAAAAGCGTTGTCCCCGCTCAAATTTACATTCAGATCAGTGATGGCGCGGCCCGTATCGTTCCACACACTGACCAGATGATACACCACATTGCTTCCGACTTTCGCCGCGCCAAAATCCAGCAGCTCGGTTTGATCGACGATCAGGCCCTGATGCGCCTGATTCGTGATTTTCACCTTGACCAAAAAGGATTGCGCACTCAATGCGCCCGCGCCCGCGCTTACCGTGACGGCAGCCGAAAATTCGCCCGGCGGCAGATCCTGTTTCGGCGTTATGGTAAACGTCGCGGCGCCGCCCACAGGCAGCCTGACCGGAAGGGCGGAAGCGGTAAAGAAAGTGCCGTTGACTTGCACGAGAAGGTTGTCCGCGGCGACCATGCCCATATTATGAATGGTCACTTGTTTTCCCGCGATGGGCGTCTCTGGCCGGACGGTGCCGAAATCCATTGTTTCGGTTTGAGAAATGCTGATGCTCATGGCGTTATCCGTCGGAGTATCCGTCGGATGAATATCCGGTGGATACTCCGACGGGCTGCCCGCGGACACAATCTGGCACAACGCAAAAATCAAAATAACAGATAAAAGCAAACTTTTTTTCAATTCCAGTCTCAATTTCAGTCTCAATTCCACTCATCTCCTGTTCCTGTATTTTCCGCGGGCCGTTGTATGGCTTAGGCTCAAATCAAACTCAAAACAGAAAGCGCTTTGGGCAGAACCTCAAAGCACAGCGGCCCTTCCCAGGTGAAAATATTACCATCCAGGCAAATTTTCCGCGGGCCTTCGTAGTCAATCAGAATCTTTCGGCAGAGCGAATTCTCTACTTCCCGCAAACGGCTATACTTCCCGCCCATCAAAATAAGCGGGAATAAGGCCAGGATTTTTAGCCTGGTCATGTGTTTCACCAGGCAGACATTCAAATAGCCGTCGTCTACCCGCGCGGAGGGAGAAACTATAAAGCCGCCGCCATATCGATCCCCATTGCAGACAGCGGCGAGCGTTAAGAGGTGGTTTTGTTTTTTGCCATCGATTTCGATAGCGGCTCTAAACGGTTGATGGGTAAAAGCGCATCGTATCATGGAGATGACATAGGAAGCGGAGCTAACATATTTTTTCAGCCGGGTGGCGTAATCCGCGGCTTCCGCATCCAAACCTGTATTACCGATATTGAGCGCATAGTGCGCGGCGCCATGCTTCAAATGGGAAACTTTTATCACGTCCAGGCGGCGGGTTTTCCGGGCAAACACCGTCTCCAGGCAAAACGCAATTCTCTCCTGTTCCGAGCGGCAATGCCGCAAGTCGGCCAAATGGCGGATGAAATCGTTTCCATTGCCCAGGGGGATACCGGCCAGAGGGGTATTTGAGCCGATCAGGCCGGACGACGCTTCTTGCAGCGTGCCGTCCCCGCCGGCCACGATAAGAGCTTCAGCACCCTCCCGGACCGCTTCTTGTGCGAGTATCTGCGCGTGGCCAGGGTATTCTGTCGGAGCGATATGATACCAGCAGCCGCGATCGCGCAGGGCTTTTTCGATCTGAGGCATTACGTGCGCCGCTCTGCCTTTGCCGGCTGTCGGGTTCCACAGCAGATAAACCATGATGTCTACCCCTTTATGTCACTGTTATATCTGCAGCGCAGTCTCCAGCGCTATCTCCATCATGCCGGTAAAGGCGTTCTGCCGTTCCAAAACCGTTGCCTGCGCGCCCGTGAAAATCTCATCGGAAATCGTGAGGATACACAGCGCGTTTTTGCCCGCCTGAGCCGCGATCATATACAGGGCGGCGCTTTCCATTTCCACAGCCAGTACGCTCATGTCCCGCCACTTTTTCATCAGGCTGGGTTCCTCGCCGTAAAAATGATCGGAGGCTAAAACATTGCCCACAGCAAAGCGGAGGCCCAGCTGCCGCGCCTGTGCGGCGGCGGTTTCCAGCAGCGTAAAGCTGGCGATGGGCGCGTATGTGCCGGGCAGGTCAAATTGCGAGGCGTAGTTGGAATCTGTGCAAGCACCCTGCGCGATGACAATGTCCTTGACTTTTAAATCCGGTGAAATAGATCCGGCTGTGCCAACGCGAATAATATTTTTGACATCATAAAAATAAAACAGTTCATGCACGTAAATGCCCAAAGACGGCATCCCCATACCGTGCCCCTGTACGGAGACCCGTTTGCCTTTGTACAAACCGGTAAAACCAAACATGCCACGAATATCGTTGTATTGAACGGCGTCTTGCAGATAGCGCTCCGCGATCAGTTTCGCGCGCAGCGGATCGCCCGACATCAGCACGGTTTCCGCGATATCGCCTTTTTGCGCCGCGTTATGTGGTGTTGGAGTCATAATCGTTTTCTCCTTTGTTGATAAAATGCAAATCCCATGCAAATCCAAAATAATCAAACGGCGGCGGCAATCTCCCGCCAAAAACTCTGGCCGTGAATTTTGCCGTCTACGCCCAAAATCGCCAGCACTGTCGCGCCAATGTCCGCGAAAGATTCCCGGACGCGCAGATTTACCCCAGGCTTTACGGGCTGACCGTAAACCAGCAGCGGGATGTATTCCCGCGAATGATCCGTGCTGGGCGTGGTGGGGTCGCAGCCATGATCCGCCGTGATAAACAGAACGTCTTCCGGCCTCAGCCTCGCCAAAATTTCCGGGATTCTCCTGTCAAAAGCGATCAGGGCGTCCGCGTAGCCCCGCGCGTCGTTCCGATGACCGTACATCGTGTCAAAATCTACCAAATTGGTAAAAATCAAACCGCCTCCTACCGTGTCTAGATAGCCTAATGTTTTATCGACGCCATCCATATCGCCGTTAATATGAATGGATTGGGTAACGCCGCGGCCCGCGAAAATATCTTCAATCTTTCCCACGGCCGCCACGGGAAGCCCCGCTTTCTGAATGCAGTCCAGAATCGTCGTCTGGATAGGCGGCAGAGAAAAATCCCGGCGGTTCGCCGTTCGCTTGTATTGGCCGGAAACGCCTTCAAACGGGCGGGCAATCACACGGGCCACCGCGTGATCGCCTGTCAATATTTCCCGTGCGGTTTGACAGATCCGATACTGTTCTTTCACAGGAATCACGGACTCATGCATAGCGATTTGAAACACGCTGTCCGCCGATGTGTAGACAATGGGAGAGCCAGTCCGGACGTGTTCATCGCCCAGGCGCTCGATGATCTCCGTGCCGGAGGCCGCTTCGTTGCCCAATGTCTTTCGACCGATCTTTGTTTCAAACAGAGAAAGCAAATGGCGGGGAAAACCGTCCGGATAGAGCGGCAGCGCCTTTTCAATGAGGACGCCCGCGATTTCCCAATGGCCTGTCGTCGTGTCTTTTCCTTTGGAACGTTCCGCCAGTTTGCCAAAAGATCCCGTGGGAAAAAGAACGGGTTCCTCTGCCAGCGCCGCCGCGCCGCTGATGTTGGAAAGGCCCAAAGCGTTCAAGTTTTTCAAACGCATATCGGGGCACGCCTTTTTGATGTTAAGAAGGGTATTGCTGCCGGCGTCTCCGTATTCAGCCGCGTCCGGCAGTTCTCCAATGCCAACGCTGTCCAGCACAATCACAATACAGCGTTTTGATCCTGTCATAAATCCTCGCTCCGATCCCGTTCAATAAGTTTTGCGACCGCTTTCACGGCGATTTCAATCGCCGCGCCGGGATCATGGGACTGCGGGTTATCCAGCCCCTGTTTCGCGCGTTCCTGGTTCCAAACGACGCTCAGGACACAACCCGCGCGCGCGCGTAAAACTTGCGCGGCAATATACAGTGCAGCGCTTTCCATTTCGGAAGCCAGGCATCCGGCTTTGATCCACGCGTCCCATTTGCGCGTCAGTTCTGGGCCGATTGGCATCCGGCCCGGTTGATGCTGTCCGTAAAAAGAGTCTTTGCAGTGTACAACGCCGGCGTGCCAGCGGGCGCCGCATTCTTTTGCCGCCTCCACGAGGGCGTTCGTCACGTCCAGATCCGCGACGGCAGGGAACTCAATCGGTACGTATTCCCTCGTCGTGCCTTCCATGCGGATAGCGGCGTTTGCTATGACGATATCGCCGCCTGTCACGGGGAGGGCCATGCCGCCGCAGGTGCCGATGCGGATAAAAGTCCGGACGCCTGTTTGAAACAGTTCCTCTATGGCGATCGCGGCGGACGGCCCGCCCATGCCCGTGGACATCACCAGCACGGTCTCATCCGGACGAATGCCCGGACAAATGTCCGGACATTCGCCCAGCCAGGCGGTGTATTCCCTGCTTTGATGGTAAAAGCGCGGGTTGTTAAGATAAGAGGCAATGCGTTCCACCCGCCCCGGATCGCCCGGCAGCAGCGCATATTGCGCGCCGTGTCCGTCGTCAAAACCAATGTGATATAATTTTTCCATTTTATTCTCTTCCGCCTTTGCCATAAGGTATGCCTTCCGCTTTCGGGGCCTGTGAATGTTTTGAAGTGAAGGCCAGCACAATCAGAGTCACTATGTAGGGCATCATTTTATAGATATTGCTGGGAATCGGGATGCCTTTGAGGAGAGGGACGCCGGAATAGGACGAGGCGACCGCTTTGAGCAGCCCGAAGAAAAACGCGGCGGCCAGAATCCGGCCCGGCTTCCACTGCCCAAAAATCAGCACTGCCAAAGCCAGGAACCCATAGCCGGATACCGTAGCGTTGAAATTGGTGCTTGTGGGGATGATGAACACCAGCCCTCCGATGCCCGCCAGCATTCCCGACAGGATCACGCCGGCGTAACGCATACGATAGACGTTGATCCCGACGGAATCCGCCGACTGCGGATGTTCACCGCAGGCGCGCAGCCTCAGCCCGAAGCGCGTTTTATACAGTACAATCCGCGCGGCGATTAAAATCAAAAAACCGATATAGGTGGTGATGTATGTGTTCTGAAAGAATAAAGGCCCGATGAGCGGGATACTGCCTAAGCCTGGCACGCTCTCAAGGCGGAATTCGTTGGTAAAAGGAATCTGCTGAACTGTGCGGAGCATTCTGGCCACATAAATGGCGAACGCGGGCGCGAACATATTGATCGCCGTTCCGCTGATGACCTGATCCGCTTTCATGTGAATGGAGGCGTAGGCGTGCGTCAATGAAATGAGCGCGCCTGCCGCGGCGGCGACTGGAATGGCGAGGAAAAGCAGAAGCTGTCCGGACAATTGTCCGAACAATGGTCCCGACAATTGTTCGGGCGATTGCCCGAGCGCCGCGCTTTGAAACGCGTTGATAAAAAGTATGCCGGCAAACGCGCCCAAAATCATCGTGCCTTCCAGCGCGATATTGATGACGCCGCTGTGCTCCGAAAACATGCCGCCTAAGGCCACGATCAAAAGCGGGATGGAAAAAAACATGGTTTGCTGTACCAAAAAATAAACAACGCTCATGATTTTTCTCCTTCCTGGCCGGTCAAGGCTCTTTGCCGCAGCAAATTTTTGAGCAGAAGCGCAAAGGCGCTGAAATAAATAATGATGGCGATAATAATATCGATCACCTGCGGCGCGAAGCTGTATAATTGCATGTTAAAGCCGCCGACCGTCAGATACGCGATAAACAAGCCGGAAAAAATAACGCCGACAGGGCTGTTCAGCGCCAAAAGCGCCACGGGGATACCGTTAAAGCCTTCGGCCGCCAGCACGTCCACCACGTCTATGCCTTTGCCGGAACCCGCCAGATAGAGGAGTGCACCGCCCAGCCCGGCCATCGCGCCGGCAATGGTCATGGATAAGATAATGGAGCGCCGTTCGTTGATACCGGCGTATTTGGCCGCGGCCTGGTTAAAGCCGCAGGCTTTCAGCTCATAGCCAAACTGCGTTTTTTCCAGCAGTATGCAGAGCAGAATGGCCATCAAAATGGCGATCACAATGCCGAAGTTCGCACTGGAGACATTGTTCCCTTCCCGAAAGAGCAAATCCAACCCCATTTTCGGCAGGTTGCCGTTGCCGGAAACGCGCATGGATTGATTTTTGAGCGAATCAAAAACCGTTTGCGTGATGAGAAAATTGACCAGGTACATGCCAATATAATTCATCATGATGCAGGAAATGACTTCGTTCACATTGCCAAAGGCTTTTAAAGCGCCGGGGATCAGCCCCCAAAGCGCGCCCGCGATCATAGCCGCGAGCAGCGCGGCCATCCAGCGTGAAGGGCCGGGCAGAAACGGCGCCCGGACGCTCACAAGCACGGCGCAGTACGCGCCCGCGATAAATTGCCCGGACGCGCCGATATTGAACAGCCCCGTGCGGCTGGCAAAACTCACGGAAAGCCCTGTCATGATGATGGGCGTGGCGAAATACAACATCTGGCCCATATTTTTGCGATCGCTGACGCCGCCGGTCAAGATCGCGCCAAACCCGCCGAGCGCCTGTGAGGGATTGCTGAGAAGCAGTACGATGAATCCGGCCAGCAGACCCACAAGAATGGCCGTCAGTGAGGAAATCGCGCTGGCGGAATTGTTCAGGTTCAAGATCTGTTTCAGCCTGCCGTTCACGCGGACGATTCCTCCTTTGAGAACGCTGGCAAATTACCTTTGGATCCGGCCATATAAAGGCCCAAATCCTGCTGCGTCGTTTCTTTGGGGTTCAGTTCCGCGACGAGCCGCCCCTCAAAGATAACCAAAATCCTGTCACTGACATTCATGACTTCATCCAGTTCCAGCGACACCAGCAAAACGGCTTTATTGCTGCCGCGGACTTCCACAAGCTGCTGATGGATATATTCAATGGCGCCGACGTCCAAGCCGCGGGTGGGCTGGACGGCGATCAGCAACTTGGGATCGCGGTCGATTTCCCGCGCGAGAATGGCTTTTTGCTGGTTGCCGCCCGACATGCTGCGGGTAATGGTGCGCGCGCCCTGGCCGCTGCGGATGTCGAACCGTTCGATCAGTGCGGCGGCATATTGATAAATGGCGTCAAACCGTAAAAACCTTCTCTTTTGAAACCTGGGCTTGAAATAAGTTTGCAGCGCCAAGTTGTACGCGAGGTTGTATTCCAGCACCAGGCCGTGCTTATGCCGGTCTTCCGGAATGTGCGCCATGCCGTGTTTATCGCGGCCGCGAATGGACTCGCGCGTGATATCCGCGCCGTCCAGCATCATCACGCCCGTGTCGGGCGGCGCCAGCCCTGTCAGCGCGTACACCAGTTCACGCTGGCCGTTGCCGTCTATCCCGGCGATGCAAACAATTTCGCCTTCCCGAACCTGAAAGCTGACGTGATCGACCACATTTTTGCCGGTGAGGCGGCTTTTGACCACCAGATCCCGCGCCTCGAAAATAACGCCGCCGGGCGCTTTGTCCGGTTTATCCACCGTGAGGCTCACTTTGCGGCCGACCATCATTTCGGAGAGTTCTTCTTTGGATACGGAAGCCACGTCCACCGTACCGATATAGCGGCCTTTGCGCAGCACGGTGCAGCGGTTCGCCACGGCTTTAATTTCGTTTAACTTATGCGTGATAAAAAGAATGGATTTGCCTTCCGCGGCCAAACCTTGCATAATGTTCATCAGTTCGTTGATTTCCTGCGGGATCAGCACAGCAGTGGGTTCGTCAAAGATGAGAATTTCATTTTTGCGGTACAGCATCTTTAATATTTCAGTCCGCTGCTGCATACCGACCGTGATATCTGAAATGAGCGCGTCCGGCTCAATGTCCAGCCCATACCGCTGAGAAATTTCCAAAACCTGTTTCCGAGCGTCGTCCATCTTTAAAAAACCGTTCCGCGTGATTTCCACGCCCAACATAATATTTTCCAAAACAGTAAAATTATGCACCAGTTTAAAATGCTGATGGACCATGCCAATTCCCAGTCTGGTGGCGTCGCTGGGGCTGTCTATGCATACTTCTTTGCTGTTCTTTTTGATGACGCCGCTGTCCGGCTGATACATGCCGAACAGGACGCTCATCAGTGTGGATTTGCCAGCGCCGTTTTCACCCAGCAGCGCGTGTATTTCCCCTTTTCTTAATTGAAGGGAAATGTTGTCATTCGCGATGATACCTGGAAATTTTTTGGTAATGCCAAGCATTTCAATGACATAGTCCATACGAATCCCCCATATCAGCAAAATAAACCGCGGGATAAAAGCCCGCCCTCGAAAGCCGCCGTCTCCAGGGACAGGTGGATGTGGGGCTTTATCCCACGGTTCGTGCGCGCAGCCGCGCGGTTTTATTTTTGAATCATTTTTTGTTTATTCTATTTCCGATATAGCAACCGTTGTCAGCGACAGGCTGGAAAGCGTTATTTGCGCGCCCGTATCGTCCACATCCCGGATGATAGAGACGGATTTATCCACTAGTTTGGCGAAAATGGCTTCATAATCCGCTGGCGTGAACGCGTCAAATTTCGCGGTGTCCATCGCCAGCCCGACGCCGTTGTTGTCCGCGGAAAATACCAAGTCTTGACCGCCTGGGAACTGATTATCATAGTAGTTTTGCACACAGTCATAA
>JAITPB010000014.1 GCA_031289625.1 Clostridiales bacterium | reverse complement strand
TCAGTCAAGACAAGACGCAATTGGTGCTGGTGCAAGTAGACGGGCGCTCTAATTCCATTGGCGCTACCCCGGAAGAAATGGGCATGATTATGCAGCGCTGCGGCGCTTATGAAGCGATGCATCTAGACGGCGGCGGTTCTTCCGCCATCGTGATTCAGAATCCGGACAGCGGCTATCAGGTGGTCAACACTTTGTCGGACGGGTATCAGCGCAAAGTCATCAACGCGCTCGGCGTCTTTAATAACGCGCCGGTTGGCCCCGCGGAAACGCTGGTGATCGATACGCCCGAAGGGAACGTGTTTGCCAAAATCCCCTGCAACGTATCTGTCTATGGGCTGGACGCCTATTATCACCGCATTGACATCGGCGGCGGGCTGATGACTTTGGAAACCGACGACCCGGACGGGCAGTGGAAAGACAGTACATATACGCCGGGCCGGGCCGGGACTATACATATCACAGCGCGTTACAACGGCCTAGTGGCCGACGCGGCGCTCAACGCGCTGGCCATACAAGAAGTAGCCAGTTCGCTGGAAATCATCCGCGCCATGCCCGGCGGCGCCGTTGACATTCGTTTTACCGCCACGGGCGGGGACGGCGAGCAAGCGGACGTTACGGCGCTGGGGCAATACGCCGTCGTTCCGCCGGAATTGGGTACGATAGCGGACGGAAAATTTACAGCCATGGCAGAAGGCGCAGGCTACGCGGCCTGTACGGTAAACGGTGTTTCCGCCTATGTACCTGTCTATGTCGGCGGGCGGGTGGAACCGGCGTTTAGTTTGGGGAGTCAAATAGAAACGCAGTTTATCGGCTATCCAGACAGCGTTCAAGGCGCGGTTTCTTACGACGGCGAAAACCAGGCGTGGGCGACGTCTTATCAGTTTGGCATGTCGGACGCCACGCAGGCGGCGTATTTCACCTTCGCGGAACCTCCGGCCGTACCCGGCGAACCCATAGCGCTGAGGTTATCCGTTCTCGGTGACAGCGCGGGCGGGATGCTGAGAGGGAAAATTTTGGACGCGGACAATCGGGAACATACCATTGAATTTGCGCCGGAAATGGATTGGGACGGCTGGCGGCAGGTTACGGCGATGATTCCGGATGGCGTTCACTATCCCATACGCCTTTCGAGAGTGTACGCCGCGGTTCTCAGCCTCACGGCGGCAAGAGGCGGCGGCATCCATATCAAAGAAGCCGCTGCTGTATATCCGTTTACACAGGAAGCGGCACTGCCGCAAGCGCAGCGTTATGTGGATCCCTGGCTGGCGGATTTAAACGGGGCGCCGGAAGGCGGCGCGTTTGACTTGGAATGGACAGGCGCGGCCTTGAAAGAGAATCAGCCCTATCAATTTACCATCAGAGAATCCGCCGCTGTCCTGCATTTGAGCGGGGCTAAAGGCGGGTTGGCCGCTTCCAATCCGGAACAGTGGACATGGCTCGCGCAAGATTTGAGCGGCGTCAACGCGTCCGTTTTGATTGTAACGCTGGATCGGAACCCGTTTGATTTTTCCAATCCCAAAGAGTTTGAACTGTTTCATCAAGCGCTCGTGCAGCAAAAAGAGAAAGGCAAAAAAGTTTTGGTGGTTTCCGCGCGCGGGGCTAATAACGGCGGCGTCAGCAAAGACGGTATACGCTATATCAGCCTGAACGCGGACAACTCGCTGCTGAAAATTCGCGTCAGCGGAGACGCCGCGCAATATCAAATCAACTTGGGGGCATGATTGCTCGCTGCCTGTACAAAACAACCCTGTCCGCCATGCTGTATTGGCGGCGGGGTTGTTTGCCATTGGCGGAAACACCGAGGATTTTATTATGGTAAACTTCAAATAAGCAAATCATCAATATTGATTTCCCGTTGATTATTCTTGCCAGGCGGGCGTCTCATATGCTACAATAAAAGGGAAATATTTATAAATATGCAATTGGGAGGAATTTTTTATGAAGAGAACCATGGCCATGTTGCTGTCCGCGCTGATGAGCATTTCCATTTTCAGCGGCTGTCAGTCATCATCCGGAGGCGATGCCAGCGCTTCCGACGTCATCAAAATCGGTGTGTTTCAGCCTTTGACAGGCGACTACGCCGGCGGCGGCGAAATCGAAGTGGAAGGTATCCGGCTGGCTAACGAATTGTATCCGGAAGTGCTGGGCAAAAAAGTGGAACTGGTGGTTGTCGACAACAAATCCGACAAGGCGGAATCGGCTACATCCGTCGCGCGTCTGATTGAACAAGATAAAGTCACAGCGCTGATTGGTTCCTATAGTTCCGCACTGTCTATCCCAGCGGGCAATATTATCAAGGACGCGAAGGTTCCCGCGCTTGGCGCCACCTGCACAAACCCGCAGGTCACGCTGAACAATGACTATTATTTTCGCGTCTGCTTTATCGATCCGTTTCAGGGAACGGTAGCGGCGAACTACGCCACAACGAAATTGGGCGCGAAGACGGCTGCCATCCTGCAGGAAGTTTCCAACGATTATTCTGTCGGCCTGGCCAATTTTTTCAAAGAAGACTTTATTAAAATCACCGGCGACCCCAACGCCATTGTGGATATTGAAAATTATCAGACGGGCGACAAGGATTTCAGCGCCGCGCTGACCAACATCAAGTCCAAAAATCCAGATGTTATTTTTGCGCCCGGCAACTTTACGGAAAGCGCTCTGGCTGTCAAGCAGGCGCGTCTGCTGGGTATAGAGACGCCGTTTTTGGGCGGCGATACATGGGAAACGCCAGACTTTCTTTCGGTGGGCGGCGCAGAGGTGGAAGGCGTGACTTTCTCGGCCTTCTTTGATAAAAACATGGCTACGACCGAGGAAGCGGCTAAATTTTTTGAAGAATATGAAAAAAGACATCCCGGTCAGGAAGCCGCCGCGGCGACTGCCCTTGGCTATGACGCGTACATACTTCTTCTGGACGCCATCACGCGGGCCAATTCCACAGATAAAGAAGCGATCCGCGACGCGCTCGCGCAAACGTCCAATTTTCTGGGCGTGACCGGTTCTACCACGCTGGACGCCAATGGCGACGCGGTAAAAGACGCTGTTATCAAAGTTGTCGAGAATGGCGCGTTTAAATATCTGGATGTCGTCTCAGCACAGTAAATCCGCTGATTTTGCGTTTCCCCCGGCGGCTGACGCCGGGGGAAATTTTCGTGTGCGTAATCTTGATCTGGTGGGGTGTTCATGCCAAGTATAAAAAAAATTTTCAGCAATAATCTGTCCGCCGCGATCTTTGTTATCATACTGGTCATGGCTTTGATCGCTCTTTACGCCATGATGCTTGGGCAAATGCCCGTGGCGATTTTTTTGCAGCATCTGGTCAACGGCATTTCTTTGGGCAGCCTATTTGCCCTCATCGCCATCGGTTACACAATGGTGTATACCATTTTAAGCATGATCAATTTCGCTCATGGCGATATTTTCATGATTTCCCTTTATTTTGCTTTCTTTGCCCTTTCTACCTTCCGTATGCCATGGGTGCTTGCGCTTGTCTGCGTGGCCGTGCTGACGCCGCTTGTAGGCATCCTCGTTGAACGGTTTGCGTACCGCCCGCTGCGCAACGCGCCGAAAAATTCCGTGTTGATCTCCGCAATCGGCACTTCCTTTTTGCTGGAAAACGCGGCGACTTATCTGTTTGGCGGCCGACCGAAAGCGTTTCCAGACATTCCTTCGCTGACGCGGGTCATTTCCATCCGTTCCGTAAATTTCCAAGTCGTTTCTCTGGTCATTCCCTTGATCACAGCCATTGCCCTGGCGATTCTGCTGAATTTTATCCATCGCACAAAAACCGGCATCGCCATGCGCGCGGTGGCAAAAGATTATGAAACCGCTAAGATCATGGGCGTGAATATCAACCAGATTATTGCCCTGACATTTATCATCGGCTCTGCGCTGGCGGCGGTGGGCGGCTTTATGTGGGGCGCGAAGTACCCCGGCATTACCCCGATGATGGGGGTCATGCCGGGGCTGAAATGTTTTGTCGCGGCGGTCGTCGGCGGCATCAGCGATATCAAAGGCGCGGTCGTCGGCGGGTTTATCCTGGGCTTGGGCGAGGTGATGATTGTCGCGCTGTTTCCCAGCATATCCGGTTATCGTGACGCGTTCGCCTTTGTGGTTCTGATTGTGATTCTGCTTGTCAAACCCGCAGGTATACTGGGTACGCGAGTGACAGAGAAGGTGTAAATGATGAAAAAAATCAATCCTAAAATATTCATGACGCTGGCCGCTATCGCGCTTACCCTGGCCGCCGCGTTTGTCCTCAACGGTGTGCTGGACAGCTATCTCAAACGGATTCTCAATCTCTGCGCCATCTATACGATCATTTCCCTGTCATTGAATCTTGTCAATGGGTTCACGGGCATGTTTTCGCTGGGCCAGGCGGGGTTTATGGCCGTCGGCGCGTATTCAGTGGCGATCTTCACAGTGCCGATAGAGCTGCGGCCATCCAGCTTTTATCTGGTGCCCATGAACCCCTTTCTGGCCCGTATCGAACTGCCGCTGATCGCGGCGCTGCTGCTGGGAGGGCTGTTCGCCGCGCTGTTCGCGCTGGTGATCGGCTTCCCGGTTCTGCGTCTGCGCGGAGATTATCTGGCCATCGCGACGCTGGGGTTTTCCGAAATCATCCGTATTCTTTTCACCAACATGCAGAGCATAACCAATGGCGCGCTGGGCATTAAAAATGTGCCGCCCCTGTCCAACATGTTTTTGATTTATCTCGCGATGATCCTTACGATTATTTTGCTGCATCTGCTTTTGACGTCTTCGTATGGCCGGGCCTTCAAGGCCATCCGTGAGGATGAAATTGTGGCGGAGGCCATGGGGATCGGCCTCTTAAAGCATAAACTGCTGTCTTTTGTGATCAGCGCATTTTTCGCGGGCATTGGCGGCGGGCTGTATGGCGCGCTGCTGGGCACGGTAGACCCGAAAAATTTTATGTTTACGCTGACGTATAACTTTGTCTTGATTATTGTGCTGGGCGGGCTGGGCAGCATTACCGGCACGGTGATCGCTTCATTCATCATCACTTTCGGCATGGAATGGCTGCGTTTCTTTGACTCGCCGCTGCGTCTCTTCGGGGTCGTCATTCCGTTTTTCCAGCCGGGGCTGCGCATGGTTGTCTTTTCCATTCTATTGATGGTTCTGGTCTTGTTTTTTCAAAAAGGGATCATGGGCCAGCGCGAATTCAGCTTTGACATGGTGCGCCGGTTGTTTCCGCGAAAGAAGGAGAACGCCTCATGATTCTGCGGACGGAAGATCTGACGATGCAGTTTGGCGGCGTCACAGCCGTGGACGCGTTCAACTTGCGCGTGCCGGAGGGCGAGATTATTTCAATCATCGGGCCGAATGGCGCGGGCAAGACCACCGTATTCAATATGATTACCGGTACATATGCGCCAACGAAGGGGAAAATCTTTTTCGGAGACAAAGACATCACCGCCAAAAACCCCAGCCAGATCACAAAAGCGGGTATCGCGCGTACCTTTCAAAACATCCGGCTGTTTAAGGATTTAACGGTGTTTGAAAACGTGATCATCGCGAAACACCTGCATCTAAAATCCAATTGGCTTCAGTCCATGTTCCGCATTTCAGGACTGCCGTCTTGGCTGTCGCCCTACCCGGCGGAGGAACAGCGCTTCCAAGAGGAGACAGAAGAATTATTGGAAAAATTGGAGCTTTCCGATCAGAAGGACGCCGTTTCCTCATCGCTCCCCTATGGCCGGCAGCGGCGGCTGGAAATCGCGCGCGCGCTCGCCACGCAGCCAAAATTGCTGCTGCTGGACGAACCGGCCGCGGGCATGAATCCACAGGAGACGCAGGAACTCTCTTCATTCATCGAGCGCCTTCGCGGCGAGTTCAATTTGACCATCCTGCTGATCGAGCATCATATGGACTTGGTGATGGACATTTCCAAACATATCTATGTGATGGAATTTGGCCTGAACATCGCGGAAGGCGCGCCAACGGAGATTCAGGAAAATCCGAAGGTCATTGAGGCGTATCTGGGGAGTGACGACTGATGCTGAAAATTGAGAACCTGACAGTAACATATGGCGGGATCACCGCGCTGAATAGCGTCAGTTTTGAAGCGCCGGAAAAGAAAATCGTCACGCTGATCGGCGCGAACGGCGCGGGCAAAAGCACGGCGCTGCGCGCAATCGCCGGGCTGACGAAACCCGCAAGCGGCGTGATTCAATATGAAGGCAAAAATATTTTTGGGATGGATACGCAGAAAGTGGTCGCGAAAGGGATTTCGCTCGTGCCGGAAGGGCGCCGCGTTTTCGCGAACTTGACCGTGATGGAGAACATACGCATCGGCGCGTATCTGCGTAAGGACGAAGAAGAAATTCAGCGGGACAGGAAATGGGTGTTTGAATTATTTCCAATTTTGGAAAAGCGTAGCTGGCAGATGGCCGGCACGCTCTCTGGCGGTGAACAGCAGATGCTGGCCGTCTCCCGGGCGCTGATGTCCCGGCCAAAACTTTTGATGATGGACGAACCATCGCTGGGGCTCGCGCCGCTGGTGGTCAAAAATATATTTGAGATCATACAGGAGATCAATAAAAACGGCGTGACCATTTTGCTGATTGAGCAGAACGCCAATATGGCTTTGAAAACCGCGGATATAGGCTATGTGATGGAAACAGGGAAAATCACCCTTTTCGGCAGCGGTGCGGAACTGCTGGAAAATCCGCATGTGAAAGCGGCGTACCTGGGCACGGCGAAAAAATGATCCTGATAAAAGATAAAAAATAAAAAAAATAAAAAAGCCCCGAAGCGGCAAGACGCCGTTTGGGGGCTTTTTGTGGCAAGGCGGCTTACGCGCATTCCGTAAAGCCGCCGTTTTCATAATCAAAGATCAAGGTAATCCCGCGCTTTTGCATTTTTCCGCCGCAGATCCAGGCGGATATGTCAAAAGAAAATTCCTCAATGTGATAGGAGGAAGCGAGATCTTTTCCCGCTTTGTCTGGGTAGCGCGCATACAAGATCGCTTTGAGCCGCTGTTTCTTTTCTGGATTCATGTGTGGAACCAGCCATTCCGGCGGACTTTTTTCCCGCTCATGCAGGAATAAATCAAATTTGAGCAGATTCAGGACAATTTCTTTTTGATTGTCAAACGCCGCCAGGATTTCAAACAGCGCGAACTTGCTGTGAGAAAACCGGTGATACCCGTTTCGCACCCAATATGCGGATAATGCTTCATAAAAATCAAACGGGGTGGAAAACTGTTCCGTCAAATAACGGAGAGTATAAACAAACAGGCTTGAATTATAAAAAACAGCCGTCATTTCCTCGATCATTTTCAAACGGCTCAATTCTTCAAAAGAAATCTGGCGCGTCAGCAAGACTTCATAGGGCGGCGCCGCGTCATAGACGAGTCCATATTGTTCCGCACGATCGCGCAACCCGGCGCCTTTCAGCAGTTTTAAAAAACCCAGCTGTATTTGATCCGCGCCCAAACGATAAACATCGTTAAAAGAAGTTTTGCAGGAAGCGTAATCCTCGCCGGGCAGTCCGGCGATTAAATCGAGATGCAAGTGTATGTTTCCCATCTTTCGCAGCGTCGTGATGTTTTCAAATAAATTGTCCAGATTCGTGGCGCGCTGTACGCGCTGAATGATCAGCGGGTTGGTGGACTGCACACCGATTTCAAATTGAAAAAAGCCCGGCCTGGCGTGTGCGAGCAGTTCAAATTCTTCGTCATCCAATAAATCGCCCGCGATCTCAAAATGAAACCGAGAGATTCCATTGTCATGCTCAATGAGATACTGCCAAATTCCCATCGCGTGTTTTTTAACGCAATTAAACGTCCGATCCACGAACTTCACCTGCCGCGCGCGCCATTCCAAAAAAAGCGCCAGTTCCGTATAAGCGCGCTCCAACGGTAAAAGGCGAACGCCCCCGCGATCGCCTGACAAACAGTATTGACAATGAAAGGGGCAGCCGCGCGCGGTTTCATAATAGATCAACCGGTTTTCAAAGGCTTCCAGGCCATTTTGGTAGGGAAAATGGATCCGGCTTGGTTCCATGACTTCGCGCACATTGTTCACAACAATGCCACCGGCAATATCGGCGGCATTGCTTCGGTACGCCGCGCCCCAAATTTGATCCAGGCTTCCATGCCCATCCACATAATGGAGCAGCAGTTCCAGGAACGTCTGCTCGCCTTCGCCTTGGACAATCACATCCAGGGGGCAGGCGCTGAAAATTTCTTCCGGCTGAAAACTGACCTCCGGCCCGCCGAAAACAACAATGACGTCTGGCAGGACATTTTTCAGCGTTTTCACCAGCGCGATGGTTTGGGTAATGTTCCATATGTAGCAGGAGAAACCGATCAGCGCTGGATTTTCCTGGACAATTTCGCGTAAAATAAAGTCCCGCTCCTGGTTTACGGTAAACTCGCGGATGGATATGTGGCTTTCAAACATGGGGCAGAACGCTTTCAACGCGTAAAGCGCCAAGCAGGAATGAATGAATTTCGCGTTCATCGTTGTCAATAAAACTTTCATGAAAAAGAGACACCCCTGAGCATGAGAAAAGCAGGGCGTCAACCCTGCTTATTATAAAAGAATAAGCGCGAAACGGGATTCGAACCCGCGGCCCTCGCCTTGGCAAGGCGATGCTCTACCACTGAGCCATTCGCGCAAATGCAGTTAGGGGGACTCGAACCCCCAAGGTCTGGGACCACTAGATCCTTAGTCTAGCGCGTATGC
>JAITPB010000007.1 GCA_031289625.1 Clostridiales bacterium | reverse complement strand
TGTCTATATGAATGGAAAACAATACGGCGGCGCAGCAAATCGCTCTGTTCCAATTCATCCGCTTCCAATTCAGGCGTTTCCCGTGTTTCAGCCAGCTCATTGCGACGCGCCCCAAATTTGATCCCGCCGGAAATTTTGGCTGATATAGGCTTTTTCAGTGACCGCCTCCGCGTCACTGACCTGGACGGCCCAATACTCGAAGCGGTTCGGAGCCTCGCCGTCATAATAAAACGTGATGTCCACGATTTGTTTTTCCGCCAGAACAAGGGAAATATCCTGTGGCTGGCCGCCGGGCGCGGCAAGAGATTCCGTAAAGCGCATGTTGCTTGGAATCCGGTCGCGTATGGTGTAAAACCCTTTCAGGGCTTCGGACGGCATCTCCGCCTCAAAAGAAATGGCGTAAATTTTATCGCCGCCTTCGGGCGCAGGCTGGATGTTTTTGACCAGGCCGATTTTGCTTTGTCTGGGATCCAATTCGGTTGCCCTTCCTGTGTAATGGATTTCCGCTGCGGTTCTGCCGCTGACTGGCCTGAGTGTTAAGTTGGAAAACTGTTCTTTGGTAAGCGTCAGAAGCGGCCTGTCAAAATTTCTCAGCGGCGTTATTTTTTCCTCGCCGTTTAACACATAGGAAACTTCGGATAAAAGCCCTTCCGCGGGCGTCACGCTCCGGATGAAATGGATCTTTTCGCATACGTCGCTGACGTATTTGTTGTCCTCTTTTTCGCGCAAAAATGTGTAAGCGGCTTCGGGATTGAGGGTGGTTCGCGTGAAAAGCTGCAGCGCTTCCAGCAATTCACGGCGGCGGCGGTTTTCTTTCGGATCTGTTTCGTCCCATTGGCGATCAGCAGAGAGCGGATAGGCGCGCGTTAATTGATCCGCCGCGCCGTCGTCTCCGATCACGCATAGAGCCGCCGCGTATAACAGCACGCGCGCCTGGCTTTCATAACGCGCCGTAAATTTTTCCTGATCGGGAGCGTTTCGTATTAAATCAACCTGCCGCTGCATTTCCAGCAGCACGTTTGCCTCGTACGGGCGATCGTCCGCCGCCAGCATGAGATATCCGGCGGCGCGGTTCATTTCAAACGCGTCCTCGTCCAAAGCCGCCTCTTCCGATTCGGAGGACACGCCCGGACGATCGTCCGGCTCGTCTAAAGCGTCCGGCCTGTTAAGAGCGTTCCGCGCGGCGGCGTACAGCAGATCCGATCGGATCAACTCCGGAAAACAAGCCGCGAATCGCGCGGCGTACACCGGATCAGAACCGCCGTAAAGCGTTTCCGGTACGCCGTAAACGCCCCATGGCAGTTCGCTTTTCAAACGCGTCAGACTGTTTGGATTCCCCAACGCGCTGAGCCCGTTCAGATAATCTGCGCCGAAGGCCGCCGCCGCTAAATAATCCGTCCGGCGGGAATCGGTAATCATGCAGCTCTCCAGAATATCCGAAAAAAACGACAGATCAGCATTAGACAAAATTACCTGCACCGGAGAGTTGAGGACGCCCAATGTGTTGAGGCGGAGATGATCCGGCGTGAGGGTTTCCCGGTCGGTTATGTTCAAGCGTACGCCGCTGCCCGCCACGGCAATGCTGGTCTCCATGGCGTCTTGCAGCGTCGGGACATCCGCTCCGGCGCTTGCCGCCTCGACTTGAACCTTGTAGGTTCCTTCCGGCAGTTTACCCGCGTTAAAAGCCACGGCATAGGGGCTGGACGCGCGGTCAGCGAAAATCTCTTCCTCCTCTTCGCCCAGGATCGTCAGCGCATACGCAATTTCGGTTTGGCCGAAACGATACGCTTCGCCTTGCGGCGCGGCCCAAAGGGACACCTCGTCGCCCATCACGAACGTATCGGCCAGGATCAAATCAATGGAAAACGGCAATGACGCGAGCAAATTATTGCGCGTGTTTCCGGCGTACTGATCCGCCGTGACGGCGTGTGTGGTGACGCGCCAGGAAGTAATCGAGTCCGACAGCTTAAACGAAACAACCGCCGTTCCGCTGGCGTCTGTTTCCACCGTCTCGAAAGCGGGGTTGTCGCGGAAATCTTTTCGGAAGAGGGTTTCGCCGCCGCCGCTGCCCCTTTCCGCGAAAGAGCCCGAAGACGAAAATTCCTGCCGGGCGTAAGAAGAATAAACATAATACTCTGGATTGGTATAAAGAACGCTGCCATACCACTGAGCCGCGAAGTCGCCGGCCGAATGCTCTGAAAGGCTGAACGCGGCCTCGTCCACCACGCTGATGCTGACCAAAGATTGTTTCGGACGGCCATCTCGATCGGCGGTTTTGATCGTGAGCTGAACCGATCCGCCGGGTTGATAGGCGTCTTTGTCCGGCGTGACTTCAACCGCCAGCGTCCGCTCTTCCTGGTCATAGACCGCCAGCATGGGATATTGTACGGGAAAGGCGCGTTTGCCGTCAAAATACGCGCCGAAGATATACACGTTGTCAACGCAGTCTTCTGTGAAGGTAAAGGGCAGGCCGCGCGGGCTGCCCACCGAGGCGTTTAAAATTTTGTCGTGGGTGACAATGGCGATGATTTTACCGGTGGAAATATCCCCGGTACGCACCGCGCTGTAATAATTCAGCCACAGATCCGCGGTTTCATTCATTTGCAGGCGGTTCACCCCGGCAGGTTCCTGTTCGTCCTGGCCTTTGCGCCGCATTTCAAAATAATAGTTCCGGCTGGCGTTTGCGTATGGCGGCGTAAAACTTCCGCCAAAAAATATCTCTTCCGAAAGCGTTTTTCCTCTCGTGTCCTGAAAAGTGAGAACGCCGTAATACGAAATCAACGGATCGGCGCTCACCGGCAAGTCATTCAGCGCAGCCTTGCCGTCTATCGTATGCACGGTCTGTGTGCTGTACGTTTTTTCCTCCTGATCATAGCGGTATTCGTCTGCGTTTCTCTTTTGGATGTAATCATAACTCTCCCCCGTTTTCACGCGGGTAAAAATCCTCTGGCGGATTTCAAACGTAAAATCCATATTTATGGACGCGCCCCGGTACAGATCCGGCGTCAAATCATAAGGCTGTCCGGCCTTTTGCGCTTGTTCGATGGCTTCCCTGTCTATCTGGCTGGAGACAAATTCAATGGAATTTTCCGACAGAATTGTGTTTTCCACCATAACGTCGCTGGGCAGGACAATCACGTGCGCGGAAGCGCTTTGCGCGTTGTTAAAAATCGCGGAAAAAGTCAGGTCAAATGGCCGCGGCCTCCAATCCGGATAATCATCCGGATAATCTGGATTCACTTCAAAATCGGGAATGGAAATGGTTTTCGCGGCGTTCCCGTTGGCGTCCGTCAACAGCGGTTCATTTTCGTAATCCAGCTTCACGCCTTCCACGGGAGCGTTGTCAAACGTAGAGACTTGCAGACTGGCTTGCGCGTCTTCACCGGTCAAATAAACAAAGCGATCCGTCCGCGCTGTGATAAAATATTTGTCTTTGGGGTACTCCGAAAAACGGACGCCAACGCTCATGAGGGATTCGCCGTTGACTTCGGCGGAAAGCGAAACTGATCCGCGCATATCGCTTATGTTGATTCTGTGATGAAAGCAGCCATAGCCGTCCAATTCAACAGGCAGCCGGACGATCTCGCCCAGGCTCAGCGTGATCGTGTCGTCCGCGCCGATTTGGAATGCGCCGGAACGCGGCTGAATCACGCCAAACACGTCTATCGTGTCGTCCGGCTGATACTCTTCCCGATCGGTGTACATATAATGCAGGAATTTTTCCTGTATAGGCAGGGGACGCGCGTCAAACGTTTGATTCAGGTAGACAAATACCGGAGCCGGAGCGAAGTCAATTTTTGTGACAGAAGCGGCGTCCGCTTGCATAGTCAAGATGAGTTTTCCTTCCGCGTCGGTCACGCCGGCCACACTGGCCGCGCCGGTCGCACCGGTCGCACCGGTCGCACCCATTTCAATATGCGCGCCAGCCGCCGGTTTGCCACTGGAAGCGTCGTTGACCCAAAAGCAAGCTTCCCCGTTCAAAGCCACTGAATAGACAGACAGCCGCGAAACTTGAATCAGTTTATTGATCATGACGTTTTGCCCGTCGTGCACTGTTCGGATATGGAGCAGATAATACCCTTCCGGCAGTGTTTCATGCAGCATGAGAAAATACTGGTTTTGATCCGGGCCGCCGTTGTCTACGATATAGAGCTGCGTCCGCAGGGTTTTTAGCAGGAGGCCCGTCTCCGGCGCGGGAGCGTTATTTTGATTTTCTTCATAATAGCGGATGAATTCATCCGGCGATTTTAAATCATATAAAATTACGTCAAAGTCATTGTTCTGGACGTCCTCCCCGGCGAACAGCCGTACGGAAATTTCTTCGTCCGGCAAAAAAGATTCGTATACGTCGCCCCAAACCGTGCAGACAGCCGATTCATCCCGCCACTGGGTATGAAAGGAAAATTGATAATCCTTACCCATGGTTTGGCCCGCCACATTCGCGATCCCGCCCCGGACCGTCACGGTATACTCGGCGTCATATTGCAGCCCTTCCGGCTGAAAAATAACCGTGTTGCCCACTTGCTCAAACTTCCCGGCGGTACGCGGCTCTATTTCAAAAAAGGCTGAAAAATTATCCGCGGCGATATTGGCGGGCGCTTCGCTGAAAGTGATCTCGATTCCGCTGTCAATGGGCACATTGTACGCTTTATTGTCCGGACGATTGTCCGGACGGCTGTCCGGCGTGCTGGAGACAATCCGAAATCCGGAGATGGTTTGAAAAGCAAAAGAGAGCGGCTGTCTGCCCAGCGGTGAATACAGGAACCGGTACACCTGATCGGGGGCGAGCGGCTGGGCGAAGGACAGATCAAACTCGTTGGAGCCAGCCTCGTCAATCTGAAAAGCCTCACCGCTTTTGACGGAAAGCGTTTCGATCAGTTCTGATTTGGACAGAGTTTCTTTCGAATGAATCAAAAAATGAGAATCCAATGCAACGCCCTGTTCGGAAAATTTGGCGGGCGAAATTTCCAGCTCGCCGAGCGCGGAGGGCGCGACCGGCATGGATACCGGACGATAAAGCGGCTCTGGGGTTTCAACAGCGCTGGATTCCGCTCCGCCGGAACCCGCCCCGTTTTCCCCGGAAGCCTGCGCGCCGTCATCGCGGGCAAATTGCGGCAGGAGATCGGGGCGGTATTTTACAATGGCAAAGGCGGTTCCCACCAGCGCGAGAAAAAATAGAAAGAAGCAGATGGGTTTCCATAAGGACGATTTTTTGGGGGGGATATTTTTTTCAGGTTTTTGGGGCGCTTGTTCTTCCTGCACAGTTTTCTCCTCCTTGATTATGTAATACGCGGTGATTATAACACAGAAGGGAGTTTTTGGGACTGATTTTTAAACTGATTTTCGGGGAGAAGAGCAGTGGGGTTTTTTACGATAGGATTAGGCTCTTATTGTGTTTTAGAATGCTATATTGCCATAAACGCCGGAAACAAGCCATTTCAGGCATTTGCTCACTTATTTAGAATGGCTTATTTAAGCCGTTTTTTAGTCAGCCGCCTGAAACGCAATAAGAGCCAAGTAATATTTGTAAAACAGAAAATTTTATTAAGTTTGACAAAAAGTATAGCCCTATGACCAAAAATGCGTTATCCTTTATCTGTGATACAAAGGGAGGATTGAGAACTTTTAACTCTCCAGTACGTATGATTTATCTGTTAATACAAAATCTTACGCCTATCAGGGTCAGGTGCGTATGATGGAAACTACCGGCAGGGATTTAATACCATATTTACGTACATACAAATTATGAATGGAAGCCTGATTTTCGCTTATTTTGAAGGGGTAGTCCAGCATAGGCTGTATTTCAAGGACGGTTTATTATTTCGCTGGAACTACACCAATTCACAGGGCGAAGTGTCATGCACCGCAGTCGCCGCTTATTGGGAGAAGGCTGCCAAAACTGAAGGAAGCGATTTATATGATAAGGCTGTAGAAGCCCTCACTGCGTGAGTAAAACGGCTCACTCAAAATAATGAAGAAGCGAAATAACTTAAAGCCATGGAAAAGCATAAAAACCATCAAATTAACACTACGCCAATGCCTTTTGCCTCTTCCGTCAGAGGGCCTTGAGCGATTCAAAATACATGTGTGCATACTAATAATTATGAAAGAAGAGCGTAAAATGAGTAAAAATATTATATTTGTTTTTTCGGGGACGGGAAATTGTCTATGGGTCGCGAAGGAAGTCGCTGAAAAAATTGGAGACTGCGAAATTGTTTCAATGGGTAAAAAAGGTGGATACTCGCTTGAAGTTGGATATGACAGGATTGGATTTGTTGCCCCGACATATTGGCGCGGAGTTCCCACATGCGTGAAAAGCTTTATAAAGCAACTGAACCTTAGTGAGAATAAAAATTCCTATTATTTCACGATTGCAACTGCTGGCACGACCTCAACCACTGGAAATACTGTTATGCAGATTAGAAAAATGCTTAAACTCAAAGGCATTATGCTGGAATATACTGATAGAATCGGCATAGTTTCCAATTATATAGTTGGCGCTAATATGAAAGAGGACGTTAAAAAGGAAGTAAAGCAGGCAGATCATGATTTGAAGCAGGTCATAAAAATGGTTACTGGTAAATCGTCTAATAAGAAAGATACGATGACTGAACCTATTCAGCAACTTGCTTATGATTTAATTATGCCGTTTGTGCCGAAACAGGATAAAAATTTTAATGTGTCCGATGCCTGTATAAGTTGTGGCATTTGTGAAAAAATTTGTCCCGTTGAGAATATCACATTGGACAATGTGGGAAAACCTACATTTAATCATCACTGTGAGCAGTGCGTCGCCTGTATTCAGAACTGCCCGACGCAAGCTATCAACTATAAGAATAAAACGCAAAATAGGAGAAGATACCGCCACCCAGGTATATCTGTGAACGATTTGATAGAGCTAAATAGCTCAAAATAAGTATTTGCTTCAGGAGTTCGTCATTCTAAACAGCGAGATTACGCCGGAAACAATCGGCAAAAAATTTTGCCGCCTTGACATTCATCTGAAAGTCAACGGGGAGTATGTCGATGTCGAAATGCAGGTAAATGACAAAGATTGGGGGTGGACGAAATGACGCAAATGGTGAACGCTTACCGTGAGATAGTGAGTAGCCCTGATTACATTGACCTTGAACGCAAACGTGTGATGAACCGTCTTGACGAGGGGCAGGCATTGAAAAAAGCGCGTGACGATGAGCGCGCAAAATGGCAAACCGTTTTTGCCGATAAGGACGCAACCCTAGCGGAGCAAGCGGCGGCACTCGCCGACAAGGACGCGCTCATCGCGGAGTTACGCGCACAACTTGGCAAAAACTAATAACGCATTGCTTAATTGAACGGCGGAGAACTTCCCGCCGCTCAAATTTTTACTCTCGCAATGACGAGCAGAAAGACGTTCTTGACATCCCTCATCCGCTGTGATAGGATAATTTTGTTAAGGTTTAGGGAAGCCGGGTGCAACTCCCGCACAGTCCCGCTGCTGTAAATGTGGAGTGGTTTTCAATATGTCACTGGCCAAAGGCCGGGAAGACGAAAACCACGTAGAAGCATGAGTCAGAAGACCTGCCTTAACCTTGCGTCCTTTCCTTCTGCGCGGATACAGAATCACGGTTTATATGCTTGAATGACATATACTCCCTTTTCGCGCGGCTTATGGGCGGAAGGGGAGTATTTTTGTTTTTCCTATCAACAAGCAAAGGAGCGTTGTTGTATGAACCACGTAAAAAGCGAACGGATCGCACTGACGCTGGCGTGCGTATTGGCCTTCGTGTTTGCCTTTCCCTACAATGTCAGCGCGATGCACATCATGGAAGGGTATCTGCCCCTCGCGCAGTGCGTCATTTGGGACGCCGCCGCCCTGCCGTTTCTGGCCGTCGGGGTCGTCCGCGTCCGGCATGTTTTGCAGAGCCAGAGGCGTCTTTTGATCCTGCTGGCCATGTCCGGCGCGTTTATTTTCGTGATCTCTTCATTAAAAATTCCTTCTGTCACTGGCAGCTGCAGCCATATGACGGGAACAGGGCTGGCCGCTATTTTGTTTGGCCCTGCGATCACATGCGTCCTCGGCCTCATTGTGCTGATCTTTCAGGCGATTCTGCTGGCCCACGGCGGATTGACCACGCTGGGCGCGAACACATTCAGTATGGCCATCGCGGGGCCTCTCTTCGCATGGTTTCTGTACAAGCTGGGAAAAAGTTTGAAGATCAACCGCAAAGTCAATGTATTTATCGCCGCGGCGATAGGCGATTTGCTTACATATTGCGTCACCAGCCTTCAGTTGGCCACCGCGTTTCCCGGCGAGTCCGGCGTGACAGCCAGCATCGCTAAATTTCTGGGCGTATTCGCGCCCACACAAATTCCGCTCGCGATTGTCGAGGGTCTGCTGACTGTTTTGATCATCATGGGCATGGAAAGTTTTGCAGAACCAGAATTGCGGGAATTGCGATGGGAGGGAGAAATCAAGGCATGAAAAAAAATACGATCATCGTAGCTGTTCTCATCGCGGCTGTTGTAGTTATCTCGCTTGCGCCGCTGTTTTGGCTGAGAGGCGCGGAGTTCACCGGCAGCGACGACGCGGGCAGCCAAATGGTGGAAGAAGTTACGGGTTCCGCGTATGAACCCTGGTTCACGCCGGTGATGGAAACGATACTGGGCGGAGAGCTTCCCGGCGAAATGGAGTCGCTGTTTTTCTGCGTGCAGACGGGTATCGGCGTCGGCATCATTGCGTATGGCTTCGGCTATCTGATAGCTCGAAAAAAATATGGGGCGGACGCGCGCGCGCAGACATCGGAAACAACGCGGCAAAAATCGCCTCAATCCGTCAGAAGCGTGTAAACGGATGAGTGGGATTCTCATCGCGCTTTTTATCGGCATCATGCTGTACGGGCGGGTTCCATGGCTGCTCCTCGCAGCGCTCTGCCTGGGCGCTGCGGTTCTCATAACGCTGGGCAGGCATCGGAACACACGGTTTCTGACCATAGACGTCCTGGCGCAGGTCTCGCGTTTAAACCGGGTCAGCGCCGATCTCAAGTTCTGGACGGCCATTGCGCTGACAGCGGTTTGCGCGTCGGCGCGCAGCCCGGCGACAGGGGTTTTTTTGACCGTGCTCATGTTCCTGCTCATCGTATGCGTTGGCGGCCTGAACCCGCGCGATTATCTGCGGCTGCTGGCGCTTCCGGCGTCTTTTCTAGCGCTGAGCGGGCTGGCGATGCTGTTTGAAATCAGCGCGCAAGGCGTGGGGATTATCCGCGTTCCCTTTTTTGGCACTTGGCTTTGTGTCACCGAAGAGGCGCGGAATCGCGCCGTGATTGTGACGACGCGGGCATTCGGGGCGATCGGCTGCTTGTATATGCTGAGCCTGACAACGCCCACGCCGGATTTGATTGGCGTTTTGCGCCGCACGCACTGCCCGGACGTACTGATCGATTTGATGTATCTCATTTACCGGGATATTTTTCTGATGCTTTCCATGTACCGCGCGATGCGGGACGCGGCGAAAAGTCGGCTGGGGTATGTGAATTATCCGACTCAGGTACGCACGATGGGAAATCTTTACGCCAACCTTTTGGCGTGCGGCTATCAAAAGGCGAAACGAAATTTTGACGCGATGGAAAGCCGGTGCTTTGATGCAGGCGTCCGCTTTTTGGAACGCGGAACAACGGCAAAGGCGCCGGCGCGCGCCGCGGCCCATACGGCGGCGGCCATTGGAATCGTGGGGCTGTCGGTTCTGCTGCGCTGAGGATGTGGATATGCGAGAATTGTTAAAAACAGAACGCCTCTGTTTTCAGTATGAGGAGAGATACCCGGCGTTGAGCGGCGTGTCCGCGGCGTTTCACGCGGGCGAACGGATTGCGGTGCTCGGCGGCAACGGCGCAGGTAAAAGCACGTTTTTTTTGTGCTGCAATGGCGTACTGCGGCCCCAGAGCGGAAAAATATTCTGGAAGGGCCAGGAGATTACCAACGCCAAACAAGACGTTACATTGTTGCGGCAGTCCGTCGGCCTGGTGTTTCAAGACCCCGACAGCCAGATCATTGCGGGAACTGTGGAGCAGGAAGTCAGCTTTGGCCCCATGAACCTGCGCCTTTCGCAGGAGGAAGTGATTGACCGCGTCGATCAGTCGCTCAGGAAGATGAATCTGGAAGGGTATGAACGCCGCGCGCCGCATTATTTAAGCGGCGGCGAAAAAAAACGCGTGAGCGTGGCGGATATCCTCGCGATGAAGCCGGAGATGATTTTGCTCGACGAGCCGACGGCTTCGCTGGATCCGGAAAACGTTTCCACTTTGGAACATACGCTGGATGATTTAAGCGAATCGGGGATTACCTTGCTGGTTTCCACCCATGACGTGGATTTCGCTTACCGATTTGCGTCAAGGGCCATCGTGTTCAGCCAGGGGAAAATTCTCATGGACAGCGCCATGGACGATGCGTTCGCGTCGGAGAATATTCTTCGTGAAGCGGGGCTGAAAAAGCCGCTGCTTTATGCGGCGGCGGAAATAATCGGCCAGCATTTTCCATCGGAGGCGGCGCGGCGAAAACCTAGATCCATGGAGGAGTTTCAAGAGTATATACAGCAGGTCTCTCTTTGAAATTGGCGCTATGAATCCGTTTATCTCTATAAGCAAAAAAAGCCCGTTTATCCAAACGGACTTTTTTTATGGGTTAGCAATGCGCATTTCCGCCGTTATTGATCGACATACTCCTCGCCGCGCACAGGCAGTATGGTCAGCGAGGAGAGCGCGAGCCGCAAGTATTGGCCGCCATCCGCCTCAAACTCTTCAAGGACGCCGACAGCCTCAACCCAGTCGTCTGGATCGGGATAATCCTGATCCCACACCACTTCAAACCCGGCGTTCGCGTCGATGCCGCAGCAGCCGGGGCCATAGCGGATGACCGAGTAGTATGTCGCGCCGATTTCAAAATCTTCATAAACGCTGAAAATCCCCTCGTACTGGATGGTCTTTCCCAAGTAGTCTTCGGCGTTGTAATAAATGTCATTTGTCTGCGCGATGAACATTTTTTCTTTGATTTTCACGATATCGGCGGCAGCCGCGATCGGATCAGCTACGATTGGATCAGCCGCGATGATCGGCGCAGCCGTGATCAGCTCAGGCGCGCCGGAAGATTGACAGCCAGCGAGTGCGGACAAGGCGCAAACCATGAGCAGAGCAGCGATTTTTTTCCTCATACTTTTCTCCTTTCCGCGATGAAGCAGCACAGCGCTTCCTTGCGCTGCGTCCACGGGATAAACCGCGCCGCCCAAAACAGCAGGAACGCCGCGATGTTGACGAGTACAACGCTTGCTCCGGTGGGCGTGGCTTTGATATACGAGATCACCACGCCGAAGAAGAAGCATACCACCGAAACGGCGGCGGAACAGATGGTCACTGTTTTGAATTTTTTGCACAGCCTCATGGATGTAAGCGCAGGGAAGATGATGAGGCTGGATATTAATAACGCGCCCATCATCCTCATACCCAGCACAATCGTAATTGCCGTAAGAAAAGCAATCAGCATATTGTACAGCCCTGTTTTCACGCCTGTCGCCTTGGCAAAGTTTTCGTCAAATGTGACCGCGAAGATTTTATGGTAGAACAGGATAAACAACCCCAGCACGGCAATGGCCAAGATAATGCTCAAAGTAACGTCACTCTTGCTCATGGCCAGAATACTGCCGAACATATAATTGCATACGTCCGTGTTCATGCCTGTCGTCAGTGAAATGATGGTCACACCGATGGCCAGCGAACTGCTGGAAATCAGCGCGATGGCCGCATCGCCCTTAATTTTGCTGTTCTCGCTGATGCGCAGGAGAAAAAACGCCGCTAAAATCACAATGGGGATGGACACAGTCAGCGGCGCGGCATTCATGGCGGTCGCAATCGCTAATGTCCCAAACCCGACATGGGAAAGCCCGTCGCCAATCATCGAATAGCGTTTCAGCACAAGGCTCACGCCGAGCAGCGCCGCGCAAAGTGAAACGAGTAAGCCAACCACAACGGCGCGGACCAGGAAGGTGTAGGAGAACATCTCCATCAACGTGTTAATCATGCCCGTTCACCTCCCAAAAACTTTGCGCCGATCTCGGAGTTTAAGTAATCTTCTGTCTTGCCGAAAAACACCTGTGCGTTCTGCAAATGCAGGATATGGCTCGCGTATTTGATTGCGCTCTGCATGTCATGGGACACCATGATGATGGTCAGCCCCGTTTCCCGATTGATGGTTTCAATGAGCCGATAGACTTCCTGCGTGACTACAGGGTCAAGCCCTGCGGCTGGTTCATCCAGCAATAAGATTTTTTTTGTGGCGCACAAAGCCCTCGCCAGCAGCACCCGTTGCTGCTGACCGCCCGAAAGCTCGCGATAGCAGCGGTTTTTGAAGGAATCGACACCGAGCCGTTTCATGTTTTCCGCGGCAATCTTTTTATCTGTCCGTGAATAGAACGGCCGGACGCCCTGCGCGGCGAGGCGTCCAGACAGGACGACTTCATATGCGCTGGCGGGAAAATCTTTTTGCGCGGCGGTTTGCTGGGGAAGGTATCCAATTTCGTTTGGCTTTAACCCGCCGCCCATCAAGACGCTGCCTTTTAAAGGCGTTTTCAGGCGCAGCAACCCTTTGATGAGTGTGCTTTTGCCGGAACCGTTTTCCCCAGCGACGCACAAATAATCTCCGC
Organism: Clostridiales bacterium; assembly: GCA_031289625.1. Lineage (GTDB taxonomy): Bacteria > Bacillota > Clostridia > Lachnospirales > WQUN01 > JAITPB01. Next base: position 599 of record JAITPB010000007.1, on the reverse strand, counting down.
TGTGGACTTCAAAGTCCAGTCCGCTGACGGCGATATTCCCCTCATATCCAAAGGAAACGCCCTGGCAGGCGATAAGGGCCATATTAGCGAAGCGCCTCCTTCAATACATCCACATTGGCGGTCATAATGTCCAGGTACGTTTTGCCCGCTTGAAAGTCCGCCTTTGTGATATTGTGCGCGCTGTGGAGCAGACGCGCCTCTGCGCCGGTGGCTTCGCTGATGGCATTCGCCATTTTCCCGTTCGACAGCTCAATATGAAATATCACCGGAATTTTTTCGGTATTAATCTTGTCGATGAGAAATGCTACTGTGGCCGCACTCGCTTCGGTTTCAGTAGAGCACCCGGGAAAGGCGGCGAAGTATTCCAACCCGTAAGCGTCCGCAAAGTAACGGAACGGAAAGCGGTCGCCGAACACAATCGTCTTGCGGGCGGCGCTGTCAACCACAGCTTGAAACTGCGCGTCCAGCTCATCGAGTTTGGCGAGATATGCCGCCGTGTTTTGCCTGTATAGTTCGGCGTTCAGGGCATCCGCTTCACAGAGCGTATCCGAAATTTTCTGCGCAATGCGTTTGGCGTTTCGCGGTGAAGTCCAGACGTG
>JAITPB010000004.1 GCA_031289625.1 Clostridiales bacterium | reverse complement strand
AATTGCAGGGAGAGGGACAGACGGGTCGCGCCTTTCGGGCGATCCGGCAAATGGAGCGGCCCGATGTCCGCGATGACGCGAAAAACGCCGTCCGCGCCGCGCTGGATCAAAGGGACGCTGACCCCGCGCCCTGCCGCCGCCACCGCCTCATTGAAAATAAAGTAGACATCCGGACAACGCCGCCACCAAAAAGAGGCGCTTTGTATCATGGGATAAAATTTTTTTTTGTGCAGGAGTAACCCGATGTCCTCCTGAATGAGAAGATGATCTTCTATTTGAATCGCGGGCGCGTCTACGACGCCCAGATGGCAGGCCGCTAAAAGCGCGGCGCCTTCCGCGGCGGCGCTTTTAGCGTTTTTATAGAAAATAAGGCGGCTCGCGGGAAAATGTTCCCGCGCCGCCTCCTTCGCCCAATGCATTTCAAAGCCGCCGCCTGTGCAAACGACTGTATCAATCTGTCCGCCGGGCGCTTGTTCGGACAATTGTCCGGACAATTGTCCGGCGGATGCATTTTGCGCGCGTAAATCAAATATAAACTGGTCAAAAGCCAGCCGGAAAGGGCCGGTCAGTTCCTTCATCTGAGCCTGTGTGACGGTGCGCTGAATCGGCGGATAAGTAAAATTAAAGTAGAGTTTGACCGGCTTCTGCCAATCACTTTTTTGCAGCAGTAAATCCTTGTGCTGAAACAAAAAAGCTTCCAATTGCTCTTTTTCCCGCCGGGGCGCTTTCGGGGGAAAATAAGAAAGGAATAATGCCATCAGCTTTTCATCGATTCGTTTCGCGCCCAGCGCGTCGCTGAACAGAAAAGATTGCGCTTTGACCGCGATTCTGTCTTTTTCCGGCTGAATCTGATACACGCCCCCCCGCAGCGCGCGGCTGCCGTAATCCAGCAGCAAAACAGATTCTGATCGCGGTTTTTCCCGCGTGAGATAATAGGTTAAAACGCATTCGCGATCGGTTGCGAGCCGGATCAGTTCTTTGCCGAAGCCCGCCGCTTGAAAAGCCCGCGTCAGTTCCTCGCGGAACTCCGCGGAGGCATAGCTGGGGACAGCCGCCACGGCGCCGGCCACTTCCGCTTTGGGATTGATGTTTTTTAAACCGCCGATGAGTTCTTTCAGGTATAGGCCCAACACGTTGACCAGGCTGACGGAGCGCCCGTCTAAATCCCAATCCTCTTTCTGGCCGAGTTTATCCATAAAAGACGCCAGCGTGACGTCGCGCCCCACGCCCTTGTTTAATACGGCGTATTCGCCGAACACCCATTCTTTGGATTCTGTGAGGTACTGCACCACCGTCGGGACGGACGGGCGTCCATAGCCGCCGCTCATGTCGAGCAGTTCCGTGGAGCCGCTTATGGCGTTGTAAAAAGCCAGGGCGGACGAATCCTGACCGATATCTATGCCCAGCGTAAAATGAGATTCATCCGGCTTTCGATTCTGAAACAACTCTTTAAACCGTTTCCAGGACATTCCCTTACCTCGCGGCAATCACATTCGCTCTCAGCAGGACTTTATCGCCTTGCCGGTAGCCGCTGGTGACGCGTTTGATGATCTGGCCTTTTTCAAAAGCCTCGTTTTTTTCCGCCATTAACGCTTCATGCTCCCGGCCATTGAACGGTTCACGCGGCTCCGGGCTGATGATTGATATGTTATTTTTTTCCAATACACGCGCGATCTTCTCCACGCTTTCGTCTATGAGCTGGACATAATCCAGCACCGCTTCCCGATCCGATTCTCTCAGCCGGGATACGCTGTACTGCAGGATTTCCTCATAGGTGCTGATTTCATACAGGACGGCATTTTTTTTAAAATTCAGGCTCAGGCGCTGGATTTTTTCTATTTGTCTTTCGAAGGCTTCGTCTTTTTTACGTTTGTATTCGCGCAGCGCGTGATCCGCTGCCGCGCTGCGGTAAAAATCCGCAAACAGCCCGGCCCGTTTTTCGTCATCTCCAAGGGAAGTTTCTGCTGGAATCTGCCAAAATATTTTTTTCCATATGCGGAAAAGTATGGGCGCTGCTTGTTCAGGATCGGGCGGCGGGGATTCTTCGGGAAAGGAGCGCAGGATCTCGTCCGCCTTTTGCGCAAACATTGATTTATTCTCTTCGAGGGATTCTATTTTGATAAATAAGGTTTCGTTGATGCCGCGGAGAATTTCATTTTCGGAAAAGGCCTCATATAAAAAATCTCTTTCTCGGTAAAACGACGTCAGGCTGGCGAACAGGCTGGCCAGTTCTTCCGCCAATTTTTTTTCTTGCTGGACTTGCGCCCAGAGTTGTTCCGCGGCTTCTTTCGAACCGGCAAAAATATTTTGCCACAGGACATCGATATGACATTTTATTTGCGCCAGCGTTTCGGAAGCGCGATCCGCGTATATCAATATTTTTTCCAAAAAAGTTTTTTCCAGCGCAATGCGGCTGTTGACGAATATATCCCTAAATACCTGCTGAAAATCCTCCAAGCTTTCCACAGCCGCCGCCTCGTTTTGGTTGTGCGTTTCCTGAAACGCGCGGAGGATTTCCGAGACGTTCGAAGTGTAGAACTGGCAGCATTCCCGCAGGAACGTCAAAAACTGGCGCGTGACGCCTTCTTCCTGCGTATTGGCCACGCTTCGCAGCAGTTCCTGTTCTATCGCGGCGACTTGCGTTTGCACATCCGCGCCCAAAAGATCCTGCTGGCTTTCCAATAAATGATAATAGCGTTCCATGTCGGCCCGGTTGTGCAGATTGTTTAGCGTATACAAACAGGATTGAACCGCTTGGCTGTAGGCTTCATAGCTCTTCTCCAAAAAATAGGCCAGCAGCCGGTTTTCAATCGCCTCGGCAAACGGCGGAAAAAAGGTGGGAAATGTGTTTTCCCAGGCCAGCAGTTCGCGTTTGACCGCATCGCAATCCTCCGTCAGGGCGCTCTGCCTGTATTCGTTTTTCAATTCCTGAAAGCGCATCGTAAAAAAAGCCATGTTGCCGCCGATGATCTTGATTTTTTCGGCGGTCATGGGATTCTCATCCTGGTTTTCCAAATTATTTTGATATTGCTGGATTTGCTCATATAAAGCGCTGTAAATGCGATTGGTAATTTTTGAAATGGAAATCGTGCGTAAAAAAGCGCGGTTATGTTCATAATATTCAGCGGCTTTCTCATACAGACGCGTCAGGCACGCGTAACTTTCGTAAATTTTTTCGTCATAGCCGTTGAGGCGGGCGTCACGGCTCGCCGTAACGAAGATGCGATCCATGGCGCCAAATTTGAGGGCGCGCAGCAGCGCCTCAAATTCGCTTACTATCCAGCCGCCTAAAAACGCGTGGCACTGTCCCCAGGTTTGGGCGAGCGTCCGTTCAGCCTCGGTTAGTTTTTTTTGAATAGGCGCTGTTTCAGCAGGATTTTTTTCAGCGGGATTTTGCTCCGGTAAATCATTCATACAGCTCATCAACGGACAATTCCGTGAGCGCCCCGTCCGCGGACATACTTTGCGCTTTTACTTTCAGCATATTATCCTGTCCCACATGAAAAATCACTTTGACTTTTTCTTTGCCTTTCGGCCCTTGGGGAATGCCGCGCAGTGACGTGCCCGCCAGCCGTTTCATCCCTTCCTGGGTCACGCTGACATTTTTGCCGTCTTCCTGCGGCGCTGTATTTTCATACACCACGATGGCCATACTGGACACATTGTCAAAGCTCGTCGTCAGCAATTCGCTGGACTCCACAGTCAGCCCGTCTTTTGGAATGTCCAGCCCCCGCATGACGATCTCCAAAAAGCGTCTACCCGCGATTTCCAGGCCCAGCGGATGAATGGTTTTTTCATGCACCACAGGGCCTTTAACGGTGGGCATCATGATCATGTTGCAATAATAAGCCGCACCCTGGGAAATGCTCAAGGCCGGGCTGATTTTAGATTTGAAGGGTTCTTTGCCAAATTTTTCCTGAATTTTTTCGCTTACCAATAGCAAAGAGGAACTGCCGCCCACCAAAAAAATTTCGTCGATCTGCCGTTCTGTCATCGAAGAGGCGAACAAGGATTGATCTACGCACTTCAGTGTTTCGTCGATGAGATCGGCCAGGTTTTTGTCCCGGAATTTTTCGTAAATTTCCTGCAAATCGCCTAAGGGGTTGCTCCTGCGGTGCTGAATAAAATCTTCCCGGGTAATTTCCATATTAATATTGACAATTTTGGGTTCCTGGATGAGCGGCGCCATCACCACTTTGGTGGTTTTCGCCTGGGAAAGCCTCTCTTTCGCGAGCGTAGCCGCTTGCGCCAGCCGCACCAGCGCGACTTTTTTCTGACGCCGGGAGACACCGTCGTCCGCGTCGTCATCGAACAGATCGATCTCGCCGCCGGTCAGTTTTTTAAACTCCTCATAGATCATATCCAGAATAATTTTGTCTACGTCGTTGCCGCCAAGATTGTTGTCCCCAAAAGTGCTGAGAATCGAAATGGAAGGCTCGCCGTCCCGCATTTGGATTTGCAGGACGCAAGCGTCAAACGTGCCGCCGCCGAAGTCATAGATCAGCACGATTTTATCCGAGGTTTCGTTCACGGCGTAACTGATCGCCGCCGCCGCGGGTTCCAGGCGCAGATAAACATTTTCCTCGTCAAAGCCCGCGAATACAGCCGCCGCTTTGGTCATGCGTTTCTGTTTATCCGTGGAATTGGCCGGCACAGTGATCACGCAGCCGGAAAATTCGCCGGTGATCCCCAGCTCTTCCTGCGCGTATTCATCCGCTTTTTGCTTGAGATAGCCCAAAATTTCCCCCGTGATCTGTTCCGGGGTAAAGGTGTGGGACTGTTCGTCCACGGTGATCTCGATTTTTTCGTCGCCGCCCAAACATCTTTTCACGGAAAGCACCGTACTCTGCGGATAAATAATGGCCGCTTCTTTGGCCTGTACGCCGAATACGCGCGACAGCTTCGCGCTGTCCTCCGGATCGGTTTCAAATTGAACAGCGGTAGGGAAAATATTCCCGCCGTCGATGGGGATTGTCTCGGCCTGGCCGTCGCGAAAATTAAACACGCTGACCACAGAATTGGTGGTCCCGAAATCAATGCCCAAAAACAATCCCCGCTCCATGTCTAGCCCCAATGTTCCCATAGAAATGCCACCTCTGGATTATTTTTTAATTTTATTTTTATTTTTCCATATACGCACGCGATGCAAGCGAGTCTTTGCGAATAATCATATACCAGTCCCGCCCAAAACGCAAATCTATAATCAAAATCTATAATCAAAAGCGGCTGGCGGCTGGCATTCATCAAAAACGAGCGCCCATTTTGAGCAGGCGCTCGTTTTTCACATCTTTACAACACTCATTGAATAAACATTTCCGCCTCCGGGACGGGTGCCTCTTCCGGGACGGGACGGGGACGATTTCCTCCGTTCGGCCGCATTCCTCCGCCCCAGTTTTCGCTGCCGTCACCTCTGTCGCCTCTGCCGCCATTGAAAGCCCCGCCACTGTAGGCGCCGCCGTCGTCGGCTATGCTCGTGATGATGCCGCTTAATTTGATATCCGTCCGTTTCTCTCCATTTATGAATAGGGAAACAGTCTCGTCAACCTTGAACGACGGGGATGTAAATCCCGATGCCGCACAAGAATTTTTGCTGGTATACTCAAGCAGTGTATTGCCGCTCGCGTCTTTAATCGCAATCACACTGTCAGCGGCTTGCTGCGTGGTATAGGAGACAAGAATGATGACCTGCGTGGAATCCGCGGACGGAGTTAGCACACTGCCCGCCGTAATAAGCTGCCCGCCAGTAACCAGAAAGCTCCCGTCTAAATCAATTGCCCCGTCCATGCCCTGTGATGGGCCGCTGATGCTGACCATACCGCCGTCAAAGAAAATATCGCCGTTGGAATCTATGCCGTCATGCGGCGCAAATAAATCAATCGTCCCGCCGGAAATACGTACAAAGCGTTCTCCGTTTGATGAAAACCGGTCTGAACCCATCGGCCCGCCAAACTCCGAGGCATTGTCTACGCCTCCGGCGGCATTGATTGCGTCGTCGTTTGCGTAAACCGCAATATCGCCTCCCGTGATTGTGACGGAAAGCCCCTCCAGCCCTTCATAGCTTGCGGGTATTTCGATATTTCCGCCGGAAATATGGAGCGCGGCGTCCGCATGGAACCCGTCGTCGCCGGACTTTATCGTAAGCTTGCCCGAGGTGACGGTAATGTCTCCATTTGAGTGCACGGCGTCGTCCTCAGCGTCAATTGTAATATCGCCGTCGGTGATATTAAGCTGCTTTCCCGCTTTCAGCGCTTTCATGCTCTCGGTTTCTTCTGTGTCAGCAGTGTCAGCAGTCTGCGTATTGCCGCCCCAACCGGCCCGGCCGCCGCGAAAATCGTCTTCCCGCACAGGCGCATTTGCGCTCCCGCCGCCTGTCGTTATGTGAAATTCTCCGCCTGTGAGCATTAACGAGCTTTGCGCCTGGATGCCATCGTTTGCGGATTGGATGGTATATGCCCCGTCGTTTATAATCACAAAGCCTTTCGCGTCGTCCTCGTCGTTACTAGATTGAATCCCATCGCCCCCGGCTTCAAGCGTAAAGCTCCCCTTTTGGATGGCGACTCCATCGCGCCCACGCAGAGCGTCGCCATCCGCGCCGACGGATAGTACGCCGCCTGTTATGGCAAGGATGTCTTGCGCGCGAATCCCGTGCTTATAAGCGCCCGTAACCATAAGCGTTCCATCGCCGGTAATGCTCAGATTGTCCTGCGCAAAGATTGCCGCGTCAGGCTCGTCAGCGCTTTCCGAAGCGGCGGAACCGGAACCGTCCGAAACCTTGTTTTCGGTTCCTTTTTCGAGTATGAGCACTACTTTCTCCGACTGTGGCGCGTAAATCGCGGGGCCGGTTTCATGATGAAGTGAAACGCCGTTTAACACCAAGCGGACAACATCGTCTGCCCCCGCGTCTATCAAGACTTGCCCGTCCGTGAGCATACCCGACAGTACGTAAGTTCCCGCTTGCTTAATCGTGAGCGTTTTGCCTGAAAAATCCGCGCCGGCGCCGGAAATGTCGGCAGTATTGCCGCCAAGCGCAATTGTTGTCGCGCTGTTTTTATCCCATGAGCTGTCCGTATCATCCGATGTGTATTCATATGAAGTTGTAAACGCGCCGGAGTTTATGACCGCGGAGGTATTGCCGCCGTCTATGACCGCGGATATATTGCCGCTGTCTGACGGCTGTATGGTTGACGTTTCCGAAGGCGGTGAGTCGCTGGCGTCAGGTTTTAGATTTTTTCCGCTCCCGCAGCCGGACAAAACGATGGTGAGACCTAAAAGCAGAGCCAAAACTCGTATTATGGCAGATTTCATGTGATTCACTATTTATAACTCCTCTCCGAGCCGCTGTTCACGGCTAGAATCATCTGATAATGCATTCGAGGGAATGGCAATCCGCCGCCATATGCCGCAAAATATTTACATTCACAATATATCATTCAAACCTTGAAAAAATATTGAGGCGAGCGGTTCAACGTACGGCTCGTTTCAGAAATCTGAGGCTCTGGCAGACGAAAGCGCCACAAACCAAGACATACCCGGCAAGTTTGATATACCCAATCCATTTTGAGCTGGTCCCAGCTATCTCCATAATGCCTGTGAGCATGGCGGCGGATGTGAGCGAGGCGATGCCGGAGTTGTGCAGATTGTATCCCACACGTGAAACTTCGCGAAGTCTTTCAGGCAAATATACCGCAATCAACGTCATCAGCAGAAAGACCCCCGTTCCGCCGATGAGCGGATAGAGGAACATAAAATCCATGCTCTCGCTTCGCACACCATGCCCAAACAGCGCGTAGACGTTTGTAATCACAAGGCAGAGAATAGAAACAGAAAAATATGCCGTCATTGATTTTATCAATAGGCGCCTGCCCCGCCGCTTCATTTCAGTATCCGATGTAAACAATATCGCTCACCTCCCGTTCACCGATTCTCCTGCCGCCCGTGGTGGGGTTATTGACGACCTGACCGTTAAAAACCATGGTAGATGAACCACCGCCGTCGAAATTATAAGCGATATCACAGCCACGTTCAAGGAACAGTTTTGCCAGTTCATGAAGAGACAGCCCGGCGGAGGCGTTTGTCCTGCCATCCGACACGATAAACGCATAGTGCAAATCTCCCGCCTGTCCTATCGCTGTTCGAGGATTACTGACCGAAGACCGTCCCGAAATCTCCTGATTTTCCGAAACGGCGATCCCTCCATCCATAACAAGCGGAGGCCCGAATGACCATATTTGCCACAGATCTGAAATTTGTCGTTCCATTGAGTCCGCATGGCTGCCGCAGAAAAAATCGCCCGATGAATCCATCCATAATGCGGACGCATTCCCGCCTGAACGGTATAAGACGCCGTTGCGCAGTACCCATCCATCGTCACGAAAGCCGTAATAATCACCGTTAATTGCGAATATCGCGTTATGCTCGGCGGCAATGACAGAGGTTTCATCATTGACGTTGCGCCCATAGGTGTTTTTAGCGAAGGCCGTCTTCAAATACTCGGCGCTGCTCACCTTTACATCCGCGATGTAAACATCCGTGTCAAACGCGCGGACGGCCTCAATGGCAATTTCAATGTTTTCATCTTTGTAAGAGGCAGCCGTTATCTCTGGGGAAGATTGTTTATGCTCGTCTATATCGCGGTCATTATTGGATGGGAGGGAAGCGTTGCCTTCGCCCATTTCCGCCCCATCCATCCGCTCCTGTGCGGGAGGAGGCGGCGCGCTGCTCTGCGGAACAGTTTGCAAAACCTTCGGTATCACAAACGCGTCAAGCAGCGTGAATACGAATGCCGCCATAAGCGCCAAAGAAAACATCGCCGCAAAAGCATAGGGGCGTTTCAAAAAACGAATAAGTGGATTTGCATTATTGGCTCTTCTTTGCATGATTTTCCGCCTCCCTTCTAAAGATAAATTTTCTCTGGAGGATAAAGCTTAATAAAAATAATGCGGCGTCCGCCACAAGTTTTGCAATCGGGGCGTTAAGCAGTTCCACGGCGAGTAAGGTGGTCAATTGTGCGGATAGGAACATCTGCGCAAGGAATAAGAACAAATACTTCATAAGCGCGCCTTTTCGTTTTTCGCCAAACACGATAAATCTGTTGAACAGGAAGTTGCACAGCCCTGAAACAATTCTTGCCAATATGGTCGATATCGCAATGCCGAACTTGGCGTGACTGAAAACGAATGCCGAAAGTAAAACGAAAAGTCCGAAATCCAAGGCTGCGCAGATCAAGGAGGAGCATCCGAACTTTAAGATATCAAAATAAATCCTCGCGGAATCCCTCACCGCACGAAAATGCGAGGAACTGTTATTTCCCGAATATATCGTGTGTATCGGCGCCGCTATCAAAGGAATCTCCATCCTGCATGCCAGCAGCAGCATGTTCATTTCAAACTCAAAACGTGAACCGTTTACCAGTGCAATAGCAGGCGCGTATCTCATGGGTATCGCTCTCAGCCCTGTCTGCGTGTCGGCAAGCCTCAAGCCTGTTCTAAGCCAAAACACCGCAGAGGTGATTTTGTTGCCCCATCTGCTCTTGAATGGTACATGTGTTTCGTCAAAATAACGGGTTCCCAAAATTATGCCCTCCGGACTTTCAAGGATACGTTGCGCGAGATAGAAAATATCTTGCGGTGAATGCTGTCCGTCCGCATCGGCGGTCACAATCCCGAGAGCGTCTGGATAAACGGTAAGCGCGTGCCTTATGCCGGTTTTCAGCGCGGCTCCCTTTCCCAGATTGCGTGTGTGCATTAAAACATCACACCCCATCCGCTTTAGAGATTCAAAGATGTGAGCATTTTTTTCGTCGCTGCCGTCGTTTACGACTACAAGGCGCGGCGAAAATAGAGCGGCTATTTCTTCGGCTAGCCGAAGCAGCTTCTGATCCGCGTTCAGCGCTGGTATTACAATGACGATGTAAATGCGGCTCACCCCCTCTATCCCTGCATTCAATAGAAGTTTATCGGCCTATCCTTGAAAAAAGATTGAAAATCATACCGGCGCAATGTCAGGTCCTTGTTCAAGAAAAATTCAAGGAAATATTGTATAATGAAAGGCGCCCAGAAAAGTGGAGGTGAGATCACGCATGAAAATTCTCATTGTAGAGGATGAACGACAGCTTTCCGATGCGCTCGCCGCGTTGCTGAAGCAAAATCTGCATGAAATAGATGCTGTATACGATGGGCAGTCCGGTGAAGATTACGCTTTGAGCGGCATATATGACGCGATGATTCTGGATATTATGCTTCCTGGGAAAAATGGAATCGAAGTCCTGCGTTCGTTGCGCGGCCAGGGGAATTCCACTCCTGTGCTGCTCCTGACGGCCAAATCTGAAGTGAATGATAAAATCAAGGGATTGGATACCGGCGCGGACGACTATCTGACAAAGCCTTTCGCAACCGGCGAACTTCTCGCGCGGCTGCGCGCCATAACACGCCGGGGCAGTGAGTTTGTCGGCGACGCGCTGCAACTGGGGAATACTGAACTGGATAAAAATACGCACGAACTGAGCGGAAAAACAGGCTCGGTGAAATTGGCGTCAAAAGAATATCAAATTATGGAAATGCTTATGCAAAACAGCCGGCAGATTATCCCGAAAGAGCGGTTCATTGAGAAGATATGGGGATTCGACAGCGAAGCGGAATACAACATCATTGAAGTCTATATTTCATTTGTCCGCAAAAAACTTACGGCCATCGGATCGGATTTGCAAATCAAAGCCGTGCGTAATACCGGCTACTCTTTGGAGGCGCCTGAATGTTAAGACGACTCAGGATAAAAATTATCATAGTGGTCATGGGAACGCTTCTCATCGTGTTCGCGGCCGTCCTCTTGGTCTTAAATTTCTCTATGTGTCAGGCCTCCATGAAAAGGACAGATGATTTCATGGCTCATGTGGCGGAGAACGACGGCTTCTTTCTCCAGCCGCGAAGCGAACACAGCAAGCGGCAGGACAAGAACTATCGTGACCCGTTGGGAGGTTCTGAAATGATGAGGGCCGGGCGGTTTTTCTATGCTAAACTAGACGATGACGGCGCAATCATCGAATTGAACCTGGATATGATGTTTGACTTTTCAAAAGATGACGCACAGAGTTATATCGCAGATGCCCTTAACTCAGGTAAAACCAAAGGCGCCGTCGATAACTTCAGCTTTTTACTTTCACAGAAGTTCTACGGTCAGATACTGGTTCTTGTAGAGAGAAGCATTGAGATAGGTATTTTGGAAGAGCTGACCAGCACGTCCGTTTGGACTGCCAGCATCGCCAGTGTAATTTTATTAGGTCTGGCCTCTTTTTTGGCGCAATGGATGATTGCGCCGATCAGGGCGGCCTTTGACAAGCAGAGGCGGTTCATATCCGATGCAAGCCATGAACTGAAAACACCGCTTACCATTATCGGTACAAACGCCGACGTACTGCGAAATGAAATTGGTGAAAATATGCGGCTTGAACACATAAAATCACAGTCCGAGCGCATGAACGGGCTTGTTTGTGATTTGCTCGCGATAGCAAAAGCCGACGAATCCACAACGGCAATCATTAAAAATGAATTTTTATTGAGTAACGCTGTCCTGAACACAGTCTTGGAATTTGAATGCAGGGCATTTGAAGAGGGGAAAAATTATTCCTATGCAATTGCGGAGAATCTCAGCATCATCGGAGATGAAGGGCAAATCAAAAAACTGGTAGGCATTCTGGTTGATAACGCTATCAAGCATTCCGACGTGCATGGAGGCATAAAAGTGACGTTGAGCGGCACTGCGAAACACCCATGCATTTCGGTGTTCAACACAGGCGCCGGTATTCCAGATGCTGAAAAAGACAAGATATTTGATCGTTTTTATCGGAGCGATGAATCTCGTTCGCGTGAAACAGGCGGATATGGTCTGGGACTCGCAATTGGCAAAGCGATTGCGGACGCGCATAATGGCAAGATAGAGGTGACGGGCAAGTACCGAGAATGGATACAGTTTACAGTATCGCTGTAATCTCAGGAGTTGAAAACATGACCGACTTAACCAAAATCCCCGGCATAGGCAAGAATATGGCGCAGCACTTAATCCGCGCCGGGTATCCCGATATTGAATCCCTCAAAGGGCAAGACCCGGCGGAAGTCTATCAGCGGGACTGCTTGGCGCAGGGCGCTCATGTGGACAGGTGCGCCTTGT
>JAITPB010000111.1 GCA_031289625.1 Clostridiales bacterium | reverse complement strand
ATAACGGCGCCTCTGTTATCGGGTTGAAGAGGAAGCATATTACGTCCTGTTCGCGTAAGCGACGCAGGCCGCTCAATTTGTTGTTCATCAATCTCCAAATCTTCTTGAGAATCATCAAGCAAGGCGGGCGGTTCCGCAATAGCCGATTTATCCTTATCAAGCGCGGAAGTCTCGGCGATTATGATTGCAGCAGATCTCGGCTTGAAAAACCCTTCCAAACGTTGTCCAATCCATTTTACCACTGAGCGGATCTTTTCGCCAGCTTTAGGAAGAGCCATTCTGCAACAACCACCTTTCGGGTATGGATGAATCTCCATAATCGCTATCATAAACGAAAGCCCAAGCACCATAGTCCCATAAAAACAATTATACTAAGACCCAACAGATCTTGCAACAATTTTCGCCGTCGGCGTCGGCGTAATCAATGTCGGAGCATTTGGAAAAAATAATAGACCAGCGTTAAACAGATCAGCCGCATTATTCACGTCATTATCTAACCTACGATTGGTCAGTTTATTTTTTCCAAACGCCTTACGCGCCCGCTTACGGTTAAAGCCTTATTAAAGCTCACAGCCACAGGCTCGAAAAATTCTAGTCCTTTGGAAATAGCGGTGTAATATTCGTCTGAATCGGCGACAAGCACCTTGATTTTGACGGAATAGTATTCCACTCCCAAAGCGCCCACTCTGCTTCTGATAACCCACACATAATTACTCATGCCTTCGTGGAAAACCGCCTCATTGGGTACAAGCGCGTCATAGGTTCGGGTCTGCTTGTGAAATTTGACGGCAACATACTCGCCGCCACTTAAGCCGTCCGTTTCACACGACAAGATGATTTTCAGCGTATCGCCCACAGGTGCGATGTCAGTCACGATAGCTTTGACAGCCGCCGTTACGCCTTTTGCAGAAATCGCCGCCTCGTCGCCTATTTCTATAAATCTCCCGTCTGATTCCGGGCAGGAAATTTCACATATGAACAAATGATTATTCGCTCCAACTGCAGCGACTTTTTCACCCTGCGCCACAAACTGGCCTTTTGCTTTATCAACGGAAACCACAATGCCCGAATAATCCGACGTTACAGCCGCCGAGCCGTCACCGGAATTGGACGCGACTGCGGCGCGCAAGTCAATATTGACCCTCTCAATGTCTAAATCCACTCTTTTTAATTCCAATTCAAGGGATTTTTGGGCTTCATCAGTTTGACCGGACAATGCCTTTTGCGCCAATTCAAAGTTCGTTTCAGCTCGCGCAAGCGCGGTTTGTGCGCTTTGCAGGTTGGTTTCAGCCTCCGTTATATTTGTCTGCACCTCGTCCGCAGCCTTAGCCGCTGCCCTGCTCAAATCGTCTGTGGATCTGTCATAAATCCGCTGGGCATCGTCCACAGCCCTTTGCGCGGCGGTAACATTTTTCTCCGCGTCGCTCACCGCTTTCCGCTTTGCATCGTCCGTATTCGCGCCAAAGGCTTTTTTTGCCCGCTCTAACTCGTCAATGGCTTTGTCGTAAGCCCTCTGCGCGTCCTCAACCGCATTTTTGGCCTGCTTGACTTGCCGCTCGGCTTCCGCGACAGATTTTTGTTGTGTAAGGCCGTTGCTGGTATAAAAAGTGTTCTCAGCTCTGGCCAAGTCGTTTATACTTTTATCCAGCGCGGCATCAGTGTCGTCCAGCGTTCGTTTTACGGATGTTACGCGATTTTGCGCGGCGTCAGCATCTTTCTGCGCCGCCGCTGTTTCCATGTCGTCCGCGCTGGAATAAAGTGCATCATAATAATGCTGAACGGCCAAATTATACTGGCGCAAAGCCTCGTTATAATCCTCAAGGCTTCTGTCATACGCGGTGTTGGCCGCGTTGATGGCATCTCGATAGCTGTAATCGTCGAACGCGGATGTTCCCGCTTGCTTCGCGGCGTCAAGCGCGGCGTTCACGTCTTTCAACTCCTCTTTTCGCCGTTCGAGGGCGATAGCGGTGTCGTTTATGTTTTGCTGATACGAAAAATCGTCAAAAGAAACGGCGTTACCCGCTTTTGCCTCGGCCAGCGCGGTTTCGGCTTCTATTAAGTCCGCTTTTCCGCGGTTTAGATCCCTTTCGGCATCGGCGATTGTCTGCTGATCGATATTATCATCAAACTCGGTTTCCGCTGATTCCCGCGCTTTATCAAGCGTTGCCTGTGCGCTGAAAAGCACCGCTTTCGCGTCCTCGACGGCACATTGATAGCTGTATAGATCGTTGGTCGTCGCGGAAAGCGCCCGCAATTTATCCTGCGCAGCGGATTTGTTTAAGGTCAGCACGGCGAGTTGGTTCTCTATCCGCTCAATGGTAAAGTCCAGTTCGGTGGTCTGATTAGACCCATCAGGCGCTGTCGCCTTGAATACGGCGATAACCGAGTTCACATCTATGGAGCCGCCTTTTTTGACGCGTATTTCATCTATCTGTCCGCTTGAATCCGCGTAAATGTCGAATGTTTCCGCGAACGCAATCACGCCTCTTGCGGTCAATTCTTTCGTCAACGCGCCGCTCTCCGGCATTGCCGCCGTCACCTTCGGCAAGGAAAAGCTGTATACGGTTTTAGAGGAAAACACTAAAACAAGCATGAGCGCGATGTAGATATACAGCATTTTCCGCAATCTCTTTCGAAAGTTCCGCTTTGCGGAACCGGCGCTGAATTCCGCGATTGAACCGTTCGCGGAATCCAAGACACGCCGCCCTTGTTCGTCGGGTTCTTTATTGTTCATAGTGCTTTCCCCCTTCATCGCAACGCCGACAGCTTTATACCCTGCTCAAAATGCTCCTGCCCGTATAGGAAAATCCAAACGACAGGCAGCATATAGAACACCGACGCGGCAAAAATCAGCCCCATGTTTCCCTGTCCGATTCTGGACAGTAAAACCGATAACGGCTCCAAACTCGCATCTTTCAGAAAAATCATAGGCTGTTCGACCATCGCCCAGCAGTCGGCGAAGCTCAAAATCATAAGCGACGCAAGCCCGCCTTTCGATAAAGGCAGCGCGATATGGATAAACCGCTGAAAATGGTTCGCTCCGTCTATCTGCGCCGCCTCCAAAATACTTTTGGGTATGCCTTTCATGCTCTGCCGCATAATGAAAACCGAAAACGGGCTGAATCCCATAGGCAGTATGACGGACAGGCGCGTGTTCAAAATACCCAGCGCGTCGGCCATGATGTAGTTAGATACCAGCGTCGCCTGAAACGGCAGCACCATCACGACTATGTAGGCGCAAAAAATGACTTCCTTCAATCGGAATTTCCACACAGTAAAGCCGTAGGCCGCCGCCGCGCCGATGACCGTCTGCATGAACACAATCGGGAGCGTCAGTTTCAGCGAGTTCAGAAACAAGTCAAGGTACATCGGCGTTTTGAACAATAACGTGTTGTATTGTTCCAACGACGCTAAATCGGGTATCAGCCGATACTCGGCGTAGTGGGTTTGACCTTTCAAGGCGTAATCAAACACATCGTAGTCTGCGCTGTAATGCCGGACGATTTCTCCCTGCGACATAAAGGAGTTCGTGAAAATAATCAAAAGGGGAATGATGTAGATAGCCGCCACGGCGATTAAAAGCGCCTTGACCGGGATATTCCTCAGCTTCTTTGCTATTTTTTCTCACTCCCCATACTCCGATTTCTTGTCAGCCACGAAGAACACAATCACGAACGCGCCAATCACGAACGTAATCACAAACGACGCCGACGTTAAATTTTGATAATCCAGCGCGGCAAACTGATGATTCATATAATGCTGAAGCATATAAATTTTCTCGTTCGGATAGTTCCCCGCCAGCATATAAAGTTCTCTGTAAACTTTGAAAGAACTGATAAACGACATCACGAACGCGATAAACAGCGTCGGTATCATGTAAACCAGCGTAATCTTCAAAAAAGCCCTGACACTCCCCATGCCCTCAATGGCTGCCCACTCGTAATACTCTTTGGGTATTCCGGCCAGCCCGGCCAGCACAAGCACGAGGTTATAGCCCATGTTTTTCCAAACGTACACAGCCACTGCGATCGCAAAGGAAGCATCCGTTTGCAGCCAATCCGTGTTTACGCCCAAAATCCCGCTTATCAGTCCGTTTGACTCAAATAAACTCTGGAAGAAAAACGCCGCGCACGCCGATGGGATGACCAGCGGCGACATAAAAATCGTTTTTAACCAGCCCCCGCCTGTAGATTTATACAGTAGACAGCCGATCAACAACGGAATAATTATGTTGAGCGGTATCGCCGCCCCCATGAACTTGAACGTGTTCCACGCCGCCAACCTAAAGGCTTCGCTGGCGAACAAATTTTTGAAATTGGCAAGCCCGACGAAAAGCCCGTTACTGTCCGTCGTCGCGTAACCCAGCGACATCACGAACGGCACGATAAAGAACAGCGCAGCGCCTAAAACGCTCGGGGCGATGAATAAAAACGCCAGCCTGTTTTCATTTCTGAATTTTTCGTTACGCGAAAAACGGCGCAGATTTACGCGGTTCCCCTGATTCACGCCCTCACTCCGTCAAATAGGTATTCAGCCGGGATTGCAGATTCTTCGCAGCTTGCTCCGCGCTTTCCTCGCCTTGAAAATAGCGGTTCATTTCGGTGTTTACGAAGTCAAGGATAACATGGTCGGCATATTCGAGAATGCCAAGCTGTCTGGCAAACTCATTGAATTTTTGGATATTCCGCTCAAGGCTGTTATCGTCAAAGCCGTCCGGCGCGTATCCCTCTGCGCTCACATCGCCAAAGACTAATTTGGCTAATGCCGCCGCCGCGTTTTTGTTGACAGGACAGCATATCAATTCCGGCGAGGACTGTATTTCTTCTGACAGCAAATACCGAATGAAATCGGCGGCAAGTTCGGGGTGAACGCTGTTGGCGTTTATGGAGGGCAAAAATCCGGACGTTTCAAAACCGGCTTGCCCCAGCTCGTTTGTCATCAAAAACATATCCGCGTAATCCACCGTCCCGCCGCTGCTCATGGCGGGCGAATATATCATGTATTGCCGAATCAGCGAAGTATCGCCTCTTTCTTTAATTTGAATCCGCCCGGCAAGGGATTGGACATTTTGGAGCAGCGATATGAATTTCTCGTTGTCCACGCTGGCGATTTTGTTCTCCATATCCAGAAAATTCTTAAATTCCAAGGAAAACAGCTTATACGCGAGTGCGGTTGGCCCCATTCCGCCGCCGCCCCCATTAAAAAGCGTGGTTTCGGGGTATTTATCCGCCAACGCGAGCAAACCGTCAATTGTAAAGTCGGCGGGAGCTTCCTCATCGCCCCAAGCGTCGTCAAACTGAAACATCTCAAACATAAAGCACAACGGGATTGCATACCGTTTGCCTTTGTAAAGGAAAGCGTCTAACACATCCTGATAATATTGCGCGGAATCTAATTGAATTAGGCCATTCAGGTCAAGCAGCTTGTTTTTGTCAGCCAATTTTGCCCATGTTATACGGGAAACATCCATAATATCCTCGCCTTTGCCGCTCATCAGCGCGGTGTTGATTATCTGCGCGTATTTGGACACGTCCTTTTCCTCGCCCGCGTAAAAAGTTATATTGACTGTCACGCCCTCATGGGCTTCTTCATACTGCCTCGCCGCTGAAGTCAAAAACTCGCTGTCGTTAAACGCCGCAATGGTCAATTCGCCGTTGGATTGAGCCGTTTTCGCACCGCAGCCGGTAAATGGGAAAACGAGCAGCGCGAGAATCAGCAACGACAATAACGCTTTTTTCATATATAAGCCCTCCCTTAATCAACCTTGATCATACTTTCGTAGAAGACCGACATTGTTTTTGCCGTTTCGTCCCATTCAACAGTCGCGTCTATGGCTTCCGCAACTTCCAACAACGGAATCATGAATAAATCATTCGCCGTAACCGTGACGTTGTACCATGTGTTCCGAATTGTCGCCGTGGACGTTGTTTCGTCCCATTTAACCGTAAAAGGCGCATCTTGATTGCCGTTCGCGCCGTCTAAATTTTCAAACACGCCATACACAGGAACGAACACCTCGCCATCCTTCACAATCGGCTGCTGACCGTCGAACATAAGCTCTTTCCCACTGACGATTAGCTTAACTTTTGTGCCGCTGTCGTCCGATATAACAATCTCGGTTGTTGAGACAGGCGTTTCTAGCAATGCGGTCTGTGCCTTTGGGGTATCGCCATTATTATTCGCAACCTCCGCGCTCGTATTTTTGCCGCACCCCGATAAGCTGATGGCGAAGCACACGGCAAACGCCGTTACAATTTTTTTCATACAATTTTCCTCCTGAAATTTTTTATAGCTTGATTGTAGCGTGAAAAAACGGCGCGATGAGGATTTCAGCCTAAACGTAACCCACCATAGCGTGAACGTAACGCAAATAATTACGTTCACGCCAAAAGTTACTACGTTCAGGACACAGGGATGGCAAATGGGGATAGGAGATGTTATGATGATCATGTGTTGGACAGCTACGCGGTTAGGGGTGGTTAAATGCTGGGCGTGATATGCTGCGACGACGACCGCTTTATGCTGGACATGTCCGTGAAAATGGCGAGGCGGTGTATAAAGGAAAACGGGCTTGACGCCAACCTCGTATGTGCGACGACAGATTATAGGGAAGCCCTGCGTTTCATTGAAAAAAATCCGAGCGCATACCTATACTTTTTAGATATAGACTTTGGGAAATCCAGCTTGAACGGTGTGGACATTGCCAAAGTCATTAAGAAAGCAGAACCGCGTTCCAAGATAGTCTTTGTGACGAGCCACGCCGATATGGGCATGAGCGTGTTGAAAAGTGGCGTCGAAGCCTTTGGGTTCATTGAAAAGGCAGCGAACGAGAGCAAAATGTTTATAGGCTATAAAAAATACATCAGCCTCGCCTTAGAGAACGCCGCGCTGACAGTCGGGAACACGTCGAATGACGGCTATATACAGCTTTTGGTCGGCATTGACGAGTATGTTTCTTTGCCTGTTTCCCAAATTCTGTATGTGGAAGCGGACAAATCGGTTTCGCATTTTGTCTGCTACCATACCGTGGACGGCTCATCAGTTTCGGTGCGGGATACGATCGAAAACGTGCTGAACATCCTCGGCGGCAATTTTATAAAAAGCCACCGCTCCGTTATTATCAACAAGAATTATGTGGTGTCCGTAGCGGACGGCCTTGTGAAATTCGCCGGGGGCGAAACGGCGGCTTGCTCCTTTCGCCTGAAAAATGACATCATTAGGAAGTGCGGGGTGAAAAAGGCGTGAATGATGTAATCGTTTCGGGCGGCGGCGGAACAGGCCCGTCAACTTTTGAAATTTTATTCGGCAATCTTTTGAGGCAATTTTTAATTCCTTTAATAACACTCGCGGTGTTGCTGATTATTGACGCTATCGGGAACAAAGCAAAACATAGGGCCTATAGCATTTTTGCGGTTATGCTCGCTATCTGCGCGGCTGTCGGGCTGGTGATGTACTACTCGCCTGGAACGGGAAGCGTTTCCGCAAGTTATGTCGCGTTGGCCTTTGTCATGACGGCGGTCGTTTTTATCTTGAATTTTATAAAATTATCCGTATTGGATTATGCTGTCCTGTTTGCGTGTTTTGTTTGCGTAAGTAGGTTTGTTGGGCTTCATTCATGGTTATTTGGTGGTTCTTTAGCGATTTTATATGTTTTTGCCGTTCTATTGGCAATCTGTAAAATACGGTTAGGACGGTTAAATGGCCGCCTTTTTTATGTTTGGTTCGCGGCTGTTTTAATCTCTCTGGAGGGCTATGTTTTCGAGGTTATGTTTGACAAGTATGTTCGAAAAATGGGCTATTCATTTGATTCAAGAATAGAAAAGCTGATTGTATGGGGGATTGCTACGCTCGTTATCGTCTCCATAAATTTAGCCCTTATTTATTTCATAAAGCGGCTGTTTCAGAAACGCTTTGACGAAATCAATCAAATGGGCAAGGCATATCCGCGCATTGAGCGGTTTTTCATATACAATTCTATTGGAATCCTTCTGCTGATAATTGTTTTGAATGGCAGCTACACGTTGTCACATAGATTTGACGATTCGCTGAATGGCGTTTTTACAATCTTTGCGTTATTCGCGCTTATTATCCAGCTATCTTTTCTCATTATGATTTTCAGGATAACGTGGCTGAAAGACAATCTCCAAAGCAAAACGTTTGAAAGTCAAAGCCTTGCCACTTATTCATCCAGCCTTGAAAAAAACATGAACGAGATTAGGAGTATTAAACACGATATTAAGAATATTTTTCTCACGATGGGTAGCTTTGTTGAGCAAAATGGCAGCGTGGAAATGCAAGCCTTCTACCGCGAAAAAATCAGCCCGTTCGCCAAGGCGGAAATAGCGAAAAGCGACTTGTTCGGCAAGCTGTCGGCCATAGACAGCGAACATTTGAAAGCCTTTTTAAGCTACAAAATATCGCAGGCCGTGGAGCGCGGCATTGCTATTGAATTGGATATATCGCCGCGCTTTTCGGCTTCCGGGGGTTCGTTCGAGCTTATGGATTTAGTACGGATTTTGGGGATATTGCTGGACAACGCCATTGAGGAATGTATGACCTTGGCACAGGGCGTTATCACCCTCAAATTGACGCGAAACGATGAAATGGTTTCATATATGGTTAAAAATACCGTCAGTCCCGAAAGGAAAGAAACGGGCATAAAAGCCGGGGTTTCCTCAAAAAATGGCGAACGTGGCAAAGGGCTTGTGATTGTACGGGGGCTGCTTCAAAAGTATGATTGCGTTACGTTAAATTCGTATTTTTATGAGGATTGCCTTGTGCAGAACCTTGTGGTCTATGAAAGCGAAAAATAGTAAAATGGAGGTGCTTCGACAATGAAGCTGACAAGATTTTGGAAAGCGATCAATTTTCTCTCGTCACCACTGGCCCCTTGATTTTTAATTTTACTTTTAAAGCTGCTTGTGCTAAAATGATGTTGTGCATCATATTGTTTTATGGGAGCATCAATGAAAGGAGGGTTCGGCCATGTGCTGTTCTACGTATAATGCAGGAATGAATAGCAACCGCAGGCCATCAGCGGTGAGATCAGCAATTAGATTGACAGCCTTGGCTTTTTGCGCCATTTTCGTTGCCGCTACCCTCTTTTCAGCCGCATATATTTTGACCCACGCAAACCACGAACACGATCAAAACGGCGCGAACGGCACATGCGCAACCTGTGCCCATGTCGCCGCCGCTGGAAACTGGCTCAAACAAATTTTGACAGTCGGAACCGCCGCCATTGCCTTCGGATTATGCGCGGTTTTTTCTCCGCGCAATCCTAAATCCGCATCTACATATCCCGGCTTTTCCACGCCTGTCACGTTAAAAGTCCGGCTCAATAATTAAAAGCCTCCGGCAAGGGAGTGCTGTGCCCGTTTGAGGGGCGTATTGCGCCTTTTTCAAACCCAGTCAGCGTTTCCTTGTATTTTTGCGCCCAAAATCAAAAATAACGGGGGGTTTTCATGAAACGCATATTTTCCATTGCGCTGGCGGCACTGCTTTCCGCCGCGCTTCTGTCTGCTTGCGGGCCAAAAGCTTCTGAACAGACGGATGATAACAAAATCAGCGTCGTCGCCACCATTTTTCCGCCCTACGACTTTACCCGCGCGGTTGCCGGGGAGAAAGCGAATGTCAGTATGCTCCTGCCGCCCGCCGCCGAAAGCCATTCCTTCGAGCCGACGCCACAGGACATCATTGAAATCCAAAACTGCGATGTCTTCATCTATGTCGGCGGCGAATCCGACGAGTGGGTGAACGGCGTTCTGGAGCCGATGGACACTTCCAAAATGAAGATCATCACCTTGATGGACTGTGTGGAAACTGCCGAAGAAGAAATCGTTGAGGGGATGCAAGACGAGGAACACGAAGAAGAAGCCGAATACGCTGAACACGGAGAAGAAGCCGAATATGATGAACACGTCTGGACTTCACCGCG
>JAITPB010000123.1 GCA_031289625.1 Clostridiales bacterium | reverse complement strand
GGATTTTATTACAATTTCTTCTTTTACTGTAGCAGCCTTGCCGATCCGTTTGCGGAGATAAAACAATTTCGCCCGCCTCACAACGCCGCGCCGCACCACTTCGATGCGATCCACCCTTGGCGAGTGCAAAGGCCATGTCTTTTCTACGCCCACGCCATAGGACACCCTTCTGACAGTAAAAGATTCGCGGCTGCCGCCGTTCTGTCTTTTCAGAACGACGCCTTCAAAAACTTGAATCCTTTCTTTCACACCTTCCACAATTTTCGCGTACACGCGCACGGTGTCGCCGATTTTAAAAGGTGTAATCTGCTCTTTCAACTGCTCCTGTTCAATTTCCCGAATTAAATCATTCATCGCGGCTCATCCTTTCCACAGAGACGTTCTTCATGCAACCGGCAAGAGCGGAACGCCCGTAGGGGGCGGTATTCTGTCGCCCGCCAAATCTTTTATAAATATTTTCGTTCGCGAGTATACCATAAATAACGGGGGTTGGCAATATCGAATTACTGCGCGTTTTGGGAGAATGAGCCTCCGCCTTGCAGCCACAGCACCCAATATAAAAACGCCTGTTTGCTGCGATCCATTTTGTAGCCCAGCACAACGCCGGACAGAGGGCTCGCGGACGCGCCGTCCGGCTCCGCGACGAAACGGAGCGCCGCGTTGAAATCGCTGGCGGCGGTTTTGGCGTAGCTGTCTTGCAGATAAGTATACACCAATTTACGGTAACGCGCCACGTTTTCCTCGTCCACGGTGATTTCAATCGCGTGGCCGATGGGCGCTTCCGCGCTGCTTCTGTAGCCGTCCGGCAGCAGCAGCGGCAAATCGTTGATGGCATAATCAAAATAAAAGGTGATTTTTTTTTCTTCTTCAGATTCATAGCCCGCCAGATAATATTCGTTCGTCACCAGTGGATCATTTCGGATAAAACGGACGGCAGCTTCATAATTCTGTAAAAACGTGGCGTTCACACTGACGGTTTTATAGTTGGCGTAATCCAGCACATCATTTTTATAATATTTTACCACCGTGTTCTCATCAATAAAAGTATACACATTGTTCTCCCCGACAAAACTGACTTTCGCCGCGGGATTGACAAAAAATGAATCCACGTTTTTTTCAATCGCGCCCATCAGCAGTTCCGTTCCCGCGTAAGGATTGATAACTTGAATGGCGGGATACGAATAAACGCCCTGGCTGAACTTGGCGATAAACGCATGGGAGGACATAAAAGAATAGCCGCTCAGCCTGGAGGACTCATACACCAGCGGCGGCGCCTCACCGGACGGCGGGGCGAGATTTTTTTTGCTTTCGTATTCATAAATAACGCCGCGCATTTCATCCAAAAAGCAAACGATTGTCTTCTCGCCCGGATAAGATCCGTCTGGTTGAGGCACAGGAATCAGCGCGACACAGTTAAATGTAGAGATACGGCTGACCAGCGCGCTGTTTTTTTGGCTGAAGGCCGCCGCGAAATGGATCATGGGCATATCAAAATAATAATCGTAGAGATAACAGCGGCTGTTAAAAATCTCATCATACCGCGCGTCCGAATCGCTGGTCTCACGCATCGCGATAAATTCCCCCTGCTTCAAAACATCGGAGATGATCTCGTCGCAATCCCGCTTGACAGGCTGAGCGGAAAGATTGTTGTACCGGACGATAAACGAGTTGCCGCCCAGGCCGATGATCAGCCGGTAAGGCTGCCCAAAGGAATTTTCCCCGCTGAGGGCGGGCGCGGTGACATACGCGTTCAGAAACCGATAAAAAAAATTACGGCCCGAAAAATTCTCAAACCATAACTGAGACGTTAAATAGACAGCCAAAACGGCCAGAATCACAATCAGTGAATTCTTCATTTGAGCGGATTGCATCTCTTCTCCACCTTCACACTCCATCTTCATCACCGTCCAGGAACAGCGCCGCTGTATCGCAGCGCGTAAACCGCAGGATCATGGTCGCGCCTTTTCCCAGCTCGCTGCGCGCCGTGATCCGGAAGCCATGCGCCTCCATTATTTCCTTGGCGATGGCCAGGCCGAGGCCGGTGCCGCCCATCGCTCTCGAACGGGCCTTATCCACCCGGTAAAAACGCTCAAAAATCCGCTGCAAATCTTCCCGGGGGATGCCCATGCCATTGTCTTTCACATACACCCGGTAGTAATCCGCCTCTGTCTCCACGCTGATGGAAATGGCGGCGTCTTCCGGGCTGTATTTCACCGAGTTGCTGATGATATTGGTCAGTACCTGGTTGATGCGGTTTTCATCCGCCTCGATAAAACATTCCCGCTCCGCGGGGGTAAACAGCATTTTCTGCCGCTTCTTCTCGGCCAGGACGATGTTTTGCTTCACGCTGTGCCTCAGCAGCCCGTTCAAATCGACGATTTCCAAGTTCAGCTTCAGTTGTTTGTTGTCCAGCCTGGACAGCTCCAATAAATCTTGCACCAGCAGCGTCATGCGCTCCGCTTCCGAAAAAACCACTTTCAGAAACCCTTCGGCAACGGACGGCTCTTCCAGCGCGCCGTCCAGCAATGTTTCCGTATATGTCTTGACTGTGGTCAAAGGCGTGCGCAGCTCATGGGAAACGTTGGCCACAAATTCTTTGCGCATATTGTCCAGCTTGGTCAGTTTGGTCACATCCTGTATGACGATGGCGATCCCTTCCACCTGCCCCAGCGCATTGTAATAAGGCGTCAAAATAGAAGAAATGAACTTATCGCCTATAGCAATGGTAGATTCTTTGGATTCCCTGGACTCTTTGCGATTCGATTCTTTGCTGTAATCTCTATTTTCAAAGCCGAGGTGAGACAGCACCGCGCTGGCGGGGATTTTGAGGAGGTCGCCGAGACTGAGCAGTTCGATGCCCGCGGCGTTGGCGTGAATGAGGTTGCCGCGGCTGTCGTATGCCAGCACGCCATCCGTCAAGTTGTTCAGGACGGCTTCGACTTTATTTTTTTCGCTCTCTATCGTAGAGATCGTATGGCTGAGCGCCTTGGCCATGCCATTGATGGTCTCCGTCAGCTGACCGATTTCATCCTGCCCATAGACAGGTATCTCCTGGTTTAAACTGCCCTGCGCCATATTCTTCGCCTGACGGGTGAGGAGAATGATAGGGCGCGTCAAGGTATTGGCCAATAAAAAACCCAAAACAGCTGTCAGGAGCAGCGCCAGAAGCACCATCAAGCAAATGGTGACGGTGATTTCGGAGAGGTTTTCATTCATGGCGGACGCGTCCATGCGCATATAGAGCACATACAGCACATTTTGCGCGTCGCCGCTCTCTTCATCTTCACTAAAAACGGGCGCGGCGTAGGTGATCCATTCTTTCAAGGTGTTGTTGGCGTCCATGTCTTTTTTGCTCGCGTTAAACCCATCTTGCCCGCTCAGCGCGCTAATGATGGAAGAATCCAAAAAACGCATATGAACGCTTTCTTCCGGGGCCAGCGTCTGGTTTTGGCGGCGGCCGTCCAAAATATACCCCTGAATGCCCTGCGGCAGTTTCCAGTTGCGAAAGGCCGCCTGAAATTCCTCCTGGGTGCTGTTGCTTTGGAGGATCTGCCCCTCAATGGCGCTGGCGTATTCTTTGAGTTGATGTTCCGCTTTGTTAATCTCATTGGATTTGGTTTGCAGAAGCATAAAGACGCCGCTGACGATCATGACAATAAAGACCAGCGTCAGATAAATCATCACGAGTTTGAGCTTGATACTTTTCATACCCGTCCGTCAGCCGCGAAAATAATAGCCCACGCCGCGCTTGGTCAAAATGTACCGGGGCCTTTCCGGGTTATCTTCCAGCTTGGAGCGCAGACGGCGGATCGTCACGTCCACTGTCCGTACATCGCCGAAATATTCGTATCCCCATACCTTTTCCAACAGGGCTTCCCGGGTAAAAACTTGATTTTTCCATGTAGCCAGAAATTTCGTCAGTTCAAATTCGCGCCGCGTCAGATCAATCACGTCGTCTCTGCGCCGCACTTCATATAAATCCAGATTAAACACAATGTCGGCGGCCGTAAAGATATTTTTGGGCGTTTCCGCGATTTGCGCGGCGTTCTGGCGGCGCAGATTGGCTTTGACCCGCGCCATCAGTTCCCGTATGCTGAAAGGCTTTGTGACATAATCATCCGCGCCCAGTTCAAACCCCAATACCTTGTCGATTTCCTCCGCGCGCGCGGTCAGCATGATGATGGGCGTCTGGATTTGTTTTTCCCGGATTTTCCGGCACACGTCAAAGCCGTCCATGACCGGCATCATGATATCCAGAAGAATCAGCTCGGGTTTTTCTTTGAGCGCCAGTTCCAATCCCTCTTGCCCGTCATGGCCCGCGATCACCTCAAACCCCTCTTTTTCTAAATTGTACACAATGATATCGACAATGCTTTTTTCATCGTCCACGACCAGCACTTTGCGTTTCATGTCCGCCATCCCTCCCCACAAAATTCTATGTTCATTATATCGTTAATTATATCGATCCGCCGCCGGATTGTCTATCGAAAAGCGGCCAAAAAAGCACGTTACATCCTTATGTCGAATGAATGGCCTCAAAATAAGCAAAATATCGCGATATTAGCATTTTTTTGTAGCGATTGCACAGATTATCTGCTATAATTACTTCGAGATGGCTCAAATGCCAAATGGTATCACCATGGCGGGCGTTACCGCGGAATATCTTTTTCTGACGAAAAGGAGACTGTAAAAAAATGGAGTTCAATATAAAAATAAAAGCCGTCGTCCTGGCTGCTCTGTGTGTAATCATCATGTCTTTCTTTTCCGCCTGTGACGCTCTGGATGTGGTGGGCAAAGACTCTATCCGTTCTTTTGGGGATCTGCTTCAGGCGCTTCCGGCTGAGGACGCCGGCGACACCTGGAGCCTCACTGCGCCGGACGAAGCCGCGGGCTTTTTTTGGAATGGGGAAACCGCCTTCATCGAGGTGAACGCCCTGCCGTTTATTGACGCTGGGCTGGACAGTTCGCGCCTGCCGTCTTTTGCGGATGACAAACTGGTTTTTCGCGTAAATTTTCCCGGCACAGGGCAAGGGAAGTCCGAGCCGCTGGAAGATTACCGGCAGATTGTCAAAACGGGCCGCAGCAGTATGAACTATCACGCGGCGATGGATCATTTCGGCGTGATGCTGGGCGGCGGCAACATGTTTGAGTGGTCGAAAAATCTAGTAGTCAACACCATTGACGGGGATGTTCAGGAAAAAGATATGGTGTTCGTTTTGAATCCGGAACCGCTGATTGGGGCGGGCGTTGATCCCGCACGGGTGGAAGGCTGGGTTTATACGCAGGTGCCTGTAGAGCAAAATGGAAAAATGATCGACGTCTATAAATTTTTAAAGCCTTTTAATTTGGCGTAATCCGCACTTATACTTTCGCCCACTGCCTTAAAATTGGGTACAATAAAGAGCTGTCCACAAACGCGGGACAGCTCTCTTTATTTTTATTTTTTATTTTTTTTATTTTTTGCCCAAAATTTTTTCAAACCATTTTTTTTTAGAATCCCGGTATTCGTCGCCCATCTCATCGGAAAATTCCCGCAGAAGCTGCTTCTGCTTTTCCGACAGCTGCGTGGGTACGGTCACATTGAATTTGATGATCAAGTCCCCCACCATGCGGTTGTTTTTCACATTCGGAACGCCTTTGCCGCGGATGGTGGCGATGGCGCCGGGCTGGGTGCCGGGCTTGATGATATATTTTTCTTCCCCTTCCATCGTGGGAATCAAAATTTCATCCCCCAAAGCCGCTTGAACAAACGTAATCGGCGCCTCCAAGTGAAGATTGTTCCCCTGCCGGGTAAACAGACGGTGCGGCTGCACATAGATAGTCAGCAGCAAATCTCCCGACGGGCCGCCTTTATCCCCCGCTTCTCCCTTGCCGCCCAAACGGATGGTCTGACCATTGTCGATCCCCTTGGGGATGACGACATTCAGCGTTTTGGCTTTGCGGATCTTGCCCGCGCCGTGGCACTCTGGGCAGGATTCCCGAATGATTTTTCCTTCCCCATGACAGACGCCGCAGGGGCGCACTGTCGTCATAGAGCCGAAGATGCTCTGCTGCTGGATCCTTTCCTGTCCCGATCCGCCGCAATTCTTGCAGGTTTCCGGAAAAGTGCCGGGCTTCGCGCCGGAACCATGGCATTTATCACACGACTCGGTACTCTGCAGGTTGACGTCCCGCGTTGTGCCGAACACGGCTTCATCAAACTGGATTTGTATATTGGTCTGCAAATCCGCGCCGCGCCGCGGGCCGCTTCTCCGGCGGCCGCCGCCTGAGCCGAAAAAGTCGAACCCGCCCGACTCAAACCCATTCTCGCCGAAAATATGGTTAATGATGTCGCCCATATCAAAACCCGCGCCGCCGCCGCCGTAAAAGCCGCCGCCGCCTGTCTGATCAAACGCCGCGTGCCCGTATTGATCGTAAGCGGCTTTTTTCTGCGGATCGTTTAATATGGCATAGGCTTCATTGATCTGCTTGAACTGTGCTTCCGCGTTTTTGTCCCCCGGGTTCGCGTCAGGATGGTACTGTTTCGCCAGTTTACGGTAAGCCCGTTTCAGCTCGTCTTCTGTGGCGCTTCTTTGCACGCCAAGGATTTCGTAGTAATCTTTTTTCTCAGCCATAGTCCCATCCTACTGCAAAATTTGAGTGTTTGAATTTATTTCTCCGTATACTCTCCGTCCATGACGTCCGGGCCAGCGCCCGG
Source organism: Clostridiales bacterium (assembly GCA_031289625.1). Classification (GTDB taxonomy): domain Bacteria; phylum Bacillota; class Clostridia; order Lachnospirales; family WQUN01; genus JAITPB01. Next base: position 7,339 of record JAITPB010000123.1, on the reverse strand, counting down.
GCCAGCGCCCGGGCCGGCGCTGTTCTGGCTGCTCTGATCGAAGCCGCCGGGGCCCGCCTGCGCGCCCGCGTTCTGGTAGAGCTTCGTGGAAAAATCATTGAGCGCTTTGGTATACCCTTCCACAGCCGCTCTCAGCGTAGAGGCGTCGGAGTCCGACATGTTGTCCGCGTTCATACTGTCGCTGACGGATTTTAAGCGGGAAAGCTCCGCCTGCAGGTTAGACTTGTCATCGTCGCTCACTTTATCGCCCACGTCCGCCAGCAATTTCTCTGTCTGGAAGATCAGGGAATCCGCTTCATTCTTGGCATCAATGGCGTCTTTGCGTTTGCGGTCGGCTTCCGCGTACTGCTCCGCTTCTTTCACAGCCCGGTCGATCTCCGCGTCGCTCAGGTTGGTGCTGGCGGTGATGGCGATCTTCTGCTCCTTGCCGGTGCCCAAATCTTTCGCAGAGACGTGTACAATGCCGTTGGCGTCTATATCAAACATGACCTCAATCTGCGGCACGCCTCTGGGCGCCGGCGCGATGCCGTCCAGCCGGAACTGCCCGAGCGTCTTGTTGTCTCTGGCCAGCTGCCGTTCACCCTGGAACACATGAATGTCCACAGCCGTCTGACTATTTTCCGCCGTGGAAAAAATCTTTTTTTGGTTGGTGGGGATGGTGCTGTTGCGATCGATCAGCTTGGTCGCCACGCCGCCTAAGGTTTCGATGCCGAGAGAAAGCGGCGTTACGTCTAAGAGCAGGATATTGCCCGCGCCCGCGTCGCCCGCCAGCTTGCCGCCTTGAATGGAAGCGCCCAGCGCTACGCATTCGTCTGGGTTGATGCCTTTAAATGGATCCTTGCCGGTCAATTTCTTGACCAGCTCCTGCACGGCGGGTATGCGGGTGGAACCGCCGACCAAAAGCACTTTGTGCAGTTCATCCGCACTCAAATCCGCGTCTTTCATCGCAGTCTGCACGGGAATCACCGTGGCTTCGATTAAATCATGCACCAATTCCTCAAACTTCGCCCGCGTCAGATTGATGTCCAGATGTTTGGGGCCGTCCTGGTTCATGGTAATAAAGGGCAGGTTGACGTTGGTGTTGGTCACGGTGGAAAGCTCTTTTTTGGCTTTTTCCGCGGCCTCTTTCAAGCGCTGCATAGCCATTTTATCCTGGCTTAAATCAATGCTCTCCTGTTTCTTAAATTCCTGCACCAGCCAGCGGAGGACCCGGTCGTCAAAATCATCGCCGCCCAAGCGGTTGTTGCCGTTGGTCGCCAGCACTTCAATGACGCCTTCGCCGATGTCGATGACGGAGACGTCAAAAGTACCGCCGCCCAGGTCATACACCATAATTTTCTGCTCTTTTTCATTATCGAGGCCATAAGACAGCGCCGCGGCCGTGGGCTCGTTGATAATGCGCTTGACGTCGAGGCCCGCGATTTTGCCGGCGTCTTTGGTGGCTTGCCGCTGGCTGTCCGTAAAATACGCGGGCACAGTGATGACGACTTCCGTAATGGTCTCGCCCAGGTAGCTTTCCGCATCTGATTTCAGCTTTTGCAGGATCATGGCGGAAATCTCCTGCGGCGAATACGGTTTCCCGTTGATGCTGGCTTTATAGTCAGAACCCATTTTGCGTTTGATGGACATGACCGTGTTGTCCGGGTTGGTGATGGCCTGATGTTTCGCCATTTCGCCCACCAGCCGCTCTCCGGTTTTCGTGAAGCCCACGACGGACGGGGTGGTCCTCGTACCTTCCGAATTGGCGATTACAACCGGTTGGCCGCCTTCCATAACCGCCACGCATGAATTGGTCGTTCCTAAGTCAATTCCGATAATTTTTCCCATTTTCTTTCTCCTTCTATCATTAATTTGCGACTTTGACCATACTGGGCCGCAAGACTTTGTCTTTGTATATATAGCCTTTCTGCAGTACCTCCGCGATCACGCTTTCCCCGAGCGCGTCGTCCTCCACATGCGCCACGGCGTTATGCACGTTGGGGTCAAAAGCCTCTCCCTCGCCGGGCGCGGGCGCAATGCCCATTTTTTCTATGATTTCATTCCACTGTCGAAACGTCATTTCAATGCCTTTATAGAGGCCGCTTTCCTGGTCTTCCGCGGACGCGGACGCCAGCGCGCGCTCCAAATTGTCCGTCACGGGCAGTAGTTTTTCCAAGGCGTCGCGGACGCCGTCGTCGTACATAGACGCTTTTTCTTTGAGAGTCCGTTTTCTAAAATTGTCAAACTCCGCCATGACGCGCTGCAACCTGTCCATGAGATCCACATTTTGTCTTTGCTGTTCCAGCAGTTTCACCTGGCCATCCGCCGCGCCGTTCTCTAAGTCAACTGTCTCTTCAGTATCGGACGGCTCTATTTGCGCCGGGGCCGCTTCTTGCTCTTCCTGCGGGAGCGCCTGCCCCTCTTGTTGATTTTTCATCTGAGTCACCCCTTGAATCACTCCTTGCCTTTCATTTTCGTTATCCGCCGGATAAGGCCTTAATGACCGCATTGATATGCTTCAAAATGCCGCTCAGCACGGAAACCGCCTGCGAATAATCCATCCGTTTCGGCCCAATGACGCCGATAGAGCCAAAATTCTGACTGCCGACACGATAATTGGCTTTAATCACGCTGCAGTCCTCCAACAATTCCATGTTGTTTTCAGCGCCTATGACCACCTGAATTTTTTCAGAATTGCCGCTGCCCAGCAAAGTAATCAGCATATCTTTTTCCTCAAGCGCCTGAAACATATTTTTGGCTTTTTCCACGTCGGAAAATTCCGGAAAACTCAAAATATTTTTAACGCCGCTCGTATAGATTTGCACGTCGTCCTCCGTGTGGATGACGTCGGAGGCCGCGTTCAGCACAGCCAGCAGGAGGTCTTCCGGCATCCGGAACTGCTCCGCGAACTCGTGCGCCATAGAGACGTCAATGTCCTCAAAGCAGCAACCGCGCAGGTTTTCACTGAGTAATTTAGACAAACGGATCATCGTATCTTCATCGAGCGTTTGATTTAAATAAATCAGGCGGTTTTTCACCGCTTTGCCGTCTGTCACGAGTACCATGACAAAGGATTTTTCATCCACGGGCACAAATTGGATATGCCGAATCCGCGTCTTCTTGATCTGCGGTTCCGATACAATGGTGGCGCATTTCGTGAGAATGGCGATAGCGCTCGCTGTCTCCCGCATGATATAGTCAATCTGGTGAATGCTGCCGGCAATCATTTTTTGCAGTAATAGCATCTCTTCATCTGTAAGCTCTCTGCGCTGCATCAGCCTGTCAACATACAGCCGGTAACCCTTGTCGGAGGGCACGCGGCCCGAGGAGGCGTGCGGCTGTATAATAAAGCCCATCTCCTCCAGGTCGCTCATTTCATTGCGGATGGTGGCGGAACTGATGCCCAGATCGTATTTTTTGGCAATGGTGCGGGAGCCAATCGGCTCTGCCGTTTGAATGTAATCATTGATGATAGCTTCTAAGATCCGAATTTTTCTGTCATTTAAAATCATACGATCACATCCTTGAGGGTTGTTAGCACTCGATTAAGTCGAGTGCTAACTGCATCCCTAAAATAACACTTGACAGAGGATCTGTCAAGTGCTATTTGCAGGGATTTATAAATCAACCGCCCACAAGCCATGCAGATTACAATAAGCGTACACAGTGGCGGAATTGGTGGTCATGCAAAATTCCGCTTCAGGCGCGCCGCCCACCGACAGCATCGCGCGGGAAGTCCGCTTTTCTTCCGCCACTGCGATCCACATGATATTGTGTTCCTCTGTCATAGGATGAGGGACGGAGCCGACTGTCACTTTGAGTTTACCGCCGTCCAGCGACAGCGCCGGGACATGTTTTTCCCGCGCGGCGTCGACTGTATTGGGTTTGATCTCGGACATTTCTTCTCCGCAGCATATAATACTGACGCCGGCGTTCTCCACGAATGCAATGATATTTCCGCAGTGGGAACATTTGTAAAATTTTCTTTCGTATTTCATAGATCCATCTCTCCTTTTTTAATCTATACTGGCAAACGAAAATATGATGGGCGGCAAGTCTGCATGTTCGCGCGTATAAATGTTGTTTTGTTATTGCCTTTTTTTATTATACTGTATCCACCGAGTCATTGCAAATCAATTTGTGTTTGCGCGCGCTTCAGCGGGCCAAATGTTTCGCTGTCATAGATGTCCGTAGTCAGCAGACTGGTATACATATCCGGCGCGGTTTTTTCCCATTGCAGCGTCATTTCCCCGCCCACTGTGAAAGTCTCGCCATTCGCCCAGCCTGTCTCGCGGTTGCTGAGAAAATCCCTTTCCCGATAACAAAACGCGATTTGATCGCCTTTTTTTAACTCGTCATGGCCCTTCTGAATCACGAGGCCGTCATTCTGGCGCGCGCCCAGCACTTTGCCTGTGGGGAAGCGACTGCTGATCAGTACGATAATGTCACACGCGCGCCCGTTCAACATCGCTGGCGCCGCGTAGATCTGCCGGCGCTCCGATCCGGAAATGCGGTACAAACACACGGGGGTTCCGTTGATATGAGGCCACAAGGCTTTTCCTTCATCCGTTTCCGTCATGCCCTCCTGCTCACTTCCTTCGGCGTAACGCGAATCCAACAGACCGATCATCCGGTATTGCCCCTGCTGCCCCTCAACGGGCCGCCACGCCGTAAGTTCCACTGTGACAATTTCGCTCTCTGTTGCCACGGAAGGCGTTATTATATCAGATGCTGGCGAAGGTGCGGAAGAGGAACGGTTCCGGCTCCGCCTCCCGGCGTTTTGAAGCCGCGCGTAAAAATCGCGCTGGTAGCGTGTATAGGACGGACTCATCTGCATAGAGGAATACGTATTCAGCGTATACGCGCCGATGTCTTTGCCGCCGTAAATGTAATACGCGCTCAAGCCGCGCAAATTGGCGTCAGAATTGTGGCGGCTGTATACGACCGATTGGTTCAGCGCCTCCAGCAAGGTCTGCGTTTCCTGGGGATATAAATCCCGGAGCTTATCGGCCATGTCGCCGATATCCACCATATCGCATTGGTTGTCGCGCGGGCTTCCCTCGCCGAACGTTTTCGTCCCGACGCGTTTGCGCGCCAAATTTCGGAAAGAAGTGATTGCCGGGAGCGTTTCCCCGCATTGCTCCATCAGATTGCCCATGGCGTTCATGACATAGCCAGCCTGCGACAAATCGGCGACAGACAGCGTCAAATTTTCATCCGTGTTCTGACCATAATAACGCATAAAAAAATCCACGATGGTTTTACCAACAGCCGCGCCGTCCATCTCCGGCTGTTGGCTAAGCGTTTTCAAAAATTGGTAATCCCAGCCTTCGCTCGGCTCCAGATCTTCGGAGGCCACCAGGTAACGCGCATATTCAGACGCCACGACCGCCATTTCCACTGTCGCCATCAAGCAGGAGTCAAACCCGAGAAATTCCAGTTTGTTTTGGGCTGCGGCGGATTGCGCGAACGCGTAATTCATATCGAGCAGCGTCAGGTTGCACTTGTCAAAATTTTCATCCTGGCCGTACCCGGCAATGGCCCCGCCCCCGTGATCCCACAGGATCAGCCCATACTTGTCAGCAGGGAAAGTTTGAACGCCAAAATTAATGAACCCGGCCAGAGTGCCGGGATCGCCCATGTTGAGAAGCCCTAACTTGGCAAGGCTGCGCAAATCCCCCTGATCGAGTTCCCAGAGGGAGCAGCCGTTTTCGGGTATCACGTCGTTTTGCCAGCGGCTAGTTCCGCCGGTGAACAAAATGAGATTGATTTTCGACGAATCCATACCAGACTCGATCATCTCCGCCAAATCCGCTGTGGCCATACCCTCTTCGCTCTCCAGATCCGATCCGTTCATATATACCATGATCGTATACGGCTTTTTAGACCGCGCCGAAACGCTGGCCGCGGCGGCTTTATAATCCCATTCCGTGAAAACCAGCCCGCTGAAATCCACGCTACGGCTCAGCGGAGGCAATTGCGGCGCCGATGCCTGCGCTTCCGTTTCCCTATTTGTCCGCGACTGCCGCGGCGGTTCGCCGTTCATCCAGAGCACGGCGATAGCGATGGCGCATATGGCTACGCTCATCCAAATTGTTTTTTTATATTTTATCTCCACCAACTCCTCCATCATTTTTCCACACAGTTTAGTATTGTTTTCTTTTTGCGCAAATATGTATAGGCGTCAAGGGAGGAACATGCCTTTATCTCTGGTCCCGAAATTTACAAAAACAGCCGTCTTCGCAGACGGCTGTTTTTGTTTTGATTCGATCTTTTTTTATTAAATTTTTTTTATGTTGCCTGGTTCGCTCTTTCTTCGTAATGATACGTCTCTTCCAGCATCATGTCTTTCACTTTCATGAGGCGAATCTGGCTGGAACGCTCATTCTCATCCAATTTCATGGTAATGTACTTAATCGTCTCCCGCAGCTCGGGAATCAGCATATACTCCAGCGCATTGACGCGCCGCCGGGTCTTTTCGATCTCCGCCGACATGAGCTGGCAGCTCTTTTCCACTTCCGCCAGCCGCAGCATCACCGGCAGCACATCCGCCAGGCTTTTCGCGGCGAAATCTAGATCGCTGGAGGTAAAGCTCAGGCCATAAGAATAAATGCTGCTGCTGTCCGGGTTTCTGGTTTTAAAAGTAAAACGCGGCGTCAAGACGCCCATAAGATTTTGCTCGCTGGCTTCCAGGATAACTTCCTGGCCTGGTATCAATAACCCTGTATCCAAAACCGGATCCGACATGACGGCGCGCGCCAGGGCGAAATTTTTCGCCGCCGAGGCAAGCCCCGCTTCCATCTCTTCCCGCAGGGTTCTGTTCTCCTTCGCCAGGATCAAAAACTGACGCATCAATTCATCCCGTTTATCTTTGAGGAGCTTATGGCCGCGCATGGCTGTGACCAGCTTGCGTTTGGCCGAAGTCAGCTCCATACGCGTCGGGTTTACCTGCTTTTTTGCCATCTCAGGCCCCTCCCGCTATTTCTTGTCATAGTATTCGTCCAAAAAGGAATCACGAATACGCTTCAACTCGGAACGCGGCAGTATCCGCAGCAATTCCCAGCCAAGCTCCAGCGTTTCCTCAATGTCCCGGTTGGTTGTGTAGCCTTGGTTTACATACCGCTTTTCAAATTCGTCGGCAAACTTCGCGTATAAAAGATCCAATTCAGTCAACGCCGCCTCGCCCAAAACCGTCATCAATTCTTTGGCGTTTTTCCCGCGGGAATAGGCCGCGAAAAGTTGGTTCATGGTGTTGGCGTGGTCGGCTCTGGTTTTACCCGCGCCGATACCTTTATCTTTCAGCCGGGAAAGGCTTGGCAGCACGTCGATGGGCGGCTGCAAACCCCGCCGGTATAAATCC
>JAITPB010000093.1 GCA_031289625.1 Clostridiales bacterium | reverse complement strand
CGTATTGGAAGCGAAAAACAACGGACGCGGAAACGCTTTCATCAGAAGCGTCACAGCCGGCGTTTTTCCCGCCAGTGCTGACGCTATCATTCACGAAAATCCAAGATCTCCGTTATGGGGAAAATTCCCATCAGAAGGCCGCCTTTTATCGGGAATTGGCTTCGGGCAATGACAATCATCCGGATGATTGTCCGGGCGCGAGCGGTCTTGCCGCTCTCACGCAGCTTCACGGCAAAGAGCTTTCGTTTAACAATATCCATGACGCGCAAGGCGCGCTGGCGTTGCTGCGCGAGTTTGATACGCCAGCGGTGATAGCCTGCAAGCACGCGACGCCATGCGGCGCCGGATGCGCGAACGTCATCGCGGAGGCATACCGAAAAGCCTATACCGCCGATCCTGTTTCTGTTTTTGGCGGCGTTGTGGCCATCAATCGGACGGTTGACGCGGAAACGGCCGCCGAGATCGCCAAAATTTTTGTGGAAATTGTTTTAGCGCCGGGGTTTACGGATGAGGCATTCAAAATATTATCTCAAAAGAAAAGCATCCGCCTTCTGCAGCTGAATCCTGACGCTGGGCCGATCGGCCCGACGGTCGGCCCAAATTTAAATCTGAAAAACCTGGATCTCAAAAAAGTATCGGGCGGGCTGCTCGCACAGGAAGCGGACAGCATGACGCTTCCAGACGCGGAACAGCCGCGCGTTGTAACCAAGCGCGCCCCAACGGAAAAAGAATGGGCAGATTTACTCTTTGCCTGGAAAATTGTCAAGCATGTCAAATCCAACGGCATCGCCATCGGTAAAAACGGGCAGTCCATTGGAATTGGCTCCGGCCAGGTCAACCGCATTTGGGCCGCGCGTCAGGCCATTGAACATGGACGCGAATTGTTGGGCGATGAGGCGGTGAAAGGCGCCGCACTGGCGTCTGACGGTTTTTTCCCGTTTCCAGACTGTGCCTTGACCGCAGCCGAGGCTGGCGTTACTGCGATTATTCAGCCGGGCGGTTCCGTCAACGATCAGGCCTCCATAGAGACCTGCGACCAGCACGGCATTGCCATGGTTTTCACGGGCATGAGACATTTTAAGCATTAACATGTGGTCTCATACCAGAGGCGCGGAGGATGGGGGCGAAAAGCCCCCATTTTCCTAACCCTAAGCTGGAATTCATTATTGCAGGGCCTGTTCCAGAACATGGAGCTGGCTCACAGGAAACATTTTGAGAAGATCTTTGTACTGAGCCTGCGTAAGCCCTTCCGCCGTTATATACATTTGCACTTTACGGTCAAGATTTGCCGCGTTAAATTCTTCCTTGACTTTTTGAAAATCCATCTCTGATGTCATGCGTTTCGCATCCCTTCATTTTTTCTGTTCTGTGTTCCGCCCTTTTTTTCTCTTCTGAAAATTTCATACGCGCTCATGGCCAGCAAAAAATAACCGAAGCATTTTTTCAGCAGTGAACCGTCCATCCGAACAGCAGCGAAAGCGCCCGCCGCCGCGCCCGCCAGCCCCAAAATAATGACCGGCGGAAGCGACCTTTTTTCAATATTGCCTTGTTTAACGTGTGAAATCAGCGCAACAGCCGCTGTGGGGATAAAATACATCAAGTTGGTGTTCTGCGCAGCCTGCTGTTCCATGCCGCAAAAGATACTTAAAGCGGGGATCAGGATAGCGCCGCCGCCAATGCCCATGCCGCTGATCACCCCTGACGCCAAACCGATGAGTACATATAAAAACCATGCCAAACCAGCCCACCCCTAGAAAATCATTTTGATGGCGGCAGCAGCCATAAAAATTCCAAATATCTTATGCAGCCACGGCGCTGTGATTTTATTCAGCAGACGCGACCCGATGAATCCGCCCAGCACGCCGCCCGACGAGACCCAAAGTATTGTGCCCCAAGGCGTTTGCCCTTTTCCCAGATAAAAGAAAACACTGACCAGCGTCAGCGGCAGAACAACCGCCAGCGCCGTCGCGTGCGCCTTATGCGTTTCCACACCGAGGCATTTTTCCAGCGCCGGTACAAGAATGGTTCCGCCTCCAGAACCAAACAAACCATTCGCGGCGCCCGCCACAAGGCCGACGATGGAGCTGATAAATTTTTTACCCAAAAAAATCTCCTCCCTTCGGCTCTGTTCTTTCTTAGTATGAGCCAAAGGGGGAGATCTTTATACACGGCTTGTTTCTCCAGCCGGCCAATCGCAAAACTCTCGCAGGACGCATCGCCCGCACCGAGGGCTTCTCGCCAGGCAAACCGCCCGGCCATGCGCGATGATTTGCATGTTATAACGTGTCCAGTGTTCTTCCGGCAAAATCCCGCGCAGATCTGTTTCGATTTTTTCTGGAATGAGGCTGCTCGTCAAGCCGAGCCTGAAGCTGATCCGCTTTACATGCGTATCCACGATGACGCTGGGAAATCCAAACACATGCCCCCGGATCAGGTTTGCGGTTTTACGCCCCACGCCGGGCAGCGACGTCAGGCTGTCCATATCGGAAGGCAATTCTTCTCCGGCGAAGCCGCTGAGAAGTTTTTGCGCAGTCCCTATAATATGCCGCGCCTTGACGTGATAAAAACCGGTGGGCTTGACGTCTTCCTCCAATTCGTGCGCGTCGGCCTCAGCAAAGGCTTCCAAGTTCAGATATTTTCGGAACAGCCCTTCTGTTACCTGGTTCACTCTAGCGTCCGTGCATTGCGCGCTTAGAATCGTCGCGATCAGCAGCTGCCAGGGTTTTTCGTAATAGAGATAGCATTTTTCATCCGTCGGATAGGCTTCGTCCAGCCGCGTCATCAGCTGGACGATCTCTTCTCGTGTTTTCATGAAACGCCCACTCCTTTGGAAACACAAAAACGGCTGTACACTCTATCATGAGCGTCCAGCCTTCTACCTCCCCGAGCGGGACTCGAACCTGCAACCCTCCGGTTAACAGCCGGATGCTCTGCCATTGAGCTATCGAGGAATATAAAGGGGTACAACACATTAGACATCTCTAATCCGTTGTACCCAAACTATACCTTCAAAACTGAATATAGTAGGAAAAAGCAAAGTATTCAAAGTCAAGCCCTCGGCCTATTAGTACGGGTCAGCTCAACACCTTGCAGTGCTTACACCTCCCGCCTATCTACCTCGTCGTCTTCAAGGGGCCTTACTCCTTCCCGAAGGAAGTCTGGGAAATCTAATCTTGAGGGCGGCTTCACGCTTAGATGCCTTCAGCGTTTATCCGTTCCGAATTTGGCTACTCTGCCATGCATTTGGTATGCAACAGATACACCATTGATTCGTCCATCCCGGTCCTCTCGTACTAAGGACAGCTCCTCTCAAATTTCCTGCGCCCATGACGGATAGGGACCGAACTGTCTCACGACGTTCTGAACCCAGCTCGCGTACCGCTTTAATGGGCGAACAGCCCAACCCTTGGAACCTTCTTCAGCTCCAGGATGCGATGAGCCGACATCGAGGTGCCAAACCTCCCCGTCGATGTGAACTCTTGGGGGAGATCAGCCTGTTATCCCCAGGGTAGCTTTTATCCGTTGAGCGATGGCATTCCCA
>JAITPB010000084.1 GCA_031289625.1 Clostridiales bacterium | reverse complement strand
ACGATCAAAATCAATTTGATGGTCATTTGTCCTGTTTTGACGGTTGATTTATTTCATGGTCAGGTGTATAACAAATATTGGAGGTATCCGAATGAAGCACGAAGTTACGACACTCGCGACCCAAAAAGCTCTCGGCTCATCTTTGAAAAAGTTTCTGGCGGCAAAAACATTTTCAAAGGTAACTGTGAGTGAGATTGCCGAGGATTGCGGCGTAAGCCGCAAGACCTTTTATTACCATTTTGATGATATGCACGCCTTGTTAAAGTGGATGTTAGAACAAGAGGCAATCAACATCGTCAAAAAATTTGACTTGATTGTGGATTACGAAGAAGCGATGATGTTTATTCGGGATTATGTGGAGCGAAACGACCACGTTTTGAGAAATATTTATAACTCGGTGAGCAGGGACGCGTTGAAAGGTTTCTTTTATGCGGATTTCATTGATATAGTGCGCGATGTCGTAGAAAAAACTGAAAAGGAATGCCAAATAACCGCCTCGGAAGATTTTAAGGATTTTCTATGTCGGTTTTACGCAGAGGCAATCGCCGGAATGCTGATTGAGTGTATTAACGACCGCTCTGTTCGTAACTGGGAAAAGATAACGCAATATATCCATACGATTTTCAGGGCTTCGTTTCCCAGTATTTTGCGTTCGGTTGGACTGCCCGCACCAGTCAAAAAATAAATCAAAGCCCGGCTTGGATAAATGCAAGCCGGGCTTTTGGGCGTTCAACTGCCATCACAGCGGTGTGGCCGCTGTTCCGCCCCACCGCAAATAATCATACCGCAAACGGCAAATACTATACGCGAGGGGAGGGGATTTATATGATTCATGTTTTTTTGGCCGATAGAGACGCGGACAACGTTAAAAACATACGGACGTACATCAAAAACAATATGCCCGATTTGCGCGTAGTCAACGCAATTGCAGATCCCGCCAAAGACATCATGGCTTTGCTCAAAGAGACCCAAGTGGAATTGATCATCGCGGACATTCGTTTTTTTGGCGCGGCGGGTTATATTACCCTGCGCAGTATTCACGAAATTTTTCCGGAGACGCGTTTTATTTTATACGGTTCATACAATGACGCCGAGTATATGAAACGAAGCAAAAGCTTTGGCGTGCTGGAAACGATGTACCGCCCCATCCGGCCAGCCGATCTGTCGCGCTGTCTGCATACAGCCGCGGCGCATTTTGAAAAATCCGATCAGCTCAAAATAGAAACGCGGCGGGCGGAAGAAGGCTATCAGGAACGGATGTATGTCTTTCAGGATCTTTTTCTGAAAAATCTGCTGTTCGGACGCATCCGGAACGAAACGGAAATCTATAATTCGTTTGAATATTTTAACATGCGCTATAACAAAGGCTTTACTGTACTTCTCCTGCGCGTGGGGCATTTTAAAAAAATCCTGCTGACGCTCTCGGAAATGGAAAAACACCTGCTCAGTTATAAAATCGCTTTGCTGGCGCGGGACAGCCTCAAAGATTATCCGGTAGAAACTACGATTCTGGACTTTAACCTGGTGGCCGCGCTTTTAGGCGGTGTGGAAGATCTGGACAAAACGCTCTCTCTGTGCGAAACGCTGAGGAACAGCATATCGAACCGCGCGCGGATCCATGTGACCATCGGCGTCGGGCGGACGGTGGAAAACGCGCAGGATATTTCCATCTCTTACCGCGAAGCGGAATCCGCCCTGCGGTATCGGTTTCATGTAGGGGAAAACATGGTGATACCCATCCATTTTATGGAACCCTCCAATATTATCACCTACCACTATCCATTTGAAAAAGAGGCGCGGCTGGTCTCCACTGCTGTGGTCGGCGAGTACGCGTACTGCCGCGTGCTTTTGCAGGAAATTTTTGACGCGCTGCGCGCCTGTGCGCCGCTGCCGGATAAACTGCTTTCCAAGCTGGTCATGAACATTCTGATCTCCATCAGCCGGTATGTCAGCGAGCAGAATATTCCCATTCAGTCTCAATTCACCACGTTTTTTTCTTCTAAAGGCGTTCTGGAACTGGATGATATTGACGAAGCGTTTCGATATCTGGATAATTCGCTGAAAAATTTCTGCCAGTTTATTGCGGAACACCATGATAAAATCAACGCCGATCTGATCGAAGCGGCCAAACAATACTGCCGCGAGCATTATTATGAAACATTTTCCTTGCCGAAAATCGCCAAGGCGCTGAACACGACGCCGGAATATCTCAGCGGGCTTTTTCAGAAAAAAGAAGAAAAACCTTTATTGGAGTACGCGATCCGCGTCCGTCTGGACGAAGCCAAGCGCCTCATGCGGGAAACAGGCGCCAACGACGATATGGTGGCCGTCAAAGTCGGCTATGGCGATGGGCGGCATTTCCGCGGCGTGTTCAAGCAATATGAAGGCGTGGACACCAGCGATTACCGCGCGCAGTACGGCGCGTTCAGCAGCCAGGTTTCCGCGCTGCGCTACGAAATAACAGACGCGCTGTCTTCATAATATTTTATTAAAGGCGCTGATCACGGCCCGCAGCGAGGATTTGCTGATGCTGCCGCTGACGCCGGCGCCGTACAGCTTCCGCCCGCTCGCGTCGCTTAATTCTACATAAGTGATGGCGCGGGATCGGGAGCTGTATTCCAATGAATGCTCACTGTACTGAATGATTTCAAAATCCAATTGCCATTCCGCCCGCAGCGCTTTGCAAAACGCGTCTAAAATACCGCCGCCTTCTCCGCGCACGATTTTTTCCACGCCGCGAAACGCCAGCCGCGCCTCCACTTCCGTCTCGCCGTTGGTGATTTCGTTGTACCGGATCAGACGGACAGGCGATTCTATGTTTACATATTCCTTCTCAAAAATCCGATAAATCTCTTCCGGCGGCAGTTCTTCGCCAGATTCATCTGAAATTTGCGTTACGACGGCGCCGAAATGCTGACACATACTCTGCGGCATTTGAACGCCGAAATGCTGTTCCAAAATAAAGGCGACTCCACCTTTGCCGGATTGGCTGTTGATCCGGATGATAGGGTCATAACCGCGTCCCACGTCTTTCGGATCGATGGGCAGATACGGCACTTCCCAGCGATCCGGATGTTCTTTCATTTTAACCATGCCTTTGTTGATGGCGTCCTGATGAGATCCGGAAAACGCGGTGTACACCAACGAACCCGCGTAAGGATGCCGCGGGTGTACGAACAGATTCGTGGACTTTTCGTAAACCGCCACAATATCGTCCAGGTGAGAAAAATCTAACTCTGGATCGATGCCCTGCGAATACAGGTTCATCGCCAGCGTGAGGATATCGGCATTGCCCGTCCGTTCCCCGTTGCCAAACAGCGTGCCTTCCACACGCTCCGCTCCAGCCATCAACGCCAGCTCTGTAGCGGCGATAGCCGTGCCACGATCGTTGTGCGCGTGCAGGCTGATGATGACGCTGTCTCGGCGACGGATACGTTTGCAAATGGTTTCTATTTGATCGGCATAAACATTGGGCGTGGCCATCTCCACCGTGGACGGCAGATTGATGATGACTTTCCGATCCGGCGCCGGTTCCCAGACATCCAGTACGGCTCCGCAGATTTCCAGCGCATAATCCATTTCGGTGCCGGTAAAACTTTCCGGCGAGTATTCAAAGATAAACCGTTCCCGCCCATATTGTTCCGCGAGGCGGCGGACAAGCGCGGCGCCTTCCACCGCCAGCCGGGTGATGTCCTCTTTCGGCTTATTAAAAACCACGTCGCGCTGTAAAACAGATGTGGAATTGTAAAGATGCACAACGGCTTTTTTCGCGCCGTCCAACGCCTCAAAAGTCCTCCGGATAATATGTTCCCGAGATTGCGTCAGCGCCTGAACGACGACGCCGTCCGGTATCAGGCCGCCTTCTATTAAAGCGCGCGTAAAGCGGTATTCCGTATCAGACGCGGCGGGAAAACCAATCTCGATTTCCCGGAAGCCGATTTTGGTTAAAAGGCGAAAAAAATCCAGTTTCTGCGTGAGGTTCATAGGCGTTTCCAGCGCCTGGTTGCCGTCCCGCAAGTCTACGCTGCACCAAACCGGCGCGTGCGTGATTTTCCGTGAGGGCCATTCGCGGTTTGTCACCATCAGCGGGGGAAACGGACGGTATTTTTGATGATTCATGATCGTCACTCCTTTAGCATAAGAATAAAAGACAATCAAAAAAACCTTTCATCTCTTATCCAAGAGGCGAAAGGTTTTTCGCGGTACCACTCTAATTCATTCCACAAGGGAATACACTTTACGGATACAATTGTATATCCTATCCTTTTATCGGCGGACTCCCGTCTGCGCCTACCGAGACTGGTTCGGCTTGTAAACTGCCTCCCAATATCTCATTCAGCCAGCCGCTCCAAGGTGAGTTCGGTTTTCGTCGGATACCGTTTCACAGCAACAGGACGCAGCGGCGTCCTCAACGGCTCTCTGTAATCTTCCGAAAACGTACTGTTCCTTTTCTCAGCGTTATCCAAGCACGAGTATAGCATCCACGCTCGCGTCCTGTCAATCCTTTTTCCGTGCGCCGTTCTATTCTTTCGCGTTCCAGGCTTCCATAACCACTACCTGCAATTCACGCTGATAGGAGGTGTTGCCATTATGTACCGCGCTTCCTTTAAAGTGCAAGCAGACTTGCCCCGCCATGTCATTAGTGGCGTTGACGCCGCCGCCATGCGGCATTCCATTGATGGCGGCCGCAATCGTACGTCCGTTGATAGTAACCCAAACCGGGCGTCCGTCCCAAGCCCAACGATTGTTATAGGTTTGTTTCATGATGGCGGTGTCTTCTTTCGTCGCAGGCTCTACATCAGCGTGCATACCATTGGAAAAACTTTTTACATAATAGACGAGGCCTGTGCGGACGTCGTACACTTCCACCGGAACGCCAGTGGTAAACGTCGGCTTAACCTGACTCCATTCCAGCAGCTCCACCACTTGAACAGGCGGTTCTTCCCAGCCCAAAAATTCGCTCTTTATATATCCCCTTACACCCTCAAAAACCACGAGACTCCAGCCGTTTAAAGTGCTGTTGTCCGATTTGAATTCCACAGAGGCGCCTCTGTCTACTATTTGCAGAACTTCATCATCTGTACTGGGGCCCGTTCTAAACTTGACGCGCGTATTGGTATACTTCACAATGTTTTTCCATCCGCTGGCCGCCTGCATCTCATCCGCGTAAACCCGGCTGGCTGAGTTTACGCCGGTCATGACGCAAAGAACCGTTACTATCCCACAGAATCTCCTAAAGCGTTTAGACGCCATACTCTGAGAACTTCCTCTCTCTCTCTCTCGTTTTTTAAGTTTATTTTAAACCAAATGCAGTAATATGTCAATATTTGATTTTTGGAAATGCAGGAGAACCGCACCAATTTATTTCCATGCCTTTAGCAAGCCAAACCGGATAAGAAATGAAATAAAAGGCATTTATCAAGACAAGATATTAATGAAGCGATAAAAGA
>JAITPB010000067.1 GCA_031289625.1 Clostridiales bacterium | reverse complement strand
GACCATAAGTACATATTTGATGAGACAGCATAGTCTATTACCGCAAAATAGACGTATCTACTGATTACATGCTAAAGATCGTGGAATTATTTTTTTAATTATTACGCTGATCTTTTTTTGTATGCGCTTTTTACATGCCAAAAGTTTTCACTGTCCAGCTTTTATGCTCATTTAGAGGTGTTTGGGCAGAGCGTAATGAAAAAATATGTTGAATTGCAGCCCTAAATCGCTGTTTTTCATAGAATACGTCATATGCAGCCGCTCTAAATTTCTCTTTACGATGTATAGCCCCAGGCCCGTGCCGCTCCTTTTTTTGTCCCGGCTGTAGCTCAGCGTGAAAAACGGTTCAAAGAGCTTGCTGATTTGATCCGGCGGGATGGGTTCGCATTCATTTTCAATCGACAGCACTTCCGGGTTCAGGCTGATTTGAATGAGGCCGCCCGCTGGCGTGTATTTTACGGCGTTAGAGACGAGGTTGATAATCGTATGATAGAATATGACTTCATCTGTGTTTACCTGACAGGGCAAAAGATCCAAGGCAACGCGCAAATTTTTTCCCTCCGCCAAAACCCGATGCTCTTCCAGTGCGTTGCTGAGCAAAATATCAATATCCACTGGATCGCGGCTGAACTTTTCTTCCACGGCATCCATCGCGGCGGCGTTTAAAATTTCATTCACCAGGCCCGTCAGGCGGCTGATTAGGTTTTTGCATTCCAGCAAATATTTGTTTCGATCTTTATACACGCCGATGCCGTCAATCATGCCTTCCAAAATGCCATTTAACGCGGCGATGGGCGTCTTGAGCTCATGGCTGGCCGCCCGCATGAAATCGGTCTTGGCTTGTTCGAGCTGATTCACGGTTTCTTTTTCCTGACGAAGCGTTTCGATGTTGGCGCACAAACTTTGATACAGCAAATCCAGGCTTCTGGAAAGATCGCCCAGTTCGTCCCGCGAATAAATCCCGGCCGCACCGGTCGCACCGGCCGCGCCGGGCGCCATCTGGCGCATTTGAGACGCGACTGCGGATAAGCGCAAAATGGGTTTGGTCAAACGCCTGGCATAGAAATACGCCGCCGGCAGGGCAATCAGCAAATCCAGGATCAGCAGGTATGGCGTCAGTGAAATAATCACTTGCGTCGCCTCGCCGACAGGCTGCATCGTACATACAATGCGGACGCGATCCATCAGGCTGTTTTGAATGGGTTTGTCGAGTATCATCTGCTGCTGGATGGAAGTCATAAAACGCGGCCCGGCTATTTGATCATCGGCTTCGGAAAACCCGGCGGCGCCGGATCCGGCGATACGAATATTTTCGAAGCGTTCAAGTATCGCGTCCGTCTCCCCGGACGCCGCAGCTGTTTTAAAGAAGACCCGCATTTGGCTGGGCGGCCCCAGCGACAGGAAAGGTGAGGATAGGGGAAGCATTTCGCCGCCTTTCAGGGCCAGTACAACGGCGTTGTTCGCGGCGGCAAAATCTTTGATCAGCGACGCGCAGTCTTCTTCGGTTCGCGACGCGCTGAGCGCGTGTGCGAGCAGATCCGCCTGCTTTTGAATGGCCGCTGTTTTGGAACGAAGATAATAATCTGGCAGTATGAAGCACAAAATGCCCAGCGAAACAATGACAGCCAGCGCGATCAGCGCCGCGGTAAACAAAAAAATTTTAAACGCGATTCCTTTATGGATCATGGCAAAGCCTCCTAAGCCGATTCCACTGATTCCACCTTATACCCGACGCCTTTGACCGTCACAATCAGATTGGCGCGCAGTTTTTTGCGCAGGTTTTTGATGTGCGCGTCTACAATGCGCTCGTCGCCGTAATAGTCATAGCCCCAGACCAAATCCAAAAGCTGCTGCCGGGACAGGACTTTTCGGGGATTGCTCATCAAAACTTTGAGCAGTTCCAGTTCCTTCAACGTTAGATCAATTCTGCGCTCGTTCTCGTAGGCTTCGTAATTGTTCACATCCAAATGGATTGGGCCGAGGCGCAGGATAGAATCCTGACTGCCCCGGCATCGGTTCAGCAGCGCTTCCACCCGCTTGACCAGCACTTTGGGCGAAAAGGGTTTTGTCACGTAGTCGTCGGCCTGCCCGTTGAAGCTAATGATCTGCGTGTCTTCGTCCGTCAGGGCGGTCAGCATCATCACAGGGACTTTCGCGTAAACCTCTGAGGCGCGTATCGCACGCAGCAGTTCCAGCCCGGAGCCGCCCGGCAGCATAATGTCCAGGATGCACAGGCTTATGTCCCGCGTGCCGGCGAGGCGCGCAGCCGCCGCCTTGCCGTCCGCTGTGGAGATGGGGTCAAAGCCCGCTTCTTTTAAATATTCGCAGACGACTTCATTGATGGTGGCGTCGTCTTCCGCCACAAGTATTTTATCGGCCATCACGCCGCCTCCTTTGTGAATTGCCATGAGAATTGTCACGCGTGCAAAAAACGGTTATAATAATACGCACAAGGGATTCGACAGATTTCCATTGGCATTTTATCATAACAAAGAAAACGAATCAAAAAAATGGTAAAACAGTGAAGTTTCGCACAATAAACCTCTCTGCAAGTCAGCGATGGCGCTCCCATATTTATGGCCGGAGCTTGTGGTGCATATGGAAAATATTTTTGAGGATCTGATATGACGAGCATGTTTTTTTATGACTTTCCCATCGGACAGATCGGAATTGAAGAAGAGGGCGGCTCTATCTCGCGGATTATTTTTGGCAGGGACAATTTTCCCGGAAATTTTACTGCCGGGGAAACGCCGCTGATTCAAAAGGCGGCGTCGCAGCTCGCGGAATACTTTAAAGGAACGCGGCGGGTATTTGATTTGCCGCTGACGCTTCACGGAACAGAATTTCAAATGCTGGTCTGGAAAGCGCTGCAAACCATTTCGTACGGCGAGACGCGCAGCTACGGGCAGGTAGCCGCGCTGATCGGCCGGCCGAAAGCCAGCCGGGCGGTCGGTATGGCCAACCACAATAACCCCATTTCCATCATCATTCCATGCCACCGTGTGATCGGCAGCGACGGCGGCTTGACCGGCTACGGCGGCGGGCTTCCGGCCAAACGTTTTTTGCTGGAGATGGAGAAACAGATCTTGTTTGACAAACCCGGCGTTCCATAATAAAATCATTATAGAATAAAATCATTTATAGAATCAAAAGATTTTCAGTCATGTTTTCTTCCACTTGGGAAATACTAATCTAAACAGTATTGTGGGAGGTTTACCAATGAAGATCATTCGTACCGCTGCGGTCGAACTTTCGGCCATTCCCGCCATCGCCTACAAGCAAAAGCTGACCTCCGGCGGCGCTGGGCTTAAACTTCTGCGCCTGGATCAGGAGGCGTCCGCTGCCTACACCATTAACAGACGCGATGGCCTGGCCGCTGCCTATGGCCCCGCTGATGAATCCCTTTTCCCGGACGCCGCTGTGGATGAAGCGCTGGAATTGACCGAAGGCCTGCCGTACGCCAGCCGCGGCAAGATTAAAGTGACGCTTTGTCCGGAATCTGCGGAGCCGCAGGAACTAGAAACGCCAGAAACAGAAGAGGCTGGCGGCAGTATGGTCGATACCGACGAGTACCGCGCCATTGCCAGCCGTTACATCGATGAAAAAGGGAAAATGAACTATCGCTTGATGAACAAAGATTTTATGCAATTTGCCTCCAAAAGTAAAATCGTGGCGGACTTGGCGGCCCAAAAGACCGGCGAGGATGAAATCATCGCGCACATCTTGAAAAATCGCGCCGCTTATCTGGCGGAAAAAAAGGACTCTCTGGACGATCGTCAGATCCGCGCGCTGATGGACACGCTGGAAGAAATCGATCCGCGCAGCGCCTTTAAAGAATTGCGGCGTCACATCCGGCGTATGCTGGCCCGAAAATAACATGAGAAAAGAAGGGGCTATGAATTCGGAACGGCTTGAAAACATGGTAAAAGAGTTTAAAATCTATACGGATCGGATCAACGCCATTCAGTCGGCGCTCAATCTATTCGTCTGGGATATGTCAGTGGATGCCCCCAAAGGCGGAACCGCTTCCCGTGCAAAATACATGGGCCTTTTGGCGGCGGAAGCGTTTGCCCTGCGCGTTTCCGATGAAATGAGAGATTTTTTGGAGGCGCTGGAAGCCGAAAGAGATTCCCTGGACGACGCTGTCCGCGCCATGACGCGGATTTGCCGCCGTCAGTACGATGCGTACCAGAAAGTTCCTGTGGAAGAAATACGGGAATATTCCGAACTGACGGCCAAAGCGGGAGCGGTTTGGGAGAAAGCGAAAGCGGAGAATGATTTTGCCGGTTTCGCGCCAACGCTGGAGCAAATCGTCCGTTATCAAATCAAATTCGCGGAATACCGAGGCTATGAGGGCCATCGCTATAACACTTTGCTGGACGACTATGAACCCGGCATGACCGTGGAAAAACTGGATCGGTTCTTTGACCGGCTCAAAGCGGTCATTGTGCCATTACTGAAAAGCGTTCAGGCGAGTGAAAAGAAAATCAACGCGGATTTTTTGCAGAGATCTGTCTCTTTGGAAAAACAGAAACAAATTTCCGAATTGCTGATGGAGAAAGTCGGCTATGATCTAAACCGAGGGATGCTAAGGGAAAACGAGCATCCTTTTACGGACAATATGGGCAAAAACGACGTGCGGATCACGACGCATTATC
Organism: Clostridiales bacterium; assembly: GCA_031289625.1. Taxonomy (GTDB): domain Bacteria; phylum Bacillota; class Clostridia; order Lachnospirales; family WQUN01; genus JAITPB01. Next base: position 13,518 of record JAITPB010000067.1, on the reverse strand, counting down.
ATGAAAACGCTTTCCTCTCCGCCTTCTATTCTGTTCTGCATGAATGCGGCCACGCGCTCTATGAGCAGAATAAGATGGACGCCATCGCCGACACCATCCTGGACACAGGGGTTTCGATGGGTATTCACGAATCCCAGTCCCGGTTTTATGAAAATATGATCGGCAGAAGCGAAGCTTTTTGGGAAAATATTTATGACGATCTCATAAAAATATTGGGAGCAGATTTTAAAGACCTATCCGCGCGCGATTTCTATGAGGCGTCCAATATCGCGCGGCCTTCGCTCATTCGTATCGAAGCGGATGAACTGACCTATTCCCTCCATATTATGGTGCGGTACGAAATCGAAAAGATACTGCTCTCCGGTGGGTTGGACGTCTATGATCTGCCCCGGCTCTGGAGCGAAAAAATGCGTGAATATTTGGGCGTTGAACCGGACAGCGACGCGCGCGGCGTTTTGCAGGACGTTCATTGGTCGGAGGGTTATTTCGGGTATTTTCCCTCATACGCGCTGGGAAACGCGTACGCCGCCCAAATCCTTCACGCCATGCGCAAAGACATTGACTTTGAAGGCAGCGTCCGATCGGGCCGTCTGCCTGTCATACAAAAATGGCTGGCGGAAAAAATTCACCAATACGGATCCCTAAAAACGCCTTCTCAATTGATCCAAGACGTTACGGGAGAAGAATTAAACGCAGATTACTATACATTGTATCTTAAAAATAAATTTTCTTTACTGTATACAATTCATTAAATTTTTACAAAAATATTAACTGAATTATACACGTGTTTGCATCCATATGTTATACTGAATTGTACAAATCATGCTGGAGGGTAGAGAATATGCAGACAGGTTATGACGTCGCCCTAAAAATGGCCGCGCAAGAATTGGAAACCATGAAGCCGGAAGCGGTTTGCGCCCGGTGCGGCGCGCTCTATCGTGACGGCGAATATTTTATTCCCTGGTTTGGCATACCGCGCGCACTTTCCGCCGGAAACGACTCCCAGCGTATCATCTGGATGCATTATATGCTTTCTGAAGGGGCCAAAAAGCCATCCGGCGGACAAAGCAGGCTCATCGCCTACCGGGATATGGATGAGGCAATCTTTAACGAAACCAAGCATGAAAATTTGGCGGTCAGGCCGTTGCTTTCTTATTTTGGACAACAGCCCGAAGCGCTGCTCGAAACAGGAAAACTGTGCGGCAGCCGGCCAGCCGGGCTTGGGGACGCCTCCATTACGGTTGACGTTTTGCCCTATATGCCGCTGACCTTTGTCATTTGGGCAGGGGACGACGAATTTCCGGCGCAGGCTTCTGTTTTGTTTGATGAGACAGTTAAAGGCTGGCTGTGCTCGGAAGACGTGGTGGTTCTGGGAAAGCTGGCCGTGTCTGAATTGATCCAGATACACAAGAACTCAAAATTAACGTAAGGGGTGTATGGAATGGCAAGGCAGAAAATCGCGGAAGCGGTAAAGAGCGGCAAGGTGCTGATCTCCGACGGCGCGTGGGGTACTTTCCTCCAAAAAAAAGGTATGAAGCCAGGGGAAGCGCCGGAACTGTGGTGTGTAGAAAAGCCCGACGATGTGTACGAGATTGCCAAAAGCTATATTGACGCCGGGGCTGACATGGTCGAAGCCGACAGCTTTGGCGGCACCCGTTTCAAACTGGCTCATTACGGCTTGAAGGATCGCGTCGCCGAGATCAACGAGGCGGCCGCGGCCATTTCCCGCAAAGCAGCGGGAGAGAATAATTGGGTCATCGCTTCGATCGGCCCCACGGGCGAAATTCTCGTGATGGAGGAAGTCACGGAAGAAGAAATGTACGACGCCTTTAAGGTTCAAGCCATTGCCTTGGAAAAAGGCGGATCGGATGCGGCTTGCATTGAGACCATGTCTGACATCGGCGAGGCTGTGTTGGCCATTAAAGCAGTCAAAGAAAATACGAAAATGGAAGCCATCTGTACTTTTTCCTTCGAAAGAAATGTACGCGGCGAATATAGGACCATGATGGGCGTGAGCCCCGTACAGGCCATGAACGCGGCCATAGAAGCGGGCGCTGACGTTGTGGGTACCAACTGCGGCAACGGCTTGGAACGCATGATTGAGATCGTAAAGGAAATGCGCGCTGAAAACAAGGACATCCCTATTCTCGTACACGCCAACGCGGGACTTCCCCATAACGTGGACGGAAAAGACATATTCCCGGATACGCCGGAGGATATGGCGGCTCTGGCGCCAAAGATCGTGGCCGCAGGCGCGAACATTATCGGCGGCTGTTGCGGTACTACGCCCGCGCATATCACAGCCATGAAAAAAGCAGTCTCGTGAATTAAAATAATAATTGGATAACCAAAATTTACCTGTAAATGTTTTGTGGTTTTCTTACGATAGGAAGGATGAAACACCTATGCAAACCAATTTGCTTTCCACCGCCATCGGCAGTATGCCTTTCGACGATGCGGACTATGCGGTGAGCGTCGCCCTGAAATCTATGGACGCGCCCATTTGGCCGCAGCTCCCCAGCACATCCCTGAAGGAACAGATGGAGATCCAATACTCCGAAAACATTCCCTGCGCCGTTGTGGATGAGGTCAAGAAACGCATGTTCTTCCAGACGGATCAGGATTACAGCGAGCAATTCGGGGAATTTTATGAGAAATTCGAGGCAGGGGATCCCTCCTTTATGGCCATCAGCGAGGAGTACTCCAAAGGGATTTACGCGCTTCTAAAGGCCGTTAAAGCGAAAGGCGGCAAACTCCCCTGGCTTAAAGTACAAGTAACCGGCCCCTGCAGTTTAGCGCTGACCGTTGTTGACGAAAACAAACGCGCCATGTATTACAATGAGGAATTCCGTGATGTAATCCTCAAAGCCATCAGCATGAAGGCCCGCTGGCAAATTCAGTTGTTTAAGCCTTATGCCGAGAATATTATCTGCTTTATCGACGAACCCATTTTGTCGGCTTTTGGAAGTTCTACTTATGTTTCTGTGAAACGGGAAGACGTCGTCGAAATCATCAATGAAGTGGTGGAAGCGGTTCACGCCGACGGCGCGCTGGCTGGCGTTCACTGCTGCGGCAACACCGAATGGAGCATTCTCATTGACGCTGGCGTGGATATCGTCAATTTTGACGCTTTTGAATACGCGCACACCATTGTCATGTATGCGGACGGCGTGAAAAAACATCTCGAAAGAGGCGGCTCGCTGGCTTGGGGCGTAGTGCCCACGTCCGCGCTCATTCGCGAGCAGACAGTGGAGTCGCTTGAACAAAAACTGGAAGCGGGTATGGACGCGCTGGCCGCCACAGGCATCGACAAAAATCTGATCCTTCAGCAAGCCATTATTACGCCTTCCTGCGGCACCGGTTCTCTGCCTATCGCCGACGCCGAAAAAGTATTTGATCTTTTATCTAAACTGACCCAAAAGATGAAAGGGAAATATAAAGTATGAAAATAGCGGTTTCTGGAAAGGGCGGCGTCGGTAAATCTACCGTCGCCGCCGCCGTAGCCCTGCTGTTGGCGCGGCGCGGGCAGAGGGTTCTCGCTTTGGATTCCGATCCCGACGCCAACTTCGCGTCAGCGCTGGGCATTCCTTCTAATATCTCTATTCGTCCGATTAGCGCTGAAATCGCGCTGATCGAGGAGCGAACCGGCGCGAAAGTAAACGAATACGGCAAAGTATTCAAACTGAATCCGGAAGTCGGAGACGTGGCGGATAAACTGGCCGTGAAACACAACGGCGTCGAGCTTCTCGTGATGGGCGCCATCAACAAGGGCGGCGGCGGTTGCGCTTGCCCGGAAAATACCTTCGCCAAGGCTTTGGTGACGGATTTGGTGCTGTACAAAAATCAGAGCCTTGTGATGGATATGGAAGCGGGTATTGAGCATTTGGGCCGGGGCACCGCCATCGGCGTGGATGTGATGCTGATTGTCGTGGAACCTGGCCAGCGCGCTGTGGACTGCGCCCGCACTGTCCTTCGCATGTCCGATGAAATCGGCTTGAAGCGGTTTTTACTGGTGGGCAACAAAATCGTAGGCGAGGAAGACAAACAATTTATCCGCGACGCGTTTCCCGGTCTTGAAATCGCGGCGTTTCTGCCGTATTCTCAAAATATCCGCGCCGCCGATCGCGACGGCATGTCGGTACTGGATGGATTAAACCCGGAAGAAACCGCCCTGTTTGAACAAATATTAGCAAAATTGGAATCCGCTGTATGATGGAGGTGACGACATGAGCAAGCTAATCGCGGTCACAGGCAAAGGCGGCGTGGGTAAAACCACCGTCAGCGCCCTGTTGATCAAAAATCTCATTGCCTCCGGCAAAAAACCTATTCTAGCCATCGACGCGGATCCCAACAGCTGTTTGGACGCGGCTCTCGGCGTCAAAGTGGCAAACACCGTAGGCCGTGCGCGGGAAGAAGTGCGCAGCGTGGTGACAGGCGGCACGAACGCCAGCCTTTCCAAACATGAGATGCTGCAGTTGAAAATTGAGGAAGCCCTGGTGGATGCGGAGAATTTCGATCTGATCGCTATGGGCAGGCCGGAGGGCGCGGGCTGTTATTGCTACGCCAACGACGTGCTTAAATCGGTCATCAAAGAGCTTTCCGCCCAATACCCTTACGTGGTGCTGGACAATGAGGCGGGGCTGGAAAATCTGTCCCGGCGCATTGTCCAGAAGGTGGATCTTATGACGCTGATTTCCGACGCCTCAAACGCGGGGCTGCAAACGCTGCTCCGTCTGTATGAGTTGGCCAACGAAATGGAAATGCACTACGACAAGCTTGCCTTGGTGGTCAATCGCGTCAGGAATGGAAAACTGCCGGACAGAATGGAAGAAATACAGAAGACAACCCGTGCGGATATTGTGATTGGTTTGTCTAACGACGATACGATAGCTCGTTTCGCTGAGGAAAGCCGTCCTTTTTTGGATATCCCAGAGGATAACCCGGTATACCAGAAAGTGCAGGAATTAGCGGCGGCCTTATAACCTGCCGACAACACGAAAATTTTTCCCATGCCATGATTTATGCATGGCGTGGCATGGGATCAGTTTCCGTAAAGCTTATTTTTTAGCCATTCTTACCCCTCTTTGAGTATAGGGCAAAAAAATGTTCCCCGCAAGTCCCCCGGGGGGATATTTGATTCAATAATACAAATCCTTTATATAAAGGAGTTCTTATGGATAAATTAAAAGTATTGGAGAAAGTCCTTGACAACGCTTCTATTGAGATGCTCCAAAAAGCTCAAGATGATTGCGTTGACACCTGTTTTGACAGGGCAGACACCCAGAAGAATCAATGCGGTTTTGGAAGAACGGGCGTATGCTGCCGCATCTGTCATCTGGGCCCCTGCCGCATTACGCCAAAAGCGCCTAAAGGCATCTGCGGCGCCACAGTAGACACCATCGTCGCGCGGAATTTCCTGCGCGAAGTGACAGGCGGCGCCAGCGCCCATTCCGATCATGGCCGGCATATCGTACTAAAACTCAGAGAAGTGGCTGAGGGTAAAGCGCCAGGCTATAGCATCAAAGACGAAAGGGCTTTGCGGAGAGCCGCCGATCAGTACGGCGTGGAACAAGAAGGCCGTGAAGCCAACGAAGTGGCTTTGGATTTGGTGAAAGTGTTTATGAATGAATTTTCCGAACAGGAAGAGACATTGAAAACATTGACCCTTGCTCCCCAAAAACGCCAGGCCATCTGGGAAAACCTGGGGATTAAGCCCAGCGGTATTGACAGAATGGCTGTTGAGGCCATGCACCGTACCCATATGGGCGTGGATCATGATTATAAAAATCTCCTGCAGCACGCGTTCCGTGTATCTCTGACCGACGGGTGGGGCGGCGCGCGCGTCGCCAGCATTGCGTCCGATATTTTATTCGGCACGCCCGCGCCGGTGAAAAGCCGCGCCAATTTAGGCGTCATGCAAAAAAACACAGTCAATATTCTCGTTCATGGCCATGAGCCCTCATTGTCTGATATACTAGCCGTTGCGGTCGCGGATCCGGAGATCAAGGAATACGCGAAAGCGGCTGGCGCCGAAGGCATTACACTGGCGGGTATCTGTTGTACAGCCAACGAAGTCCTCATGCGGCGCGGCATACCTGTGGCTGGCAATTTCCTGCAGCAGGAACTGGCGATTATCACCGGCGCGGTGGAAATGATGATCATTGACGTGCAATGCTGTATGCCCAGTCTGCCAGATGTAGCCGCCCATTATCATACAGAAATCATCTCCACGCTGGACATCGCCAAAACTATTGGCGCGGCGCACGTGAATGTGGAAAAAGGGGATACTCTCGAAGCGGCGAAAGGTCTTGTAAAGCGCGCCATTGATAATTTCAAAAATAGAGACGCCGCAAAAATCAATATTCCGAAGGACACAGCGCCTCTCATCGCGGGATTTTCCGTGGACGCGATCAAATATATGCTGGGCGGCCGCTACCGCGCTTCTTTCCGCCCCTTAAACGACGCGATCATGCAGAATCGTATTTTGGGCGTGGCCGGTATCGTGGGTTGCAACAATACCAAGATGAAATCGGATGAGTATAACAATATCCTAACGGCAGAACTGATCAAGCGCAATGTTTTGGTTCTGCAAACAGGCTGTACGGCCATTTCTTCGGCCAAGGCCGGTATGTTGGTGCCGGAAATAGCGCTGGAAATCGCGGGGACTGGTCTGCGTGAGGTCTGTGAAGCTGTCGGTATTCCGCCTGTACTGCACATGGGCAGTTGCGTGGACAACAGCCGTATTTTGGAAGCCGCGACAGAAGTTGTTTTGGAAGGCGGCTTGGGCGATGATTTGTCCGCGGTACCTGCTGTGGGCGTAGCGCCAGAGTGGATGAGCGAAAAAGCCATCACCATCGGCTGCTATTTTGTAGCGTCCGGCATCGACGTCATTCTGGGGAATCCCTTCTATGTCGCCGGTTCGGAAAAAGTAAACTCCTACTTACACGATGGCTGCCGGGCAGAATTTGGCGCCAGTTTCCATCTGATTGAGGATCCATATCAAGCGGTAGACCGCATCATTGAACTCCTCAATAAAAAGCGTGACGCGCTGGGCATTAACCGTAAAACAGAGCGTAAGATGTTTGACATGAAAGATAGGAGGGCGATGTAATGTCGAAAATTATTTGCACTGCGGCCATTGACGGCGCGGTGGGTTTCGTCGCCCAGGCCATGACCTCCGTTGAGGAGGCCATTAAGCAAAAGGGCGAGGATTATCCTGTTTCTTTTCCTGACACCACCTATTCTTTACCTGTAATTTATTCCTTTACCGGCAAAAAGATGGAGAAGCTTTCCGATCTGCGGGCTATGTTGGAAGAGGCCAAAGCATTGCTGCCTGGCCGCCCGACCGAAAATGTTTGGCTCCCTTATCTGGGCAACACTTTGGACGCGGGCGTAGCCGCCTTGTTCGCCTGTGAGATCATCGAAGCTTGTAAATATATCATAGGTCCCAATCCTGTGGATGGCATCTGGCTGGGCGCTGCCAACGACGTGATTATGCGCGAACGCGGCATTGAGTTCGTGGACGGCACAGCCCCTGGTTTCGCCGCCATTACTGGCGCAGCCCCGGACAACGCGACCGCCGTCAAAATCGCGAAAGAATTGCAGCAGAAAAATTTGTATGTGTTCATGGGCGGCTGTACCGACGGCAAGCAATTCGCGGAACAGCTGGAGGAGGAAGGCATACAGCTCGGCTGGGAAACACGGCTTGTTCCCTTCGGCAGAGACGTGTCCGCTTTGATTTACGCTTTGGGTTTTGCCAACCGGGCGGCTCTGTCCTTCGGCGGTGTAAAACCCGGTGATTTCGCGGCCAACCTGCGCTACAACAAGAACAGGATTTTTGCATTTGTCCTTGCGTTTGGCGAAGTCACGCCAGAAAAGTACGCGGCTGCCGCGGGCGCTATCAATTACGGCTTCCCTACCATCGCGGATACTGATATTCCGGAAATTTTGCCGACAGGCGTTTGTACTTACGAGCATGTGGTCGCCAACGTGACGCATGACAAAATGGTGGAAAAAGCTCTGGAAGTGCGGGGTTGCAAGATCAAAGTCGTCGACGTGCCTGTGCCGGTGGCCTATGGCCCCGCGTTTGAAGGCGAGCGTATCCGTAAGGAAAATACCCATGTGGAGTTCGGCGGCAATAAAACGCCAGGCTTTGAATTCGTGACGAGCGTCGAATACGATGACATCATCGACGGTGAAATTAACCTCATCGGCCCGGATATTGACGAGATTGAGCCAGGCACAGCCTTGCCGCTGGGTATTTGGGCGGAAGTGGCTGGCCGCAAAATGCAGCCTGACTTCGAGCCCATTCTGGAGCGCCAGGTTCATCACATGTTAAACGCGGCGGAAGGCCTGTGGCATATGGGCCAAAGGGATATTATTTGGACGCGTATTTCGAAGGATGGCTTTGCAAGAGGTCTGCGTATTAAACATTACGGTGAAATTCTTCACGCCCGTTTCCTCGCGGATTATCCCGCGATTGTAGATAAGGTAAGGGTAACATTGATCACGGATAAAGCGGAATGCGAAAAACGGCTGGCCATAGCCAGAAAAGTCTATGACGAGCGTAACCGCCGTCTGGAAGCCATGACCGACGAATCCGTGGAAACGTTCTATTCCTGTCTGCTGTGTCAAAGTTTCGCGCCCAACCATGTCTGCGTCATTACCCCGGAACGTTTGGGACTGTGCGGCGCGTACAACTGGCTGGACGGCAAGGCGGCCTATGAAATTGATGAAACCGGTGCGAACCAACCGCTGAAAAAAGGCGATTGCGTGGATCCTGTCAAAGGTATATGGTCGGGTGTTAATGAATACGTGTATTCGAACAGTCATAAAACCGTTGACGGATTCTGCGCTTATTCCATCATGGACAGACCAATGACGAGCTGCGGCTGCTTTGAGGCGATTTGCGCCTATGTGCCGGAATGCAACGGCGTCATGGTGGTCAACCGTGAATTTATGGGCGATACGCCTGTCGGCATGACCTTTTCTACGCTGGCCGGTTCAGTGGGCGGCGGACAGCAGACGCCAGGCTTTTACGGCTGCGGTAAGGTCTTCCTGACATCCCGGAAATTCCTGTACGCCGAAGGCGGTTTTGCCCGGCTCGTATGGATGCCCAAGGAACTCAAAGATCAATTGCATGACGATCTGGTCAAACGTTTTTCCGAAAAAGGTTTGGATGGATTTTTAGATCAAATCGCGGATGAGACCGTCGCGACTGCGGCGGCCGACGTGCGCGCTTATATGGAAAAAGTCAATCACCCTGCGCTGGCCATGGACGATATGGCTGACTATGCGCAGAGCGATGAAGAACCTGAGCAGGCCGTCGCTCAGCCGGGCAAACCAGCTGCGAAGGCGAAAGAAGAAATTGCCCCGCTGGAAGCGACAGTTGCGGCCAATGTCGATCTCACTGAACTGAAAGCGCAGCTTACCGAAGAGGTTCGGGCGAACCTTACGAAAGAACTCATCGGCAGCATCATTGACGTACTCTCCGAGAAGTTTTTGGGGCAAGCGCCCACGGCACGGTCTACAGCGGCGGAAGCTCCGGCAGAGACAGATAAAAATAAAATTTACGCCTCCGATCGTCTGGACGCTGTTACGTCCTTTGTTTTGCCGGCTGAACAGTCTAGCGGACAAATTCGCACAGTCAAGCTGGGCAATTTGAAAAGCGAAGGCGGCACACGCGGACGCGTCTACACGATAGGCGGCGCGACTTGTATGCCCTTCCATTTCTGGGAAGGCGAAATACCGCATCGGCCTTTGCTCGCCATGGAAGTGTTTGATAAGGTCGGCGAGAAATATCCGCCTCTGCTCCGGGAGATCTTCAAAGATGTTATGAACGATCCGGCGGCGATGGCGAAGCTGTGCGTAGAGAAATATGGCGCTGATTTGATCAGTGTGAAGCTGGACGCCACACATCCCGATCGGGGCAACCGTACCGCGGATGAGTCTGTGGCGTTGGTGAAATCTGTACTGCAGGCGGTGGATGTGCCTCTGATTATTTCCGGCACGAACCATTTTGAGAAAAATAATGAAATCATGAAGGCGATCGCACAGGCTTGTGAAGGCGAAAACCTGTTGTTTAACTGGGTAGAGCAGGATAATTACCGCACCATCGCGGGCGCGGCTATGGCTTATGGCCACACCTTAGTGGCACAGGCGCCTATCGATGTGAACATCAGCAAACAGCTCAACATTCTGTTGACCAATATGGGTATGCCAGCCGACAAGATTCTGGTCGATCCTATGACCAGTACAATCGGCTACGGCGTGGAATACACATATTCCGTTATGGAACGCATCCGCTTGACAGGTCTAGGCGGCGATAACATGCTGTTAAGCCCCATGATCGTATCTGTCGGGCAGGAATGTGCTAAGATTAAAGAATTTAAAGCGCCGGAAGAAAGCTTCCCAGAATGGGGCGACGTGGTCAAACGCGCCACATATTGGGAAACGGCGACAGCCATGACTTTACTGTACGCTGGCGCGGATATTTTGATTATGTATACGCCGGAAGCCTTGGCGGCTGTGAAGAAAACGATCGGTGAACTCATGGAAGGGAGGCGCGGCTAATGGCGTTAAGCGGCCTGAAAATCAACAAACTGCTGCCTGGAACCAACTGTAAGGAGTGCGGCGCCAATACTTGCATGGCTTTTGCCATGAAACTGGCTGCCCAAAAAGCCATGCTATCCGAATGTCCGTATGCCTCCGAGGAAGCGAAACAAATCCTGGGCGCGGCGAGTGAGCCACCTGTCAAAGGCGTCAAAATCGGAACAGAAAAAGTCAGCTCTCTCGGCGAAGAGACGGTTTTCTACCGGCATGAAAAAACATTTGTAAATAAATCCGTGATCGCCATTAATGTAAATGACAGCGATGATTTAGACATTGTCGAAAAAATCGGTGCTTACACATTGATCCGTGTGGGCGAGGAACTGCACATCGACGCCATTGCGGTTACGCAAAAAGGCGATGACGACCGGTTCGCGGCAGTGAGCAAAAAGATTTATGAGAAGACCAGTTTGCCGCTTATTCTGCGGGCGTCCGCTCTGTCCGGTTTGGATAAAGCGTCGGCGGCGATAGCGGGATCCAAGAGCCTTCTTTCCGGCATAACAGCGGCGGACGCGGAAGCGGCCCAGCAGATCGCGAAGCGCGACGGGCAGGTGCTGGGCGTGACTGCGGATGACCTAGACGGCCTTTATGCGCTGACCTCTCAGCTCAAGGCGGGCGGCTTCAATGATTTGGTGATTGAGTTTAAAACGTATTCCACATCGGAAGCGTTTCAAACCAATTCCATCGCACGGAAGGCGGCTTTGAAAAACAGCGTGAAGCCTCTGGGCTATGCTTCTCTGCGCTTCATTGACACAGGCAACGCGCTTGAGGATTTCATCGCGGCTGTAACGGAGATTGACAAATACGGCGGCATCCTGGTTCTGCCCAGTTTTGATCCGGCGCAGCTGGTTACATTAATGACTCTGCGGCAGAATATTTACACGGATCCACAGAAACCCATTCAAGTGGAGCCCAAACTGTATCCCATTGGCGAGCCGGATCGCAATTCCCCGGTGTTCGTGACGACGAATTTCTCGCTGACATATTTCTTAGTTGCCGGCGAAATCGAAAACAGCGGCATCAGCGCATGGCTGCTCATTCCTGAATGCGAAGGCATGAGCGTTCTGACCTCATGGGCGGCTGGAAAATTTTCTGGAGGCTATATCGCCAAGTTTGCGAAGGAACTAGACTTGGAGAGTTTAGTGGACGCCCGTACTTTCATTATTCCGGGGTTTATAGCGCCAGAAAGCGGCGAGCTGGAAGAGGGAATGCCAGGCTGGAAAGTGCTGGTAGGCCCGCAGGAATCCGCAGACATTGAAAGCTTTGTAAAATCTGTATTGGTGAAAGCATAATGCCTACAATCACATTTTTGCCTAGAAATGTAAGCATTGAGATGCCCGGAAGCGCGCCGCTGTTAGAAGCGGCGCGCCTTGCGGGCGTTTTTGTTCAAACGCCCTGTGGCGGCAAAGGGACTTGCGGGAAATGCCGGTGTCAGGTGTCCGGCCCGGTGGATTTTGACAATGCAAAAGGATTGGATCTGCCGCAGGGGGAAGTTTTGATCTGCATGACGAAAATACGGGACGCGGACGTTGCCGTGACTCTCCCGGAAGAAAAAGTGGAGATTGGCAAGTTCGACGGTTCTGTGGACGTCAAACCCTATATGCCGGATGAATTGGACGGGTATGTGAAAATCGCTGAGATTCAAGTTGCGGCCCCGGCCATGCTGGATGGCTTGTCGGATTTGGATCGCTTCAGGCGCGCTTTCCGAGCCTGGCTGTTACAGAACAAGCAAAAAATAGACAGTGTGGATGTGCCGCTTTCTGCTTTACGGGATTTGCCGGAAAAATTGCGGCAAAACGAAGGACATCTGACCGTCTTTTACGCGTTGGAAAAAAATGAAAACGCCGCGCGGATTATTTCGGTTGAAGCAATAACAGCTGTAGCGGCTGAAACGGACAGAGCGGCTTCTGATATAGGTGACAAGCCGCGTTTTTATGGCGCGGCAGTCGACATTGGTACTACGACAGTCGCGCTGTGGCTTACGGATCTGGCGACGGGCGAAATTTTATTTTCCCGAACTTCGTACAACGGGCAGATAGATTGCGGATTGGATGTGATCAGCCGCATCAACTATGCGCACAAATATTTGCCGGAACTGACCAAACGGATTCTGGGAACCATCAATAGCCTTCTAGATCTTTCGCGGGTTGACCTCAGCCACGTCATGTCGTTTTCTTTGACCGGAAATACCACCATGATCCATTTGCTGCTGGGCGTCGTCGCGGAATATATTCGTTTGTCTCCTTACACGCCTGCTGTAATGGCGCCGCCTGTGTACACCGCCAGTCAGATCGGGTTATATGGCTGCCCGGAAGCGCCGGTTCTGATGGCTCCCGCGGTTGGCAGTTATGTGGGCGGGGATATTACGGCCGGCGCGCTTTGCACCAGCCTGGCGCAGGAATCGGACGACACGATCTTATTTATTGACATTGGCACCAACGGAGAACTTTTGCTGGGCAGCCAGGAATTTTTATTTGGATGCGCCTGTTCCGCTGGCCCGGCTTTTGAGGGCGGCGGCATACGCCACGGTATGCGCGCCTCTGCCGGCGCCATTGAGAAAGTCGCCATTGACGCTTCGGGAAAAGCCATTATTTCTACCATAGAGAACGCGCCGCCTGTAGGTCTGTGCGGATCCGGCGTTATTTCGTTAGTGGCCGAGCTGTTCCGGACGGGATTGATCGACATGGCGGGGAGATTTATGGACGGCTGCTCTTATGTAAAACGCGTGGGCCGCGTGGCGGAGTATCAGGTTTGTGAGAACGTGGTGCTGACAGAAGTGGACATTGATAATTTTATCCGCGCCAAGGCGGCGATTTTTTCCGCTTGTCAGACGCTGATCGAAAGTGTCGGGCTCGCTTTCGGCGATATAGATCGGTTTTATGTAGCGGGCGGCTTTGGACGTTTCCTGAA
>JAITPB010000030.1 GCA_031289625.1 Clostridiales bacterium | reverse complement strand
ATCGTCCTCTCCGAGCCTTGTGTGCTGGATTCTTTTCGCGCGCACAAAACAATGGGCGAACTGATTCTGATAGACCGCGTCAGCCACGCCACAGCCGCCTGCGGCGTCATTGAACAAGCGGGCGAAACTGAAAAACAAGGCGTGCTGCTGGGCGGCTTCGCAGTCAATTTATTTGACAGTTTTTACTATCACCCGGATATTCATACTGTACTGCGCCACAGCCCGGCCCCTGTTTCCTACCAGCCGGGGGATTCGCTTCCCTTGAAGGGGGTGGGATATTCTTATCCGGCTGATTTTGACATGTGGACGGACGGCGCCGCCGCGAATATCCGAAACGGGGTTTTTACCGGTTTCGGAGAGCGGGACGGAACGGTTCCGCTTTTGGACATCAACGGCATAGAAGCCGGAAATGCGCCGCGTGATTTTGACAAATACCGCAATGTGGCCGTATGGGAGAAAGATTATGAGATTTAACACGAAGCTGCTGCACGGCGGCTTTCCCCTGGACGCGTTTGGCTCGACGCTTCCGCCGGTTTATCAGGCGTCCGCCTTCGCCCACGAGTCTGCCGAAAAATTGGAACAGATTTTTCAAAACACAGCGCCGGGGTTCGCCTATACCCGCATTTCCAACCCCACTGCCGCGGCTTTTGAAAAACGGGTATCGATCATCGAAGGCGGGGTGGACGCCGTCTCTTGCGCTTCCGGCATGGCGGCAGTCGCGATGGCACTGCTCAATATTCTGCAAAACGGGGATGAAATTATCTCTGGCAGCGGGCTTTTCGGCGGCACGCTGGATTTGCTGGACGATTTATCCGCTTTCGGCGTAAAGACGGTCTTTCTGCGCGAAGTGACGGCGGAAAATGTGGAAAAATCCATCACGCCCAGCACCAGAGCAGTTTTCGCCGAACTGATAGGCAACCCGCGCCTGGACGTGGTGGACATACAGGCGGTGGCGGCAGTGGCCGAACGGCGCGGCATACCGCTGATTATCGATAGCACCACAGCCACAGCGGCGCTCATACAGCCGCTAAAACAAGGGGCGCACATCGTAGTCCATTCTTCCTCAAAATACATTAACGGCAGCGGCGACGCCATTTCCGGCGTCATCGTGGACGGCGGCCGGTTTAACTGGGATTTTGACAAATTCACCGCGCTGCAAAATTTTAGGCATATGAGAAAACTCGCTTACACGGCTCGGCTGCGTCAGGATATCTGGCGTAATTTTGGAGCTTGCATCGCCCCGCAAAACGCGTATCTCAATTGCCTCGGCTTGGAAACGCTGGGTCTCCGCATGGAACGGCTGTGCGAAAATGCGCTCGGTCTGGCGGCGTTTTTGGCGGGCAACGCCGCGTTGACGGACGTGAACTATCCCGGTCTGGAAAAAAGTCCCTATAAGCCGTTGGTTGACCGCCAAATGGAGGGCGGCCTGGCCGGCGCCATTTTGACGATGCGCGCCGGTTCGAAAGAAAAGGCGTTCCGGCTCATCAACGCGCTGCGATACGCCAAAATCGCCACCAATATCGGCGATGTACGCACGCTTGTGATTCACCCCGCGTCGACCATATACGCGCGCGCGCCGGAAGCGCAAAAACAGGCGGCAGGCGTATATGACGATTTGATCCGCGTCAGCGTGGGGCTGGAGGATTTAGAGGATTTAAAAGAGGACTTTGCGCGGGCTGTCGAAAAAATAACGGAAAGCAGGGATTTATAATGATAGGGATTATAATGATAGGGATTTATAATGGTAGGGATTCATAATGGCTGAGGCTGATTATAAGGCGCTGAAAAGCGGCGGATTCATGCGGCAGGTGCAAAAAAATCATTTTTCCATGCGCCTGAAAGTGATAGGCGGCCGCCTCACGGCGGAACAACTTGCGGTCATTACGAAAATCAGCCAAAAATACGGCGATGGGCATGTTCATCTGACTTCTCGGCAGGGCGTGGAGATCCCGTTCATCCAGTTGGAGGACATAGACGCCGTCAAAGTGGAATTGCAGGAAGGCGGCGTGGCGATCGGCGTATGCGGGCCGAGAGTCCGCACGGTTACTGCCTGTCAGGGCAGTGCGGTTTGCCCCTCCGGGTGCGTGGATACATATCCGCTGGCGGCGGCCATTTCCGAACGGTATTTTGGCCGCCAGCTTCCCCATAAATTCAAATTCGGCGTGACAGGCTGCATGAACAACTGTTTGAAAGCCGAAGAAAACGATCTGGGTGTGAAAGGCGGCTATACGATCGAATGGAAAAAGGACGCCTGCACCCTCTGCGGCGTATGCCTCAAGGCTTGCCGCGAAGGCGCGCTGACGCGAACCGATACAGCAATTCTGCTGGACGCGGACAAATGCAATCACTGCGGAAGGTGCGTCAAGTCCTGTCCTTTTGACGCGTGGCATGGCGAGCCGGGCTATATCCTTTCCTTCGGCGGTACTTTTGGCAATCTGATCGCCAAAGGGGAGCAAGCGCTGCCCATCATCCGGGATACAGAAACGCTTTTCCGCGTGGCGGACGCGGCGCTGAAATTTTTCGACGAATACGCGAACCCCAGCGAGCGTTTCCGCGTGGCGATCAACCGCGCCGGCTGGGATAAATTCAAATCCGAAATGGAGGCGGCGTATCATGGCTGACCTGGCTGAAACAGATGAAGCGATGACTGACGCGGCGGCGGATATCACCGATGTGGTTTGCCCGGTTACCTTTGTCAAAGCGAAAGTGGCGCTGGAGGAATTGGAAGAAGGGCAGACGCTGTCCATCCGTATGAACGATGGGGAACCAGTACAAAATGTTCCCCGCGCCCTAAAGGAAGAAGGGCATCAACTTTTGAAACTTTCGGAGAATGGCGACGGGACTTATAATCTGCTTGTGCGAAAGGCGGGGGTGTAAAAATGCGGCTTACGGTAGCGGGAACGCAAAAGGATTACGAAGACGGCTTGACAGTCGCGAAACTCATTGAGATAGAAAACGTGGAAACGCCAGCGTATGTCACCGTATCGGTCAACGACGAATTTGCCGCGAGCGGGACATTTGAGACGACTGTCTTGAAAGACGGCGACATTATAGAGTTTTTATATTTTATGGGAGGCGGGCAATAATGGCCTCCGCCATGGCCTTCACCAACGAACAGCTGGAGCGGTATTCCCGTCACATCATTCTTTCTGAAGTCAGCATTAAAGGACAAAAAAAATTGCTGGCCGCGAAAGTGCTCATCATCGGCGCGGGGGGATTGGGAGCGCCCGCCGCCCTTTATCTCGCCGCGGCGGGCATTGGAACCATCGGCGTCGCGGACGCGGACGCAGTGGATTTATCCAACCTGCAGCGCCAGGTGATTCACACCACGCAGGATTTAGGCAAGGCTAAAACGCTGTCAGCGCAGGAAACCATGCTGGCCATTAACCCGGAAATTACGGTCAAACCATACCAAACATTCGTATCCGCAGACAATGTCATGAGCTTGATTGACGGCTATGATTTTATCATCGACGGCACAGACAACTTTCCAGCGAAATTTCTCATCAATGACGCCTGTGTGCTGGCGCAAAAACCGTTTTCCCACGCGGGGATTATCCGGTTCAAAGGGCAGCTGATGACATACGTCCCAGGATCAGGCCCATGCTACCGCTGTGTGTTCAAAGAGCCGCCTCCGCCGGACGCTGTGCCCACATGCAGACAGGCCGGCGTCATCGGGGCGATGGGCGGCGTCATCGGTTCCCTGCAGGCCATGGAAGCGATTAAATATATTCTGGGCAAAGGCGATTTGCTGAATGGCTGGCTGCTGACCTATGACGCTTTGAAAATGGAGTTCCGCAAAATAAAGCTGCCGGTGAACGAGAGCTGCGCCGTCTGCGGGAAGCGCCCCAGCATTACGCGGCCTCTTGATTATGAACAGGCGGTGTGCGATCTCAAATGACAGTTACGCTCAAAAAAATGCATTTTGACGCCTTTGTAAATCATGCCTGTTCCGTTTTGCCCAACGAGGCTTGCGGGTTAATCGCGGGGCGGCTGGAAAGCGGCGCGGCCTTTGTGGAAAAAATTTACTTGCTCACCAACACGGACCAAAGCCCTGAACATTTTTCCATCGATCCCAAAGAACAGCTCGCCGCGGTCAAAGATATGCGGGTGCTGGGGCTTGCGCCGCTCGGTAACGTCCATTCGCATCCCTCCAGCCCGGCGCGGCCTTCCCAGGAAGATATCCGCCTCGCCCATGATCCGAAGGCGAGCTATCTGATCCTTTCGCTGGCGCAGGAAGAGCCTGTGATGAAGGCTTTTGAAATCGCTGGCGGCGCGGCGGCCGAGCGGGAGATCAAAATAATTTAAACAAAAAACGCAAGCCTCTGCTCGCGTTTAAAAGCAGAGGCTTGCTGAATTTGCCGCTAAAAATTATACGTTTCACCGATGGGAGGGCCGAAGGGGGAAATCAGAAGGATCGATAAGAAACCATGCGAGCCTGTCCCCGGTTCCCATGCGGCAAACATGTCAGCAATGGATTGAACCGCCAGCGTAAACATCCCCATCGCGGAATTAATTAGATCTGTAAAAAAGCTGGCGCCACCGTTTACAATCATTAACTCGTCCTGGGCGAGTTCTTCAAAACCGCTGTGTAATTCTTTTTCATTCATAAAATCAACCTCCGTGCTGCGGCTTCCTTATGGGCAGATATTTTTGTTTATGATGGGTTTCCCAAACAAGTTACCAAACAATTTTTCACCACCGATATGGTACAGCAGAAAACATAATTTGTCAATAATGATCTGAAAAAAATTAAAAATATTCTTTTTTAGAAAATTACGTCCCGGCGTCTTCTGTGCAAAAGCGCTGACGCGTTACGCCGCCTTGGTTAAACTACGTAAAATGATTGCATTTATCGCGGCAATATTATATACTCTATACAGATTCCAACGCTGCGAGACGCCGTCAATTCGCCATGTTTATTTTTGAAAGGATGGGGGATGAGCCTTTGCGTAAATTTCGGAGATTGTTTTACAAATACATAAAATGTCTAGAAATGCTGATTGCCATATTTCTTACAGGCGCTGTGATGATTGCAGGATTCCAAATTGTACAAAATTTTATTCTCCAGATTTTGCATGGCATATCCGATTTTGACTTCAACAGCCTGCTGGGAAATATATTCACTCTCATCATTGGCGTGGAGTTCATCCGGATGATCTTAAAGCCGACGTCGGGCAATGTTTTGGAAGTCGTGCTGTTCACTGTGGCGAAGTCGTTGGTGTTGGCTCACTCGTCCATGAATTCCTATCTGCTGGGGATTTTGGCGCTGGGGATTCTGTTTGCCATCCGGAAATATCTTTTTGTGGAAATCACGCCGCTGGAACATGAGCTGTTGCCAGCCGCGCAAACGGATCTTGCCGCCCACCCATATCAAAAAACGCGGGAAAAGGAACCGCATGAGCCGCCTGTCTCAG
>JAITPB010000003.1 GCA_031289625.1 Clostridiales bacterium | reverse complement strand
GCCATGGAAAAGTTGAAAGCCATGGGCGTACTCTTCGGCGCGTCCATCACAGTGACCAGCCAAAACTTGACGGCTGTCACAGGCGAGGCCACGATATCCAGTTTATGCGAAAAAGGCTGCAAAGCGATTGTGTTTGTGGAGTATGTGCCGGTGGAAAAGCAGGAGTTGGCGCTGACCGAAGAGGATCGGCGCGTTTTGGCCGGGAAGGTGAACGAACTGCGCGCGCGGGAAAAAATGATTATGATTTCTTTTCCGGGGGACGAAGCGGAGTCCGGCGGCTGTCTGGCGGCGGGCCGGGGCTTTTTCCACATCAGCGCGTCCGGAAACGCGGAGCCCTGTCCTTTTTATCCTTATGCGGACACAAATTTAAAAAACGTCTCTCTGCAAGAGGCGCTGCGTTCACCGCTGTTTCGCCGTTTGAAAGACGAAGGAATCCTGCTGCGGGAGCATATGGGCGGATGCGTCCTATTTGATCAGACGGAGTATGCGCGTGTGCTGCTTGCGGGGCAATAACAACCAATTGTACCGCAATGCAAAAATTTTACATATGGCAGCAAAAAATTATATACAGCAGCAAACACAGCCGCCTTCCGGGTTTTCCGGGAGGCGGTTTTATGATGCATAAATTCGAGGGACTGGCCATACATTTTATCATCGGGCTTGTCAATCCATGAGGAGAGAGTCATGAGTGCTAAAGAAATCATTCTCAGCTATCTGGGAAAAAAACTGCACGGTGTTTTTGAAACGCTTTCGGAGGAATTTTTCGCGGGCATCACAGAAATCCGCATCCGGACGGGAAAACCACTGATTCTCCTGCGCGCGGGCCGCGAATATTTTCTGGAAGAAACTGGACGCTTCGGGGAACTGGCGGCGGCTTACCAACCCTGTGAAACAGATATTCAGGAAACGCTGGCTTTGATCAGCGATTATTCTCTCTACGCTTTTGAGGAAGAACTTCGCAGCGGTTATATTACGCTGACAGGCGGGCACCGCGTCGGCGTCGTGGGCAGGGCAGTTCTGGAAAACAGCCATCTGCGCGGCCTGAAAAATATCAGCGGGTTCAACATCCGGATCTCTCATGAAGTGAAGGGATGCGCGGACGCGGTGATAGAATCGCTGACGCTGCCGCGCCCCCGTCACAGCATGATCATTTCACCGCCGGGCTGCGGCAAGACGACATTGCTGCGGGACATCATCCGGCAGCTTTCCAACGGCAGGCCCGGCCAATTTCCCGGTTTGCCGGTGGGCGTCGTGGATGAGCGTTCGGAAATTGCCGGGTGCTATCGCGGCGTCCCGCAAAACGACGTCGGATGCCGGACAGATGTGCTGGACGGATGCCCCAAAGCCGAAGGCATGATTATTTTGCTGCGCTCCATGTCGCCGCGCGTGATTGCCGTAGATGAATTGGGGAGCCGGGCGGATATCCAGGCGGTGGAAGATATTGTAAACGCGGGCGTCACCGTGGTCTGCACGGTTCATGGGCGGGATCTGGAGGATATACGGCAAAAAAAAACGTTTCAGGAGCTGCTGGCCAAAAATATTTTTGAACGCTTTGTGACGCTGAAAGGGCAGGGAAAACTCGTGGGCGTTTTCACGGAAGCGGGGCGCCCGGTATGATGCTGAAAATCATTGGCGCCATACTGGTGTGCGGTTCGTCGGCCCTGTTGGGGCTGTATTGGGCCAGCCGGGAAACATTTCGGGCGGACGACTTGAACGAATGGAAAAAAGCGCTGCTGATCTTAAAATCGGAAATCGCTTTCTCTTCGGCGCCGCTGCCGGAGGCCATGGAACACATCGCCGAACGGACGGTGAAACCCGTCAGCCCTATCTTTCACACTTTTGCCGAAAGCCTGACGATGAAGACGAAGGAGAGTGTGGGCCGATTGTGGCGGGAAGCGATCGCGCGATGGGAAAAACAGAGTTTCCTGGCGCCGGAGGATTGGGAATGCCTGCGTGCCTTTGGCGCGAATTTGGGTTATCTGGATAAAGCCATGCAGTTGAACACGATTGAAATGACGCTCTCCTATATAGACGCCAAGATAACTTTTTTAAGCCAGCACAGTGAAACGAATCAAAAAATGTACAGAAGCCTGGGCGTGCTGGGGGGCTTACTGATCGCGGTCATATTCTTTTAGGTGGGCATTCGATGGATATACAGATTGTTTTTCAGATCGCGGCGGTAGGCATATTGGTCGCGGTGCTGCATCAAGTGCTGATGCGGGCGGGCCGCGAGGAGCAGGCCATGATGACCACGCTGGCCGGCCTCATCGTCGTGTTGTTTTGGGTGATCCAATATGTCAGCCAGCTCTTTACAGCGGTTCAGGAAATTTTCAAGCTATGACGGGGCGGCGCATATGGAAATAGCTCAGGTTGCCGCGATCGGCGTCATCAGCGTTATTCTGGCGCTCGCCATACGCCGGCAGAACGCCGAATACGCTCTGCTCATCAGCATTGCCGCCAGCCTTATCATTTTTTTTATGCTCATGCCCCTCTTGGGCCAGGCCGTGGGGATACTCAAAAACATCGCCGATCTGATAGACACAAACACTCAATATGTGGGGGTGATCCTGAAAATCATCGCCATTGCGTATATTGCCGAGTTTGGCGCGCAGATCTGCGTGGACGCCGGAGAGGCAGCGGTCGCGTCCAAAATTGAGCTGGCAGGCAAAATCTTGATTATCGTCACGTCCACGCCGGTTTTGTTCGGTTTGGTGAATCTGATTACGGGGATCATGCCATGAAAGCGATCGCCTGGTTCTGGATTGTGTTTATATGGGTATTCGTCCCGGAGATCGTCGGCGGGGCCATTGCCGGGGCGAGCGCC
>JAITPB010000106.1 GCA_031289625.1 Clostridiales bacterium | reverse complement strand
CTAACCGCAAGGGAGGAGCAGCCTAAGGTGAAGCCAGCGACTAGGGTGAAGTCGTAACAAGGTAGCCGTATCGGAAGGTGCGGCTGGATCACCTCCTTTCTAAGGAAGTATGGGTTTGGTTTGGTTTTTTAATTGAAAAGGTTCAATTGGGCGGGTTCCCGAGTGGTTAAAGGGAGCAGACTGTAAATCTGCCGTCGGCGACTTCGGAGGTTCGAATCCTCCCCCTCCCATTACGATTAACAAATTATACGCGCGAACGAAAATTGAACAGGCGGTAAAAATTGAGCGGGCGGCAAGATGCCGGCCCTACAGCAGAATCAATGACTGTAGGGGTGGCATCTTGCCGCCCGTCAAATCGTTGGCGGATATTTTTCGCCGTCCGCTAAATCTTTTGATAGAAAGAGGCGCCGGGTTGAGGATTGTGATGATTTCTGGTAAGGCGCAGCATGGCAAAGACACAACCGCGCAGTTTTTGGGCGAGTGCATGGAGATGGACGGCCTGAAAGCGCTGCGCGTCGCCTTTGCCGATTACGTGAAATTCATCTGCGCGGCGTACTATCATTGGACGGGAGAAAAAGACGAAGCTGGCCGGCAATTGCTTCAGTTTGTCAGCACGGAACTTTTTCGCGCGCGTGACACGGATTTTTGGGCGGATACAGTGATCCGCTTTCTCAAAATTCTTTGGAATGATTATGATTACGCCCTTATCCCAGACTTTCGCTTTCCCAATGAATTTTTTCGGTGGCAAGAATTCGGCGTACGGGATGTCGTGACGGTACGCGTCGAACGCCCTGGCTTTGAAAATAATCTGACGCGGGAACAGAGACAGCACGCCAGTGAAACCTCGCTCGACAATTTTCCATTTGATTACCGTTTGGCCGCGGAGGATGTAAACGCCTTGGAAAAACAGTGTGCGCGGCTTTTTGTCGCGCTGAAATCGCGTATAATTCCTTAAAATGGAACCGATACTACATGGGAGAAAGGAGAGCCGCGCCATGCCGGAAAAGAAAAAAAAGAATAAGCAAGTGCTCAAAGAAAAAGTGCTCACGGAAAATGACCTCATGAAATATGAAATCGCTGAGGAATTGGGCCTGATGGATAAGGTGCGCGAGACCGGCTGGAAAAGCCTGACTGCCAAAGAGAGCGGGCGCATCGGCGGCTTGATGAACAAGCGAAACCGCGAGAAACGAAGCGGCGAAGAAATCAGATGAAAGTCAGCCTTCTCAAAGGCTCGCTTCCGCCCGCGGTTTGGTTTTGCGGGCGCTTACATAAGGTTGCCGAAAATACAGCCCGTGTCCCAGCTTTTTTCTTAAACATTTTTCATAACATGCCTCTCTTCGTCATATACATACCCGTGTATAAACAATGAGGGAGGGCAATTTCTTGAAGACTTACATAGAAGAAAGGGCCGTTGAAGTTGCAAATTTCATCATCCACAGCAATGCTACTGTCAGAGAAACCGCCAAAAAATTCGGTATCAGCAAGTCGACCGTACACAAAGACGTGACAGAACGGCTCAGTAAGATCAACCCGAAACTGGCAAGCGAGGCCAGGCAGGTACTGGAGATCAATAAATCGGAGAGACACATTCGGGGCGGCCTTGCCACGAAAGAAAAATATATGACACTGACAGGCCATACCCGCTTGAAAGGTTTTAAATAATATACCATGGCAAAAAGCCGGAGGATACGTCTCATTTGAGAGTATACCGCCGGCTTTTGGTTTATTTTTTAAACAATTTTATGATAATATTTTTGTCCCTGGGTATTATATCACAATTTTTTTTAGCGGAATTATTGATTGTGTCTCTTATTCATGAGATAATAGTGTTTGCGGCGGATAGCTGCCATGCGGAATAGGAGGCTTGCGGATAACCTTTGATTTCCGCGGATGAATAAACCGCCGCGTTTATTTTAGAGCAAAGCTCTACAAACAGGAGGCATTATGTTTATGAAAAAATGGCTTTCATTGGGATTGGCCGCCGCGTTGATCACGGGCCTGGCCGCTTGTTCGCCAGGAGGCCAAGCAAGCCCGCCCCCGGCGTCAGAACCTGCGCCGGTTGAGGAGTCGTCCGGGGACGCGTCCCCGGACACAGACGCAAGCGCGGACGCAAACGCGGACGCGAACGCAAGCGCGGACGCGAACGCAAGCGCGGATGCAAGTGCGTCTGTTGGTTATGAACTGGCTCTTGTCACGGATCTGGGCACCATTGACGACAAGTCGTTCAACCAAGGCGCGTGGGAAGGGCTCAAACAATACGCGGACGAAAACAACATTACGCACAAATATTATCAGCCGACAGAACAGAGCGACGACGCGTATCTCACAGCCATCGATCTCGCCGTCACAGGCGGCGCTAAGATTGTCGTCACCCCTGGCTTTTTGTTTGAAACCCCTGTGTATCTCGCGCAGGATCGTTATCCAGACGTCTCGTTCATCCTCATTGACGGAAGCCCTCATGACGCAGACTCTGCAACTTATGAAACCAAACAAAACACCGTCGGCATTACATACGCCGAAGAGCAGGCTGGTTTCCTGGCTGGTTACGCCGCCGTTAAAGATGGACAAAGAAAGCTCGGCTTTATGGGCGGCATGGCGGTGCCCGCTGTCGTACGCTACGGTTACGGGTTTGTACAGGGCGCGGATTACGCCGGCAGGGAGCTGGAACTCGGGGAAGGCGCCATTACCATAGCCTATCATTATACGGGCGAGTTTGCGGCCACGCCCGAAGCGCAGACTATGGCGGCCTCCTGGTATAACAACGGAGTCGAAAATATTTTTGGGTGCGGCGGCGCTGTGGGCAACTCCGTAATGTCCGCCGCGGAGCAGTCGAACGCAAAGGTCATCGGCGTGGACGTGGATCAGTCTTATGAGTCTCCCACGGTTGTGACTTCCGCCATGAAAGGCATCAAAGAATCA
>JAITPB010000021.1 GCA_031289625.1 Clostridiales bacterium | reverse complement strand
ATTCCGCCGCTGTGATGTTGTGCTTTTGCGCGATAAGCCACAGGGTATCCCCGGGCTGAACCGTATAATCGGCGGCGATCGCCGTTATCTGGAAAAACACCGCGCAAAAAAGAGAGAGGAGGCCTAAACTGATTTTCCTCAAAAACTCACGTCCTTTTCAATAATTATTTCACGCAAGATTATTTTTGACATGTTTCTCCATCTATATTGCAGGTAAATACTTGTAATAAATCAGCGGGAGAGCGCGAATTGTATTCCCGCAAACGGAACACAATAAAGCGGGAGTATCCTCACAGGAGGGCGGAATGCGTAAAGATAAGACCAGCGAATTGGCGCGCGCAAAAATAAAACTGAAAGCGCTTCATCAACAACTAATGGAGGCGGAAAACGCCAACGCGGCGAAAAGCGTCTTTTTGGCCAATATGAGTCACGAAATCCGTACGCTGATGAACGCCATCAAGAGTATGAGCGAACTGCTCATGCTGACACATCTGGATAAAATACAGCGCGATTACACTGCGAACATTGCCAGGGCGGCAAAAAGCCTTTTAAAAATCA
The DNA here is from genome assembly GCA_031289625.1 of Clostridiales bacterium. Taxonomy (GTDB): domain Bacteria; phylum Bacillota; class Clostridia; order Lachnospirales; family WQUN01; genus JAITPB01. The sequence continues at coordinate 4,783 of JAITPB010000021.1, read as the reverse complement.
TCAATGATGTTTTGGATTTTTCTAAAATAGACGCACATAAAATGGAAATTTTGGAAGCTCCATATGAAGTAATTTCCTTTATCGCCGATATCGCCAACGTCGCCAGCCTGAAAGCGGCGAACCAAGGGATCAGTTTCGTCACGGATATTGCGCCGGATCTGCCGTCGATGCTCTGGGGCGACGACGTGCGGATCAAACAGATCTTGTTCAATCTTTTGAGCAACGCCGTTAAATTTACCCGCGAAGGCGCCGTGACACTGGTGGTTTCCGGCGAGCGCGTGCCGGAAGACAGCATCCGGCTTACCTTTGACGTACACGATACCGGCATTGGGATTCGCCGAGAAGATATGAAAAACTTGTTCCAGGCGTTCACACAACTGGATTTGCTAAAAAACAGAGGCATTGTGGGCGCAGGGCTTGGTTTGGCCATCAGCAAGCGGCTGACGGAATTGATGGACGGCCGCTTGAGTGTCGAAAGCGAATATGGCGAAGGCTCTGTGTTTCATTTGCGGTTGAACCAAAAAATCATAAACCCCGATCCGATCGCCGCGGTTTACTGGCCAGAAAACCTCAAGGTGCTGGCGCTCGGCGGATCGTACACAGGCGGCGCTCTGCGCAAGATGCTCAAGGATTTATCTCTCTTAGCCGAAACATGCGAAGACACGGAATGCCTTCTGTTCTGTCTGAAAAACGGCGGGTTTTCCCATATTATCTATCTATACGATGAATGGCATGAGCGGCTGGAAAAATATCGTGACATGCTGGGGGATACCTGTGTGGTGGCTGTCAAAGATATCCATCACGCGATGAGGCAGCACACCGGCCCCAAAACAGAAGTGTTGTTTGAGCCGCTTCTCATTTCCTCTGTGGCCCGCCTCATCAATCACAATACAATACCGGAAGAGTCCCTGAACGAAGAGAGCGGACGCATCGGAGAGGTGCAGATTTTGAACGGGCAAATTCTCGTGGTGGACGACAACAAAGTCAATTTGATGGTTTTCGCTGAAATGCTCAAACACTATGGCGTGACGCCTGCACTCGCGGCGAACGGCCCGGAAGCCGTCAGCGTCTGCCAGCGCGGCGTATTTGATTTGATTTTTATGGATCACATGATGCCGGAAATGGACGGCATAGAGACCGCCGCGCGTATACGCAAAGCCGGCTTGAACATGCGGACGCCGATCATCGTTTTGACAGCGAACGCCATCACGGGTATGCGGGAAATGTTTTTGGAAAAGGGCATGGACGATTACATCAGCAAACCCATTGAAGTCCAGGAACTAAACCGTGTGCTTTATCAATGGCTGCCGCCGGAGAAGCAACAAGCAAAAAAAACGCCTCCGCAGACGAACAGTGAGGCCGATAACGGTGAAGCTGGAGACCTTTTGCCGTTAAACAGCGCGCTGATCGCCCGCCTGCCCTTCAATACCAAAGCGGCGATAGAGTCGCTGGGCGGCAGTACAGAGGCTTACTTATCCATTGTCAAAACTTTTCACGCGGGCGGCAGAGCGTATCTCGCGGCGATCGAGCCGTATATAAAGGAACTCAGCAATCTGGAAGATTTCGATCTAAAAGATTTCGATCTAAAAGATTTTCGCGTTCAAATCCACGGCTTAAAATCTGCCTTAGCCAGCATCGGCGCCCAAAATTTGTCACTGAGGGCGAACAACCTGGAAGTTTCCGCCGCGGATGAAAACAGAGTGCATATCGCCAAACAATTGGAGCCTTTCGCCCGCGACTTAAATCATCTATTGCGCCGTCTGGACGCTGTTTTTCCCGCAAAAAACCAACACAGCCCGCGCTTAACGGAAAATATTCCTTTTTTGGGAAAACGTCTGCGGGCCATACAAGAACTCCTCAATCAACTGGAAACGGACGAGGCGCTTTTCCAAATGGATGATTTGCTGCGATACGCCTACGGCGATCAGACAGAGAAAGCGCTCATAGACATTCGCTCTCATATTGACACGTTCAAATGGGACGCGGCCCAAGAAGCCATCCAGGCCATATTAGATAAAGGCGGTGAATCATGACGGCGGACGCAGGTTATCCGATCAATCGAAGTGTACTTATTGTAGACGACGACGCGACGAATTTGAAAGCATTGCAAGAAATTTTAGGAAAATCATATAAAGTATATCCCGCGCCCAACGGCGATCGGGCCTTATTGTTTTTGGAGAAGACGATCCCCGGCCTGATTCTGCTGGATGTGAAAATGCCTGGTTTGAACGGTTACGATATGATCAAAATCTTGAAGCAAAATCCCCGCCTGCGCGATATCCCTGTGATTTTTTTAACGGCACAGGAAAGCCGCGACAAAGAAGAACAGGCTTTTCAACTGGGCGCGGTTGATTATATCCTCAAGCCGATTTCCGCCGGCGTGGTACAAAAGCGCGTGCAGCTGCACCTTGAGCTGCAAAGCTATCGAAAAAATTTGGAAGAGCTTGTGACAGTCCGGACAAATCAGCTGCAAAAGACGCAGGATACCATTTTGGAAATCCTCGCGAACCTCACGGCGTACCGGGACAACGAAACCGGCTGTCATCTTCAGCGCACCACCTGGTACGCGCGGCGTCTTGTGGATTGTCTGCGGGAAAAAGGGCGCATGGCCTACAGAATCAGCGGCAGCTATGCGGAAAATATCGTCAAGAGCGCCAAACTGCATGACATTGGCAAAGTCGCCATATCAGACGGCATTCTTTTGAAACCCGGCCCGCTGACACCGGATGAATTTGCCGTGATTAAGACGCACACCACCCTCGGCGCGCGCATAATCGATCATGCTATGAAGGAATTGGGCGACGACTCTGATTTTTTGCTGGTGGCCAAAGAAATTGTCTACACGCATCATGAATGGTGGAACGGCGCGGGGTATCCCAGAGGGCTGGCAGGCGGTAAAATTCCGCTTTCGGGGCGGCTCATGGCGATTGCGGACGTGTATGACGCTTTAAGCTCCGAACGCCCCTATAAAAAATCTTACTCACATGAAAAAGCACTGGAAATTATGTGGGCGGAAGCCGGGACACATCTGGATCCGCATTTGATGGAACTCGCAAAAGACGTCTTGTCTGGCTTTGATGATGCCGTTTACGCCTACAAAGAAGAACCTGATTATATCGACACGCTGTATAGGGAGGCTCTTACGCGCGCGCGCTGATCTCAATCGGGACAGCGCGTTCAGAAGTGCGCGGTAAAAGAGAGGCAATAGTAAAGAAGAGAGGGACTTAATATTGAGACAGAAGAGCAGTTCGCTGACTGTTAAGCTTATCCCGCCGATGCTGCTGATGCTTGCTTTGATTATGGCGGTCATATGTATCATTATATTTTCTGTTATCCGCGCTGAGTTCCATGAAAATTTAAACAGGGAACTCAAAATAAAAGTGGACAGCAACGCCGGCAATATGAATGTAGCCATCGAGAGCATGATGCAGCTCATTGATAATTTTTGCTATGATTTAGAAAGCAACACCGATATGTCTTTCGATACCGTAAAGCGCGCCTTGGATGCTAAACTAACCACCCTGCCGCGCGAATCGATCCCGGCTTTTTATGTCGCCATTGGCGGGCGCAATGTCTTATACGAAACGATGGGCTGGATCCCAGCGGCGGATTTTGTCGTAAAGGAGCGGCCGTGGTATATCAACGCGGCCGGCAATCAAACGCCTCAGATCATCTCCTACGCGGACGCCAATACCGGCATATACGCGATATGCGCGTCGCGCGGCGTGACGCTGAACACAGGCGAGCAGGCGGTTGTCGCGCTGGACATGGAAATCAGTTCCTGGCTGGATCAAAATATCGTGCCGGGAGAGGCGGAATATTCTTTTGTTACGGACAGCCAGGGGATGATTATTTTTCACCGGAACCCGGAGTTCGTTCCACATGCGCAATCAGAAAGCTATTTGACGAGCGCGTGGCCTGATTACGCACACTTAGAGGCGCTAGGCCCGGATGAAATAGTGGAAATTACTGACTTTGACAATGTAAAGTATTTATTCCGATCAAGCCCTGTGAAGTCAGGCAATTTTCGGATTTTTACCGGCATTCAATCCAGCCAGGCGTCAAAGCGGATCAATTCCCTGCTGATTTGGCTGGTTCCGATGATGATTGGCCTGATATTCCTTCTGGGAATTTTATCCTTGGTATTTATCCGCCGGATCATTCTCTGCCCGCTGCAAAAATTGGCCGCGGTTTCCGACCGGATTGCCGCGGGCGATATCGAAGCCGGATTTCAGCATAATGCTCATGACGAGATCGGCGTGCTGTCGCAGAATTTCGGCCAAGTCCGCGACTCCATCAAAGGCTTGATCGAGAGCGTCAACCACATGTCGCACGAGCAGAGCAAAGGCGATTTAGACGCCAGAATGGATGAAAAATATTTTAACGGCGCGTACCGGAACGTTGCGTCCAGCGTGAACGCCATGGTTTCCGGCATCGTTTTCATGGTTGATAAGACCCAGGACTGCCTGGAGAATTTTTCAAACGGAGATTTTTCCGTGGACTTTCCCGTACTGCCTGGAAAACAGATGCGGCTGACGCAAAGCATCAACCAGCTGCAAAATAATCTAAAAGAAATTAAGTACGAGATCTCAAGGCTGGCCGACAACGCCAGCCAAGGCAATTTATCCATAAGAGCGGATATGGACGGCTTTTCCGGCGATTGGGCGGAAGCGCTGCGCGGGTTGAACGCGTTATTGGAAGCGGTCGCCGTACCCATCGCCGAGGCGTCCGCCGCCATTGGCAGCATCGCCCAGGGCAGCCTGAACATCACGATAGCCGGGGA
>JAITPB010000206.1 GCA_031289625.1 Clostridiales bacterium | reverse complement strand
GTTGGGCCTTGTGAGCCGTTAGCGCCAGGGGTGCCAGCAGGGCCTTGCGGACCAGCAGCTCCAGGTACACCGGTAGGGCCAATAGGACCGGTTGGGCCTTGTGGGCCGTTAGCGCCAGGTGTACCAGCGGGGCCGATAGGACCGATTGGGCCTTGTGAGCCGTTAGCGCCAGGGGTGCCAGCGGGGCCGATAGGACCAGTAGAGCCGGTTAGGCCGATTGGGCCTTGCGGGCCAACAGCGCCGGGCACACCGGCGGGACCAGTAGCACCAGTTAAGCCGATTGGGCCTTGCGGGCCAACAGCGCCAGGTACACCAGGAGGGCCTACGGGCCCCGTTGGGCCTATGGGACCAGGACGGCCTGGGCAACCATCATGACCAGGACGGCCAGGGCAGCCTTCCGGACCCCGTTTTCCAGGAGGACCAGGAGGGCCTTCAGGGCCTCTCGGACCAGGATCGCCTTTTGGACCAGGGCAGCAGTGAAGAGGCTTTTCGGGGCGTCTGTGTTCATACGATTCTCTGCAGTCATATACTTCGTCGCAGCAATGGTTTGAGGTTGACTCAGGAGAGGCTTGAGCATCGTAATAATTGGGATAGCCGTCATTGTCGTACATGTTATCATTATCATAGGTGCTGGAGGAGTTCCAGAACTTTGACATACGTTCACTCCCTTAAACTTTTTTAGTTGTACAACTAATTTCATATTATGTAGACAACCAAAAATGGGTGAGGCGTATGTGCAATAAAATTTCAAAGGAAAACCTGACCAGAAATTATTCAAACTCAACGATTGTGCCGTTTATTGTAACTGACTTGACGTTTTCCGTATCTAAGGGCAATGGGAAGGCAGCATAAATTTCCAACATGCCCTTTGTTCAGCAAAACGATTGAAGAGACTAAAATCTCATTTCCAACTGTAAAAGCCCGCTAAAGAATTCCATAAAAAAAGCCTTAACAGGCTTTTGTATACTCGCAACCGAGAACATTTGCCGAGGTTAAATCAAGGTGGTCGAAAGGCCACCAATGGATTCCACTAACCTGATGGCTCTGTTGAAAAATCTATTCATTCATGAGTACAACGAGCGATAACATTTTCCTTAGGTGGTGACAACAAAACCTTGAGAATATAGCCGAAGGGTTTCTCGGAACGTAAATGTTTAAAAAACTTAGGGAAGCCTATAGCAGGATGAACAACGCTATGTTTGTAAAACACATAAAAATAGCCAATAATGATTCACCGAATAATTCTATTTTGTGTACTTTTTTGTATATTTCTTGGAAATAAATGGGTGCGTTTCTCTTGTTGGAGAGGGGGAACTATGCCCAGAATAAGGAAAACCACTTAAAATAATTATAATTATGGAATAATTTATATGGTATTTTGTTACATTTTTATTTTTATCTACCATGTCGAATTTCAGCAGGTAGTTGAGCTATTAATTATTTCCAACTGCCCTAAGAGAAATCACTGTCAACAGGGTAAAGAATATGGGCTGTTTAATTCCCCTCCGACGTGGCCGCCGAACGGAGGCCGCTCGCGGAGGGGAATTAATACGCAATAGCTCACGGATTTTCTTAACCTGTTGGCAGCGCTGCTGGAATCGGAATCCATCAAAAAACGATCCCGCTTTTGGGATCGTTTTTTGATGAAGGCTGACTACTATTCGCTTCCGCTTCAACTGTCCGTCGTAGTTGCGCTGGCTGTCGTGGTAGTTCCACTGGCATCCGCAGTCGTTGCCGCAGCAGTTGTTGTTGCGGCCGCAGCAGTCGTTGTTACGGCCGCGGCAGTCGTTGTTGCAACGGCAGTTGTTGTTGCAGCAGTTGTGGTTGTGACGGCCGCGTTTGTCGTAGCGGTCGTTGTGGCAACAGCCGTTGTGGTCGACGCGGCGCCCGCCGCCGTGCTGGCCGCACTTGAAGTTGTGCTGGCGGTTGTTATGGCTGTACTGGTGGATGCCCAGCCAGGAGGCCAGCTGATGACCACTTCGGTTTCACGTTTATTGGGGTCATCAGTATAACTGACCAGTTCCAATCCTAATGCGTTTAAAATATCGCGTATGCTGCCCCAGTTGTACTGATAGGAAGTCAAATAAACCCATCCAGGCTGCGCCGGTTTCGTATCCACGCCGCTTGAATCTTTGATATTGGTTATATTGAGCTGATATTTCACATCTTGTGTCCCTTGGAAGCCAATATCCTGATAGTCAACATTATAGGAAGAAGATGTCACAACCTGATAGGTATTGGCTGAGACGTTCAGCACCGTTCCGCCGCAGACGCTCACCATGGTTCGAAGCTGCGCGACATTGAACCCAAAGATACGAAATGTTTCAATGTCGATGTTTGGTCTGCTTGCATCCGCCCACTTGACAGTAAGCTTATTGGGCGTAATGGTCGCCGTTCCGCTGGGAGGTATCGGCGTAGGTGATGGCGTGGGCGTCCCCGTCACGGTTGGCCTGGGTGTAACGCTCGGCGTCACGCTCGGCGTCACGGTAATGACTGGCGTGGGCGTCGCTGTCACGGTAATGACTGGTGTGGGCGTCGCTGTCACGGTAATATCTGGCGTGGGTGTCGCTGTCACGGTAATATCTGGCGCCGGCGTTGCTGTCGTTTCTGGCGTAGGCGTAGGTGTCGTTTCTGGCGTAGGCGTTGCCGTCGCTTCTGGCGTAGGCGTAGGTGTCGCTTCTGGTGTGGGCGTGGGTGTCGCTTCTGGTGTAGGCGTTGTTGTAGGTGCATCTGAAGCAAATACTGTCAGTGGAACAACGAATAAAGCCATGATAAAAAATGCTGTAAAGATTTTTTTAAACACAATTTTCCCCCTTAATTTATTTTAATTCTCGTTCAATTCAGTATAGACCCAAAGACATCCTTGTTCCACATAAATTTTATGTCAATATTATAACAAATCTGACATATTTTTAATTATGTTCGTAGATGTCACGGCCCCGCGCGTCAATTGCCACCACAAGCGGCAAATTTTCCACGATAAGGCGCCGGATCGCTTCTGTGCCCAGTTCTTCAAACGCAACGATCTCCGAGGATTTGACACATTGCGCTATCAGAGCGGCCGCGCCTCCGATGGCGGCGAAATAAATGCCGCCGTTTTCAATGATAGCGTCTTTGACGGGCTGGCTCCGCTGGCCTTTGCCAATCATAATCTTCAGCCCGCACGCGATGAGCAGAGGCGCGTAAACGTCCATACGCCCGCTTGTAGTAGGGCCGACGGAACCAATCACTTTTCCGGGCGGCGCAGGGCAAGGCCCGGCGTAAAAAACAGCCTCGCCTTGAAACGGAAACGGCGGTTCTTTTCCCTCACGGATCAGATCCGCCATTTTTTGATGCGCCGCGTCCCGCGCAGTATAGATCCGGCCCGATAAGAGCGCCATATCGCCTGTTTGCAGCGCTCGGACGGCATTCGGATCCAATGGCGTTACAATATTTTTCATAATCCCTCCATCCTTCCATTGCTCCACTGGCTGACGAAAAAAATCCACACAAAAACCCGCCTGTGTGAATGGGCGGGTTCTATTCCATCATCTTATTACTTCATATTATATCCGATCGCTTGAAACATTTCAAATCATTTTATTAACAATCATTTTACCGATGCAAAACCGGCTGAATCTGACGTCCACACAGAGCTTCCCGCGCGGCCGGGAGAATCATCTCATCATGAAACAGCAGCGACCTGGGTTTTTGAACCGGATCGTCCTGATAAAACGGCGCAAAATAAATATGCTTGACGTTGAGCAGAGCGCCGATGTTCTTCGCGTTCGCGCTGAGGCCGTCGTTGGTGGACAACGCGATCAACACAGGCCGTTCGTTTCGAAGCTGGGCTTTTACCGCCATGGCGACAGGCGTATCTGTAATGCCGCTGGCGATTTTAGCCGTTGTGTTGCCTGTACAGGGCAGAACCATCACAAGATCGAATGGTTTTTTCGGGCCGATCGGTTCAGCCTCCGCTATGCTTTTAATGGCGGAGCGCCCTGTAAGTTCCCCTAGCCTTCTATTTAAATCTTCCGCCGTGATGAATCGCGTATCCATGGCCGCAGCGTGAAAAGAGAGGATGGGACATACCACCGCGCCGGCGTCCATAAGGTTTTGAATCTGCCTAAACGCCTTTTCGATCGTACAAAACGATCCGGTTATGGCGAAACCGATTTGCGCTCCACAAATCTCCATGCGAATCACCCCGCTTCACGCGCTTCACGCAAAATATTTTCCATCGTTTGCCGGATATAACGCGCGGCTGTCAAAGGCGCGGCTTTGCCAGGCAGAGAAGGCGCGAAAAGCACATTCACCCCCGCTTTCCGGCTTTCCACGGCGTCAATGCCAAAAGGCTTTGACGCCAGTTCAATCACCAAAACATCAGGCCGGAGCAATCCAAGTTTAGATTTGTCCAGTATGACGTTCGGCACTGTATTGATAATGATATCCATCTGACCGAGAATATCCGGAAGTTTTTCATACGAAACCGCGCGGCAGCCGAAAGCGCGGATGAAAGCGAGATCGTCGCCTTTTCGCGCTGATACGCTAACCTTTGCGCCGATTCCCAACAGTATTTTAGAGAGAATTTTTCCGATTCTGCCAAAACCCATGACCAAAATATGGCTGTCATGAATCGTGATCTTGGTATTTTCCATCGCGATCTGCACAGCGCCCTCGGCTGTGGGGATCGCGTTCAATACGGCCATTTCCTCTTGTTCCAGTATGTCAAACGCCTGAACACCAGCTTCTTTTGCGAATTGAAGCGCATCATGGCTGAACCGGCCGCCAATCATGATTTGGTTTGGATGAGCGGCGGAAAAGATTTCTTTCATGGGGATTTCCGCCTGGTGAAAGGGAGTGTTGACGATTTGCCCTTTGCTGAAAGGGATAGGCGCCATAATGATTTCCGCGGCCGCGACCGCCGCGCTGACCTCCGTGAGATTTTCGCGTTCGTGATCAAACCCGGTCATCTGGACATCCGCACCTTCATCTTTCAGCAGTTTATACAAATAAAAGTTTCTTTCGTCTCCGCCTAAGATTAAATATCGCAATTTTTCGCCTCCTCTCGGCCTTATGTCAAAGCCAAGGCAACGCTGTATTTTATGACAGCCCGGCTTGGCCCGTGATTGCGGGAAATTCACCAAACGAGAGGTTCGGAATATGTTGGGATATTCCTATGGCATTGGAGATGAAAAGCATGTGCGGAATCGCGGGTTTTTGTCATTACAGTCAAGATTTGGTCCCGTATGATAGCGTCTGCGCCGATATGATCAGCGCGCTCAAGCGCAGAGGGCCGGATTCAGACGGCGTTTACCACGCCGATCATGTTCGGATGGCGCATACACGGCTGGCTGTAGTGGATCTGGAAAATGGAAAACAGCCGATGATTTTTGGCAATGGCGAAAGGGAAAAGGCGATTGTCTACAACGGTGAACTGTACAACACGGAAGAAATCCGAAAGGAACTGCGCGCGAAAGGATATACATTTAAAAGCCATTCTGATACGGAGGCCGTGCTGACCGCTTTTGCGGCGTGGGGGCCGGAATGCGTCAAAAAATTCAACGGTATATTCGCCTTCGCGGTTTGGGACAGGGAAACAGATCGCCTGTTCGCCGCGCGTGACAGAATGGGCGTCAAACCTTTTTTCTTTTTGGAAAAAGACGGCGGTTTCATTTTTGGATCGGAGATTAAGGCGCTGCTGAAACATCCCGCGGTAAAACCGATCCTGGACGGCGTTTCTCTGGCGGAAATCCTTTTGCTGGGGCCCGGCAGAACGCCCGGATGCGGCGTTTTCAAAGGCATACAAGAATTGCTCCCGGGTCACTATGGATTTTGGGACAGAAACGGTTTCAATCGCTATCCCTATTGGGCATTAACCGCACGGGAGCACACGGATTCTTTTGAGGAAACCGTAGAAAAAATCAAATACCTGCTCACGGACTCGATTCAGAGGCAGACCGTTTCCGATGTGCCCCTGGCGTCTTTCTTATCCGGCGGGCTGGATTCCAGCGCTATCGCTGCTTTGTCTGGCGTCCGCCAGACGTTTTCCGTGGACTACGCGGAGAATGAAAAATATTTTCAGGCCGGGCCGTTTCAGCCGGACAGCGATGATCGATACATCCGACTGATGAACGAACATCTGGATGTTCCCCATGAAACCGTTGTTTTAGAGACGGATGATTTGGTGGAGAGCCTGTTTGAGGCAACTGAAGCGCGGGATCTCCCCGGTATGGCAGATGTGGACGGTTCTCTTCTACTCTTCTGCAAAAAAGTCAAAGAGCGCGCCACGGTGGCGCTGTCAGGCGAATGTGCGGATGAAATTTTTGGCGGTTATCCCTGGTATCGTGACAAACGTATCCGAGAAGCGGATGGCTTTCCCTGGTCGCAGTCTACCGCGTACCGGGCGTCTTTTCTCAAAGCAGGCATATTGGACTTGGACGCTGCCGGCTATGTAACGCAAAAATACCAACAAACTATCGCGCTTGCGAACGCGGCCACCCCGCTGGATAAAAATTTTTCGGAAAAAAATTCGGAAGAAAGTTTAGAGAATAGAATGAAGGAAATGTTTCGCTTGAATCTAGACTGGTTTATGCAGACGCTGCTGGATCGGAAAGACCGCATGAGCATGTGGTCCGGGCTGGAAGTGCGGGTGCCCTTTTGCGATCATCGGATCGTGGAGTATTTATACAGCGTGCCGTGGGAATATAAAAATCATTTGGACAGAG
>JAITPB010000188.1 GCA_031289625.1 Clostridiales bacterium | reverse complement strand
TATACAGGCAATAAGCCAAATCCGAAGGCTGGCTGACTCTAGGCGGGTTTGTGACGTCCTCCCAGGTGAAACTGTCCTGTTCAGCGATCAGATCCAGCGTAGGAACCATCTCAGCAATGGCCGAGGCAACCGTCCCGAAACCTTGCGGCGCGCCAGCCAATAACACAGCGACAGGCTCGCAGTCGTCCAAAATATACCGGACGCATTCCCGGGACGCGTCTGCGTCTATGGGCACAAACGCCGCGCCGGCTTTTAACACGGCGGCTGCGGCGATGAGCATTTCCAGGCCGCGTTCCATAAAAAGCGCCACGAAGGAATCCGGTTGCGCGCCCATCGAACGCAGTTTGCGTGCGATCTGATTGGCTTTCGCATTCAATTCGCCATATGTAATGGCAATATCTCCGAACTCCGCAAAGACAGCGCCGGGCCGCGCGCCCGCATGAAACTCCAGCCTCTCCGTAATTGTCCAGCCTGCGCCGGGCCGCGCGCCTGCGTCATTAAACCGCAGCAGCGAATAAAGCGGCTCTTCTTGGCCGTCGAGTTTCATTTTGTCCACAGGGAAAAATAAATCTCCGCATAAGCCTTTTATGGCCATGAGAGTCCGGCTGCCGATCAACTTCGCTTCTTCCCAGGCGTACAGCCGCGGATCATAGAGGACGGAAAAAGCCAGCCCGTTTTTTTGCTCATAGGTTTTCAGGCAGATGGGGCAATTGATTTGCCCGCGAAAATCGGTAATAGAAAGCGCATCGAAAAGTCCGTGTTCTTCCGGCGCCTCTGCCTCGTCCTCAAACACGATCGCAGTTCGGAACAGGTTTTCCCCCAGACGGGTGATGTTAAAAATCTCTTGCAAAGAAAGAAACTCATGCGCCGCCCTGTCCTGCCTTTGCTGGCTCCGCGCGAGCAGCGCTTCACGCGCGGTTTCGCCAGGGGCGTATGTGAAGCGTACAGGAATAATGTTGCAAAAAAGCCCGGCGGTTTGATCGGCGCGCAGCAGATCGATATCCCGGCCGGAGACAGCCTCGCCAAAAACGACGTCGCTCACACCGTTATATTGGCACAGTACAAGCCCCCATGCGGCTTCCATCACGTCGCGGGGGAAGACGCCGAGCTCTTCCGCGCGCTGAAACAGTATTTCATTTTCCGCCGCGTTCAGCGTAAAATCAATCGTATCCGCCCGCGCGGAGGGTTCTTGATTGACAAGCCCCATCGGCGTAATTTCGGCAGGCGCCCCCAAAGCCCCGCCATAACCGTCCAGAATTTGCCGCCAATACGCCTGAGCCGCCTCCCCGTCGCGGCGGTTCAGCCACTGAATGAATTGCCCAAAGGAAGCGGCGTTTTCTTTCTCCGCATCAATGTCCCGCGTCAGGTTTTCTGGCGTCTCACCCGCTGTCAGTCGGGTGTAATAACGCGAAAAATCGCTGGTAATCCGGCGCAGCGACCATTCGTCCGCGATGATGTGGTGGACGCTCCAGAGAATAGAGGTACGATCGCCGCGTTTGATCAGCGTCACGCGCAGCAGGCTGTCTTTTTCCAGCGCGAAGCCTTTGCCGTTGTCTTCGTCAATGGCCTGCGCATAAGCGTCCAGCGGCGCTCCTGAAAAATCCAGGCTAATCAGCGTGATTTCGCGGCGCTTGAGAACGACCTGCCGCGGTTTGCCGCTGTGCTTCGGGATGATAAAAATGGAACGCAGGACGTCATGCCGGTAAGCCAACCGATCCAATGCGGTTTTAAACGCCGTCTCATCGACATCGCCGGATGTTTCCAGCACTTGCCGCCAAAAATACTGTCCAGGTTCATGTTCTGTCAGGCAATGGCGCAGGATGTTTAACTGCAGGGGCGTAAGCTCCCGAATTTCTTCAATATTGTGGTTTTCCGAATAGGAATTTCCAGCCATACCTTCCATATTCCAATACTCCTTAAAAATTGTTTACTGACGCCAGTATCTCCAAAAGTTCTTCCTGATCCAGCCCTGTCATTTCCCGCAGTTCTTGCATTGACTCTAGCGCAGGCATCCCCTTGGCGGCCAGCTCTTCGATTGGTTCTTCCGCCAACTCCCCGGCCCGTTCTTGATGCAGTTCTTCCGCCGATTCTTCAAGCGCCGGCTCTTTGGCTGGTTCTTCCAGTACGGGTTCCTCCAGTACAGGTTCTTCCGGTATGGGTTCTGCAGGCGTCATCTCATCGTATAAATCCATCAATTCCCGCAAATACAGCGGCAAGGCCATTGCGCCGGCAACACTGGGGTGCGCGTCAAACAGCAGCAAACTTTTTTCCCCGAGCGAGCGTATCAGTTTCAGGCGCGTCAGCGGGGGCTTCTGTATGTCAAACGGGCGCGCGAATTCCCGGATAAGCTGATTCTGGATTTCCACATCCAAAGTTTCCATATAATAGGTCTCAACGACCGCTTCCGCCGCGTCTGCCGCGTGCCGCCGCAAGAGCCGCGCGTAAGCCTCTTCCAAGCGTTTCAGGTCTATCGCGGCGGACAGTTCCAACGCGCACGGCTTGCCGCAGGCATCGCCGTCCGTATTTTCCGTATTTTCCTTTAGATAAATTTCGCGCGGCGGCGCCGCCGGGGCATCCGTCCGCGTCTCCAGACGGCCCAAAAAATCAATCGCGCCGTTCGGAAGCCAGCGGCCCAGATCCCCTGTGCGGTACAGGCGGCCTTTATCGAAAGGATTGGCGATGAATTTTTGCGCTGTCAGCTCAGTCCGGTTGAAATAGCCCTGTGCCAGACCCGCGCCCGTGACGCAAATCTCCCCGGGCGCGCCAATCCCGCAAAGATCCATGCCGTCTAAAATATAAACCCGCGTGTTCGCAATCGGTTTTCCGGCGTCAATGTCGTCCTCCGCGGTAATTTCTTTCAGCGCCGCCCAAAACGTTGTTTCAACGGCGCCATATACGTGATAAATTTTAGCGTCGGTCAATGGGCGAAGCTGTTTAAACACTGCGGGCGTCAGGGTTTCTCCCATTAAAATGATTACGCCCAGCCGAGAGAGAAACGCGCCGCGCGCGGCGTCGGGCATGAACATTTTGATTTCGTCCGGCGTGGCCTGCAAAATGGAAACGTTTTCTTTTTGACTCAGGATGTTCAGCTTGCGCGGATCCGCTTTCTCCTCCTCGTCAGCGAGCGCAAAGGAGAAACCATTGAGCAGCGGCAGCATCACTTCCGCCGCGAAAATACCGTGCGTAAAGCCGCTCATGGATAAAAAAACCGGAGGCGTCCCGCTTTCCCGGATAACTTTGAGTACAGAGGGATTCGCGCAAAAGTTTACGATATTGTCGTGCGTCAGCAAGACGCCCGCGCCTTCGGATGTGTGGAGACAATAAGCCACGGTATCCAGGGTAATCATCGGCGGATCACTGAAGGATCCGCTGAATTTGTTTAGCTGAGCCAAATCAATCATGGGAACCGCTTCAGAGGCGCTCCAGGCTGTGGCCGCGCGCAGCCCCGCCGATAAAGCCGCGCCAAACACAACAATGGCTTTCGGCTTGCAGCTGTTCAAGAGAAAGCGGACGCGTTCCTCTGCATCGTCCGGGCAGATGGGCGTAAAGACCGCGCCCGCTTTGATAATGCCCAGCATCCCGATGATCATTTCTACGCTTCTTTGGGCCATAAGCGCGACAAAATCATTCTCGCCAATGCCGCGCGCGCGCAGCTCTGCCGCAAGGCGATCCGCACCCTCGTTCAATTCCTCATAGGTAAACGCCAGCCCCTCAAAGAGCATCGCTGTCCGCTTGGGAGCCGTCTGCGCTTGTTTTTCAAATAAATCCACAATGGTGGCGTTTAAGGGGCGGCTGAAATGCGTAGCGTTGAAAACCTGAAAAATTTTGGCTCTCTCGGCGGCAACGGGGACGTCTAGCGTGGATATGGGCAGCGTAAAATCATGGATAGACATAGATTCCAAAATTTGTTCATAATGGACAAACAACAGCCGCGCGTCAGCCGCCGAATATTCAGACGCCTCGTAGATCAGTTCCAGATCAATCTTATCGGAAACCGATATTTTCATGGTGAGCGGGTGCGCTGTATTATCCACGCGGGATTCTGTTTCCATTTTAGCTTCAGACGGGAGATCGGCCAGAAGGATAGACCGGTTATCATTTTCACAAATGAAAAGCGATTGCGGCAGTTCCGCCCGATCGTGACCACCATCATGGTGCAGTTGAATTTCGGCCAAAGGACAATCGTCGCGCAGACCGCTTTCAATGGATTGCTTCTGCACAGCGCGCAAAAAATGGAGGATCGGGTCATTTTTGGAACACGCCGCGCGCACAGGAATAATATTGACAAGCGGCCCCACAATGGATTCGGGATGGGAGACGTCTATATCCCGGCCAGACACCATTTTTCCAAACACGACGTCCCGCGCGCCGGCGTGCGTCATCAGCGTGAGCGCCCATGCGGCTTCCAGCATCACGCACACATTAAAATCATACTTCGCGCCCGCGCTTTTGAGATGTTTACAGGCGTATTTATTCAGCGCCGCCCGGATGTGTTTTGAATTCGGCGGCTGTTTCGGCGCGTTCGGATTCAGTGGGCGGACGAATGTTTCCTCTATGTAATCAGACAGCAAATCCGCCCAATAAGCGTAATCCGCGTTTGGCTTTTTTCTTTGAAACCATTCCAAATAATCCCCAAAAGAAGCGGATTCGCCCCGCTCCTGGATGACGTTCGCTTTCAGCGTTTCGAGCATCGTCCCATGGGTCAGAATGAGATAAAAGCGAAAAAAATCTCTCAGCAGGATAGAGAGACTCCACCCATCCATAATCGTTTTATGCGTCGTCCATAAAAGCTCGGACTGGTTATCTGGCAGCATAACACAGGTTACGCGCAGGAGGCTGTCTTTATCTAGGTTGAAACCGCGCGCCGCGTCTTTTTCGGCATATGCGTCGACGGCGTTTTCACTGTCCTTGGCGCTTATGCCGGTAAAGTCCAGCAGTTGAAAATCCAGATCCCTGGCGCACAGGATGACCTGCTCCGGGCGATCTGTTCCCCGGTACTGAAAAAAGCTCCGCAGAGCTTCATGTCTCACCGGAAGCAGGGACAGCGCGCCTTTCACTGCGTTAATGTCTAACCGGGCATATATCTTAATGCTGTTCTGCATAATATAAGTCTGTGGATTTTTATGAAACAGCGCCCTCTCTTGCATGGGCGTAATTTGATGGACGCTCTCAATGTTTTTGTCATTTTTTATCAAAGAATATTCCCCCAGAGCCTGCGCATTCCTGTTGCATCCTTACTTTCCGTATAATCATATCATAATTTCATTTATAATAGCAAATTATTTTGTTTTACTATATTTTATTTCTTATTATTACCTTTTAATCCAATTGTTGGTTTGCTTCTGATTGTCTGCGCAGTCAAAAAAGAACCGCGGAGCCGAAAACCGGCGCGGTTCTTTTTTGAGATTAAAGATCAGGACGCGTCTTTTTTTAATACAATCTTCTGTTCCTCACTGGCAACTTCCACTTGGTCTCCCTCTTTGAACTTTTCATCCAAAATCGCTTCGGCCAGTTCATCTTCCACTTTACTTTGGATCACCCGGCGCAAGGGCCGCGCGCCGTACACTGGATCATACCCTTCCGCCGCAAGGTTGTTCACCGCGTCGTCCGTCACGCGGATGTTGATGTTCATATTTTCCCACACGCGCTTGACTGTCTCCTGAAGCATCTGTTTGGTGATTTGCTTCACGTTGTCCTTGTCTAATGGATGAAAGACAATGAGGTCGTCTATCCGGTTGATAAACTCAGGCCGAAAAACCTGTTTAACCTCGTCCATAACCATTTTTTTCATGTTCTCGTAGGAACGCTCCACATCTTCTTCAGACACGAAGCCCAGCCTTTTCGGCTCGACGATGCTGCGCGCGCCAGCATTGGAAGTCATAATGATCACGCAGTTCTTAAAATCCACCCGGCGGCCCTGCGCATCCGTAATGTGGCCATCGTCCAGCACTTGCAGCAAAATGTTAAAAACATCCGGATGCGCTTTTTCGATTTCATCAAACAAAATCACGGAATAGGGTTTCCGGCGTATTTTTTCACTGAGCTGGCCGCCTTCGTCATATCCCACATAACCGGGCGGCGATCCAATCAGTTTCGAGATGCTGTGCTTTTCCATGTATTCGGACATATCTACGCGAACCAGCGCGTTTTCATCCCCGAACAAAATCTCTGCCAACGCGCGCGACAACTCGGTTTTGCCTACGCCGGTGGGGCCCAGGAACAAAAAAGATCCGATGGGGCGCTTGGGATTCTTCAAGCCGACCCGGCCTCTGCGAATCGCTTTTGAAATGATTTTAACCGCTTCGTCCTGCCCGACAATGCGCTGATGGATCGCTTCCTCCATGTGCATCAGCCGATGGCCTTCCTCCTGCTGGAGTTTTTTGACGGGAACGCCTGTCCATAACGACACAACATCGGCGATTTCTTCCTCGTCCACAGTTTGCGTAGTATTCGTCTTTCGAGTCTGCCAATCGTTTTTGGCGTTGTCCAGTTGTTTTTTGAGTTCAGCCTGCTGCTTTTTGAAGGAGCCCGCTTTTTCAAATTCTTCGGTTTTAATGGCGGCCTCTTTTTCTTTTTCCAACTCCGCCCACTGGCTTTCCAATTCTTTGACCTGCGGCGGCGCGGTATAGATTTGCAATTTCATTTTAGAAGAAGCCTCGTCGATCAAATCAATGGCCTTATCCGGCAGGAACCGATCCGAAATATAGCGCGACGACAGTTTTACCGCCGCTTCAATGGCCTTGTCCGTGATGGAAACATTATGGTGCGCCTCGTACTTGTCGCGGATTCCCCTTAGCATGGCGACGGCTTCCTCCTCGGACGGCTCATCCACCGTCACAGGCTGGAAGCGCCGCTCCAGCGCGGCATCCTTTTCGACGTGTTTCCGGTACTCATTCAGCGTGGTGGCGCCTACCACCTGCATTTCGCCGCGCGCCAGGGAAGGTTTCAATATATTGGACGCATCCAAAGCGCCCTCCGCTCCGCCCGCGCCGATGATGGTATGCAGTTCGTCGATGAACAGAATCACGTTCGCACTGGATGTCACTTCTTGAATGGCTTTTTTGATACGCTCTTCAAATTCGCCCCTATACTTGCTGCCGGCCACCATCGCAGATAGATCCAAGGAAATGACGCGTTTATCCTTCAATGTTTCCGGCACATTGCCTTCTACAATTTTCTGCGCCAAGCCCTCTACAATCGCCGTCTTGCCGACGCCGGGATCTCCAACCAGGCAAGGATTGTTTTTGGTGCGGCGGCTTAGGATCTGTATAACGCGCTGGATTTCCTTATCGCGGCCCACGATAGGGTCAAATTTTTGTTCAACCGCCATCTGCGTTAGGTCGCGGCTGTATTTGTCCAGTGTGGGCGTGTTACTGTTTTTTTGTTTGCGCAGCCCTTTTTCACCCATAGCCGCTACGGTGACACTCGGCTTATCGCCTTCGCCCAGCATGTTCATCATGTCTTCATATAATTTTTGGATGTTCACGCTCAAATTCAACAAGATCCTTACGGCAATGGTCTCCGGATCGCGCAGGAGCGCCAGGAGCAGATGCTCTGTGCCGATATAGCCCGCGCCCATACGAAGGGCTTCCTGAAGGCTGACTTCCAGGACGCGCTTGGTTCGCGGCGTAAAATCCTGCGGCATACTGCCGCCTGTGTTTTGCGCGCCTGTCATTTCCTCTATTTTTTCCGTCACGTCGTTGGAGGTCACGCCTTGCCCCTCCAATGCGCGCGCCGCGATACCGTCTTCGACGGCCAGCAGGCCGAGGAGCAAATGCTCCGATCCCACATAATTATGCCCCAGCTCCATCGCGGCATTTTGCGCGCTTTCAATTGATGCTTTCGCTTTTTCCGTAAATCGTCCTTGCATATGTATCACCTCATTCTCTAAAAATGGATCGGA
>JAITPB010000159.1 GCA_031289625.1 Clostridiales bacterium | reverse complement strand
GGCTTCCTTTCGACCCTCCAAGACCGCTGTCTCTAAATCATTGAATGCCGAACGGAATCCTTGTTTTTCTATTTCTTCTATGTAAGGCACTTTCCGTTCACTTGCTCTGGTGACGATTGCCTCACCGTCGTCATCTTTTATCTTTACGATTATTTCCATCCTCTTTGACATTTTAGTCTCGCTTTCGTTTTTGTACCTAATATATCACATTAAGTCTTGTTTGGGAAGATTTTGGCTATTGCACAGGTCGAAATTTTTCTGACAAAGATAATCCGCTGGATCCAGTTAACCGTGCCCACGCCATACTCAAGCGGTTTCTATACTCGCATAGAAGCTTCGAGTAACTTAGGCAGTTGGAAATAATTAATAGCTCAACTACCTGCTGAAATTCGACATGGTAGATAAAAACAAAAATGTAACAAAATACCATATAAATTATTCCATAATTATAATTATTTTAAGTGGTTTTTCTTATTCTGGGCATAGTTCCCCCCTCCCCCAAGCGCTATAGTAGAAGCAGTCCGTAAAAGTGAGTGCCTTCATGCATTTTTGGGGCGATATATGTATAAACCACTTTCCAATTCCTTTCATCCTATCCAGGGCTTTTTCGTATATTTTCATAGCAGTTTCGGATAGTTTTATACTCTGTGTCAACAGTCTTAACTATCGGGTGTTTGCCACCGTATGTCATCGTTTTAATGTATTTTTCAATAGTTTCAGCCGAATCCAGCAACGCCCCGTTCCAATGCTGTTCAAGAACCCCCCAGACATGCTCGACAGGATTGTATTTACTGTAATATGACGGATAATATGCCAATATTACCTCCGTGTTATTGTCAATGCTAAATTCAACCATCCGTTTTATGAACTGCGTTCGGCGGCTGTTGTTTTCCGGGCCGTTGTCCGCGTTCAGCCAGGAGAAACGCACCCACTAATTTCCAGTATCAAGAAGGGGATCAGATTATGGCCAAATAGTCTCAAATATATAGCCGAAGGGTTTCTCGAAACGTAAATGTTCAAAAAACTTAGGAAAGCCTATAGCAGGATGAGCAACGCCATGTTTGCAAAACACATCAAAATAGCCAATAATGATTCACCGAATAATTCTATTTTGTGTACTTTTTTGGAAATAAATGGGTGCGTTTCTCCTGTTTAAAAATATGTTTGACCTTTTCTATAGGCTCTGTTAAACTCATTTTGATAAATCCCCTCATTTGTATGATTTGGTCTTAAGCTTACCCTATTATACATTTTCCTTGGGGATTTGTCTTTTTTTTACATCACCGCTCCTAATCGGTTCCGATACATTTTGCCTTGTATTGCTCTTTGTCTTTCATTCTTCCATTGGTTCATTTATTTTTTCCACCTGCCTAAAGTCAAGTCGCTCGCGAAATTTTTTGTGCGTGCAAAGCAGGTACAGCTTTGGCGTCTTCATTAAGAACGCCGCTCCTCAATAAGCCCTGGCCCAATATACCATCTTTTCCGCTTTCTCCCCGCAGCAAACGCAAACGTCGCTGATTCGTTCCTGCTCAAAAGGGATACAGCGAGAGCTGGCTCCGGTTTGTTCTTTGATTTGATCTTCGCAGGCCTCGCGGCCGCACCACATCGCCTTGACAAATCCTGGCGACGCGTCTAAGATTTTACGCATTTCCTCCGCGTCCGCGGCGGTGTAGGTTCGCTCGTGAAGACGCTGGCGGGCCTGGGCCAGCAGGTTGGCCTGAATCTCCGTCAAAAGAGCGGGTGCGGCGGTTTCCATCGCGTCCAGGGAGACTATCGTTTTGGCGCCGGTGTCTCGCCGCACGAGAACGGCTTGATTTTTTTCCAGATCTTTGGGGCCGATTTCAAGGCGCAGAGGCACACCTTTCATTTCATGTTCGCTGAACCTCCAGCCGGGGGATCGGTCGCTGTTATCCATTTTCACCCGGACAATTTTGGAAAGCCTTTCTTGCATTGCTTTTGCGGCTTCCAGCACGCCTTCTTTGTGCGCGGCCACCGGAATAATGATCACCTGCACGGGCGCGGCATTGGGCGGCAGTACCAAGCCGCTGTTGTCTCCGTGTACCATAATCAGCCCGCCGATCATCCGCGTGGAAAATCCCCAGGAGGTTTGGTGGACATATTGCAGCTGATTGTTTTTGTCCGTGTATTGTATGCCGAACGCGCGGGCAAATCCGTCGCCGAAATTATGCGTGGTGCCGGATTGCAGCGCCTTGCCGTCATGCATTAAACTTTCAATGGTATACGTGGCCATCGCGCCGGCGAATTTTTCGCTCTCTGTCTTTTGCCCTTTCATCACGGGAATCGCCAGTACATTTTCGCAGAACTCCGCGTAAATGTTCAGCATCCGGATGGTTTCCTCCTGCGCCTCTTCGGCGGTGGCATGGGCGGTATGGCCCTCCTGCCAGAGAAATTCCCGCGTGCGGAGAAATGGCCGCGTGGTTTTTTCCCAACGGACCACGGAACACCATTGGTTGTACAGTTTTGGCAAATCCCGGTAAGATTGGATGAGGTTCGCGTAATGCGAGCAGAACAGGGTCTCGGAGGTCGGACGGATGCAGAGTTTTTCCGTTAGCTTTTCCTGACCGCCATGCGTGATCCAGGCCACTTCCGGCGCGAAGCCCGCGACATGATCTTTTTCTTTTTGCAGCAAACTTTCCGTAATCAACAGCGGCATGTACACGTTTTCATGGCCGGTGGCCTTAAACCGTTCATCCATCTGCTGGCGCATCAGTTCCCAGATGGCGTAGCCATAGGGACGGAAAATGACACACCCGCCGACTTCGGAGTAATCGGCCAAATCTGCCTTTTTCACCACATCCGTATACCATTGCGCGAAATCTTTTTCTCTGTCGGTGATGGCTTCCACTAATTTCTCTTTTTCTTTTTCTTTGGGCATTTGATCAACTCCCGATTTTATTTTGATTTTATTCCGGACTCATCCGGATTCATCCGGATGAGTCCGGGCGCAGCCAGGCGCGAATCAATGCGCCGCCGTCTATTTTCACCGCTTTTATGGGTATATCCAGTTGTTCAGCCAAATCCCGCAGCGTCATATCGTCCAAAAAAATGCCGTCCCGCAAGGCGTTGGCCGGGATCAGCAGCCGCCGTCCCAAAGATTTTCCTTTCAGCCCGGCCAGAATATCCTGCCCTGTGAGAAGCCCCGAGACGGTAATATTTTCTCCGAAAAAAACATTGTCAATCGCGTGAATTTCCAGCCGCGCGTCCGGAAACGCCTTCATCACTTTATGGGATATTTTTTTCATAAACGCCGCCGCCGCTTGACCGGTTACAAGATCGATCGGCCAGGCTTTCAGATCCGTCCGCCTCTTCGCTTTGCGCAGCGCCTGATCGCACTGCCGCGCAAAGAGGGCCAGCATCCCCACTCCGTTTTCCAACTGCGGAAAATCTTCATATGTTTCAACCGGCGGGCAAAGTTGACCCGCTTTCAAATAAAATTCATCCGCCGCGAAAACAAACCGGCTGTTTCTTTCTCCCTGACCGAGAAAATGCGTCTGCCAGTTTTCCACCTGGCGCAGCACAGCCAGAGCGTCGTCCCGGCTGAAATGATCCAGCGCGGGCAAACCGGCGCGGTGTTTCGTCAGGCCCGCCGGAACGACGGAAAGGCTTTCCGCCTGTGGCATAAACCGGCTTAATTCTGCTATGGTTTTGTCCAAATGAGCGCCGTCGTTGATGTTCTTGCAAAGCACCACCTGAAAATTCATAGAAAGCCCCGCGTCATACAATTTTTCAATCATAGGGAAAAGTTCGGCGGCTTTGGGATTGCTCATCATGGACGCGCGTAAGTCTGGTTCGGCGGCGTGTACGGAAATGTTGATCGGCGAGAGATGATAATACAGCACGCGCTCCAGTTCATCCGCACTCATGTTGGTCAAGGTGACGTAATTGCCGGACAGAAAAGAAAGCCGCGCATCGTCGTCTTTAAAATACAGCGGCGGGCGCATGTGTTTCGGCAATTGATCGATTAAGCAGAAGACGCATCGGTTGGCGCAGCGCTTGGGCCGATCCATAAGCCCCCGCTCGAACGTGAGGCCCAGATCGTCCATTTCATCTTTTTCGATGTGGAGCCGCTTTTCCGCCCCGTCGGAACGGCGGATCAAAATCGATAACTTTTCTTCTTGAATCCAATAGCGATAGTCAAACACGTCCCGGACGGTCCTGTCATTGACAGCGAGCAGAGCGTCTCCCGGCTGGACGCCGAGTTTTCCGGCGGGGCTGTTTTCTTCCACCGCGATCACAATATTTTCTTTTATAAAATTTTCTTTCATAAGGTAATCAAACCCGCCATACTCCCCCGCCGCTCCCCATCCCGCCTGTGCGAATAGAACAGCTCAGGATGACAGCACGTGCAGATCGGATCGCAGTCGATATTTTTTTCCAGAAGCCCGGCGGCGAGCAGCGTCATTTTATTGCAATTCCAAAGATCCACCGTATATTTTTGATCCGCGGACGGCCCTTTCACAAAAGCTTCGTAGCCCGGCAGGGCTGAAAACGTCTCCGCAACTGGCGCGTCTACCTGAAAACAGCAAGGCCCGATGGACGGGCCGATTCCCGCCAGTATGTCCTGGGGATTGCATCCGTATACCGCGCGCAGCGTCTCCGCCGTGATCGCCCCGATGCGCGCCGCCGTACCGCGCCAGCCCGCGTGAGCAGCGGCAATAACTTTTTGGCGCGGATCCAAAAAAAAGAGCGGAACACAGTCCGCGAAAAACGTGACAATGGCGACGTCAGGTTCATGGGCGTACAGCCCGTCGGCATCCTGAATATCGCTGGGGTTCAATCCTTTTCCTCTATCCGCTGCGGATACCCGGCGCAGGCGGACGCCGTGCGTTTGCGCGGAAAAAACCATGTCCCCCGGGCGTACGCGCAGAGCCGCTATAAAGCGGTTAAAATTTTCCCGCACGCACGCCGGATCGTCGCCCCGGTGAAAGCTCAGATTTAACGAGGCCCATTCATCCTGTGAAACGCCGCCGGTTCTTGTGGAAATTCCATGACGCACCAGCCCAGTTTCTTCAAAAGAAGGAAACACTGCGATCGGTACACCGTTTTGATCTTTGATCCGCATAACTTCACCCTTTAAAACGCGTTCTCTATGTGCGTGATTTGCGCGTGGGGATTCATCTCTCCCAAAATCTCCACCACATCGAAGCGATAATCCTGATTCTCTAAACCGCAGCGAACAATATAATACTGCGCGACACGGCTGATCGTGCGCCGTTTGCCCGGGCCTACCGCTTCTCTGGGGTATCCGCGCGCAAGCGTTCGACGGTATTTGATTTCGATAAAAACAATATATTCCTGATCCCGAGAGATCAAATCGATTTCGCCCAACGGGCAGCGAAAGTTTCGAGCCAAAATGACATGGCCCTCAGCCGTCAAATAATCTTCCGCCAGCTTCTGCCCGAACGCGCCTTTCTCATGATTGGGGAGCGGCATAAGAAATCCTTCCTTCGCGTATCCTATAGACGACGCTAGCAATCCTGCGTGAACTTCGCGGCAAAACTCTGACGGTGAACCGGGCACAGCCCGTGTTCCCGAATCTCCTGAATATGCCGTGCAGTTCCATAGCCTTTGTGCGCGTCAAAACCATATTCTGGATAAATTTGATGATAATCCCGCATCATGGCGTCGCGGATCACTTTGGCCACGATACTGGCCGCTGCGATGGAAATACTGAGCGCGTCTCCGTGTACGATCGATTTTTGCGGAATGGCGAGGGGCAGCTGCATCGCGTCAATCAAAAGAAATTCCGGTTTTACCGGCAGGCCATTGACCGCCTTTGTCATGGCTTGCATGGCGGCCTGCAATATGTTGATCTCGTCAATGACGCTGACACCGCTCATACCGACAGACACGGCCAGGGCTTTTTCCTGGATAATGGCCGCCAGCGTCTCGCGTTTTTGGGGAGAGAGTTTTTTAGAGTCATTCACGCCAGGAACGCGAAACCCTTTCGGCAATATCACGGCACAGGCGAGTACCGGCCCGGCCAAAGGCCCGCGTCCTACTTCGTCGACGCCTGCGATGGTTTGCACACCCTGCGCGAACAGTTCCGTTTCATAGCGGCATAACAGATCCAGCCGTTCCTCTTCAGAAACGCGCCTGGGCCGCCCGCTTTGAAGTTTTATGGGAAATTCCATATGCGTCACCGTGATTGCGATCGCGGCGGCTCATTTCAGACTAGGCCGCCGAATTCGCGTAATTTTGGATAAGAAGAATTCAAAAATAATGATAAAGGAGGTCGCTTCATGAAAAGATTATTGATCAACTGGGTGTTGAGCGCCATTTGCCTGTACGTGATCGCATGGCTCTTTCCGGGGATAACCCTGTCCGGTTTTATGAGCGCCATGATCGCCGCGCTGGTGCTGGGTCTTGTCAATGCCCTGATCAAACCCATTATTTCCCTGCTGACCCTACCGCTGACCATCGTCACGCTGGGGCTTTTTTCCCTGGTCATCAACGCGCTGATGCTGATGCTGACTTCACACGTGGTTTCAGGTTTCTCCGTCAACGGATTCGGGACGGCATTTTTCGCGGCCATTGTGTTGAGCGTGCTGAACCTGCTGTTCCTCAGCGGCCGTGACGCGCCGCACCGTGTGTGAGCCTATAGATCGGACCATTGTTCAAAAAATTTTGGAAAAGAAATATCCACACAACCGCTGTCCATGATGCGCGTCTCACCTTCCGCCGCCAATGCCGCAACCGCGAGGCTCATCGCGATGCGGTGATCCTGATGGCTGTTGACTTCAGCTCCATGCAGCGGGGTTCCGCCGTCTATGATTAGACCATCCGCGGTTTCCGTCAAGCGCCCGCCCATTTTGCCAAGCTCTTCCGCAATGGTATGAATGCGGTTGGATTCTTTGACTTTAAGCTCGGTGGCGTCCCGGATGACAGTGCGGCCTTTCGCGAAAAGTGCGGCCACGGCGAAAGCGGGGATTTCGTCGATCATCCGGGGAATGATCGCGCCAGAAAGCGTGGTGGGCTTTAAGGCGGAACAAGAAACGGATATATCCGCCACAGGTTCTCCCCCAACGGATCGCTTGTTGGAAAGTTCGAGCGCGCCGCCCATCTCCGCCAGGGCGTCTATCAATCCGGTTCGCGTGGGGTTGACGCCGACGCCTGTTACAGTGAGGCGCGCGCCCGGTGTGATCAGACCGGCGATGAGAAAAAAAGCGGCGGAGGAAATGTCGCCTGGAACAGTGATTTTTTGCGCGTACAGCATAGAGACAGGACGGCTGATGATTTGGCCGTCTTTTTTTTGTGTCTCCGCCCCGAACTGCCGCAGCATAATCTCGGTATG
>JAITPB010000151.1 GCA_031289625.1 Clostridiales bacterium | reverse complement strand
CGCCCAGCCCCAAAAAGCTAAGCCCGGAAAACATCAAGATCGCGTTGCCGATGTCCAGCGTCGCCATAACAATCAGCGGGCCGATACTATTGGGCATAATTTCCCGGAGCAGTATCCGTATTCGCCCAGCGCCCATGATCCGGCTCGCCGTTACATATTCATTATTTTTGACGGATATGACGATGCTGCGGGTCAGGCGCGCGTAATTGGGCCACCAGATAATGGCCATGGCCAGCACGGAGTTGGCGACGCTTGGCCCCATCGCCGCGGCAATCACCATAGCGAGAATCAGCGGCGGAAAAGACATGACCATCTCGCTTAAACGCATCATCGCGTCGTCCACGACGCCGCCCGAATATCCGGCGACCGCGCCATACGCCGCGCCCAGCAGAAACGAGAAGCATACCGTAATCAGCCCCGCCGTAATGGAAACGCGGCTGGCGCACAGCACGCGGCTGAACACGTCTCGGCCTAAGTTGTCGGTTCCGAGCCAGTGCGAACCGGACGGAGACTGAAAGCGATCCGCCGGAGTTTGATACAGAGGGTCTTGAATCGGCAGAATGAACGTCAGGAGGGCGACAACAATCCAAAGTAAACAAATGCCCATCCCAATACGAAACATCACATTGCGCTGACGAAGGATGGATTTAAACAGCCCCAAGGAACTCCGCTCTCCTTTTCCTCATTGATACCGCGTTCTGGGATCGATGATTCCATACAGGATATCAATCAGCAGATTGATGACAACATAATTGGCGGCTACCAAAAGTGAAACGCCGCATATGGCCGGAAAGTCCAGCGTGGTGGCAGATAAATACGCGTACTGCCCGATGCCCGGCCAAGCAAATATTTTTTCAACAAACACCATACCGCCCAGGAGATTGCAAAACCCCATCCCCGCGACGGTAATCACCGGGATCAGCGCGTTGCCCAGCGCGTGGCGCACAATCACCCGCGTTTCGCTCATGCCTTTCGCGCGGGCGGCGCGTATGTAATCTGTGGAAGCAACTTCCAGAAGGTTGCTGCGCGTTTGACGCGTAATCAGCCCCATCGTAAAAAAGCCCAGCACCACCGCCGGTAAAATCAAATGAGACAGGGCGTCGGACAGCAGCGCGAAATTTCCGCTCAGAATCGAATCCAAGACATAGAACCCAGTCCCGCCTACAGGCGTTGGAGCGCGCGCGTTCAACCTGCCTGGGCCGGGAAACCAGCCCAGCTTATAAAAAAATACATACAGCATCAACAGAGAGAACCAAAAGCTGGGAATCGAAACGCCGCTTACGGAAATCCCCCGCACAACCTGATCCAGAGGTTTATCCCGAAACACCGCGGATAATACCCCAAATAAAATACCAAAGACGATGGCTATCAGCATGGCAAAAACGGAGAGCTCAACCGTCGCGGGGAAATAGCGCATCAAGTCGGCGGCGACCGGCTGCCCGGTGCGGATCGAAACGCCCAAATCGCCTTTCAGCAAATGCTGCAAATATATCCAATACTGTTGCAGTATTGGTTTATCCAGCCCCCATTTTTCTTTAAAGACGGCGACCACTTGCGGGTCAGACATCGCCGTCTGGCTGAGGTTCGCCGCTACCGGATCGCTGGGCACCAGGTTCGAAATTAGAAACACCATCAGCGATACGCCAATCAGCAGTACAAACATCAGGGCAATCCTGCGAACCGTGTAGCGCAGCAAGCAAAACGCCTCCTTTCGGTTCCATTTCAAAACGCCGGCCAGGCAAGCGGGGACCGATAAGAACCCCGTGCCCCGCCGGCGTTTCGCGATGGACTACGATACGATTATATCTTTTAACTGCACCTTGGCAATGTCATTGTAATATAAGTCAGAGAGGACGCTCCTGGCCGCGTAGCTTTTGGGATGCTGCAGCAAAAACGCGTAGGGAGAATTTTCCGCCATCAGCCGCTGAAGCTGCTCAGACCATTCCGCGCGGAGCTGCGGATCGGCTTCGACTTTAATTTTGGCGCCGAGTTCAACCATTTCAGCGTTTGCGTCCGCAGGCCAGTGGGCGCGGAGGCCAATCGTCTCGCCGGGCAGGAATGCCATCTGGTTGTTGATATCCAGATAATCAGGACTCCAATGCATGACTAGAAACGGGCTTTTGCCTTCCCGGTACTCATCGATCACAACACCGATTTCAGAAGTCTGCACCTTCACTGTAATGCCAATCTTCGCGAGGTCGCTCTGGATCTTTTGCGCGATAGTCGTCCACTGCATTCCTTCTGTATCAAAATTGGCGGTGGTCAGCGTTACTTCAAAGCCGTCGGCATACCCCGCTTTTTCCATCAGCCTCTTCGCTTCGTCTAGATTGGTATAGCCAGCTTCTCTTTCCAGCGCGCCCACAAAGCCCAGGGGCACAAAATCCATAGGCAGCAGCGCCCCTTCGCCGCACAAATCCAGCAGCTCCTGATAGTTGATCGCGCGGCGCACGGCCTGCTGAACATCTGGATTCGCGACAGGCCCGCCGACAGCCGCGTCGTTGTTCATCATCAAAAATGTAATGACGCTTGTGCGGCCTTTGAGAATGCGAACATCCGGATTGTTTTCCAGCTGCTTGATATTGTCCGCGGAAAGCGCGTAGGCGATATCGATCTCGCCTTTTTGAATCATTTGCAATTGCGTGTTGGGATCCGGGATTTCTTTAAGGATGTACCGATCCACATTGCCGCTTTCACCCCAGTAATTGGGATTTTTTTGCAACACCAATTCGACGTTGGGCGTCCAGCTGACTAAGGCGTATGGGCCGCTTCCCGCCGAATGCTGATCCAGATAATCCCGCGCCGTATCGGCGGAGGCAGCGTCCGCCGCACTGGTTCCTCCATTCGCCTTGACGACCTCGCTGTCCAAAACACAAAAGGCATTGGAGGCCAATTTGGTCAAAAAGGAAGCGTCCGGCTCCGTCAGCGTAATGACAATGGTGCGCTCATCTGGGGCGGCCACATCCGCGATGCCTTCCACATAGCTGTAGGTGTTGGATTTCAAATTCCGAACCCGCTCAATGGAAAAGAGAACGTCCGCGCTGGTCAGTTTATTGCCGCTGGCGCTAAAGACGGCGTCTTCGCGCAATGGAAAGGTATAGACGGTACGGCTCTCGTCCAAGCTCCAGTCTTCGGTGACCAAAGACGGTTTGGGCGCGTCTGTCGCGTCTTTTTCAAAACGGAAGAGCATGTCGTAAGTGGCGTAGGTAATCATGTTGCCAAACACTTCATAGACGTGACCGGGATCCAATGTTTTCAAGTCGCTGGACCAGCCGATGACTACCGTGTTTTCGCTTGCGGCGTCCAACGGCTGCGGCGCTGCGGGCGCTTCTTCACTCACATCCGCGTTTGCGGATGGATCGGGAGCGGATGAAGGCGCTGGTTCTGTTTTACCCGCGCATCCGGCAAAGGCAAACAGAGCCAGCGCGGCGGCGAGAAGCATACTTTTTTTCCTAAAAATTCTTTTTTTCATAAAAACCTCCTGTGGATTATGAATGATACAAATGACAGCCCACGAAATGGGCAGGGGAAACTTCTGTAAAGGGAGGCTGTTCGCGCCGGCAGATCTCTGTCACGGCGGGGCAGCGTGTATGAAAAGAACATCCGGGCGGCGGCGACAGGGGGCTCGGCACATCGCCGGTCAATATCTCGCGCCTCTGGCCATCCCCCGCCCGGCCTTCCGCGGAAGGTATGGCGGAAATCAGCGCCCGTGTGTACGGATGCAGGGGACGCTCATACAATTCGTCCGCCTGGGCCAGCTCCACAACGCGGCCCAGATACATCACCCCGACGCGCTGGCAGCAGTGTTTGACGACACAGAGATTGTGCGAGATAAACAGGTACGTCAGGCTAAACTCCCGCTGCAAATCTTCCAGAAGATTGATGACTTGCGCCTGAATGGAAACATCCAGCGCCGAAAGAGGCTCGTCGCATACAATCAGCTGCGGGTTCAGCGCCAGTGCGCGGGCAATGCCCACCCGCTGTTTTTGCCCGCCGGACATCTCATGGGGATAGCGGGATAAATGCGTTTTGGAGAGCCCCACCATATCGCAGAGTTCCGCCGCTTTTCGCTTTTGCTCCACAGGCGTGAACCGCCGGTGAATCGCGTAAGGCTCCGTGAGGATATCTTCAATTCTGCGCCTGGGGTTTAGGCAGGAGGAAGGGTCTTGAAAAATCATTTGCGCTTCGCGCCGAAACGCTTTCAGCGCCGCGCCTTTCAGCGCGGATATGTCCGCGGAATGAAAGAGGACGCGCCCTGCCGTCAGAGCATACAGGCGCAGCAGGGCCTTGCCGAACGTGGACTTTCCACATCCGCTTTCACCAACCAGGCCAAACGTCTCGCCTTTGTATATCGAAAGGCTGACGCCGTCCACCGCCTTCAGTAAAAGTTTGCGGCCCTTTACTTTTACTGTAAAATGCTGTTTAACCTGCTTCGCCTCAACCAGCGCCTCCATGTTGACCCTCCATGTTATTTTCTATTTTATCCGCTTATTTTATCCTTCATTTTCCTCCCATCAAAAAGCAGCGCGCCAGGTGCCCGCCGGCCCTCTGGCCGTCTCCTTGGCCGGGCAAAGGCCGCAGTTCCGGAGATTCTTGGCGGCAGCGTTCAGCCGCATGAGGACATCTCGTATGAAAACGGCATCCGGGCGGAATGCTGCCGATATCCGGCGCCATGCCTTCAATCGCCTCTAAGCGTCCGCCAGGGACGCCGCTCAGCTTGGGAATCGCACTGAGCAGCCCACGGGTGTACGGATGCGCGGGATGCGTAAACAAATCCTCCACCGGCGCGCTTTCCACAATCTGGCCGCAGTACATAATTATCACGCTGTCACAAAAATCGCGCACGATTCCCAAATCATGCGTGATCATGATGGCGCCCATCGAACTCTGACGTTTTACATTTTTCAGTAAATCCAAAATCTGCGCCTGAATGGTAACGTCCAGCGCGGTCGTCGGCTCATCCGCGATCAAAAGCCGGGGATCGCATGCGAGCGCGATGGCGATCATAATGCGTTGGCGCATACCGCCGGACATCTGGTGAGGGAAATCATGAAACCGGGCTTCCGGCGCTGGAATGCCGCACTGTTCCAATAATGCAAGCGTTTTTTGGGCCGCTTGCTTGCGATTCATGGATGTATGCAGCAACAGCGGTTCCATAATTTGTTTTCCGCATGGAATAATCGGGTTCAGCGAAGTCATTGGCTCTTGAAAAATCATCGCGATTTCATTGCCCCGAACATGGCGCATCTCCCGTTCCGGATATGTAAGCAGGTCCTTCCCCTGAAATAATATTTTGCCCTGGACAGCGGAGACGTCCCGAGGCAGCAGACGCATAATCGCGAGTGAAGTCACACTTTTTCCGCTGCCGCTCTCCCCCGCGATGCCCAAAGATAACCCGCTCTCCAGCGTGAAGCTTACATCCTCTACAACCGTGACGCGCTGGCTCCCGCTGGAAAAAGATATGGATACATTTTGCAGCTCCAATAAATTTCCCATTGTACCGCTCCTGACTTGTTTTTTTTGTCATGGATCGATATAATGCACTTGCCGGGGATCGAACCCGGGACCTGCCGCTTAGGAGGCGGCCGCTCTATCCACTGAGCTACAAATGCATTTGGATTTATTTATTATATTTTTATATTTGATTGATTCATTATATAG
Source organism: Clostridiales bacterium (assembly GCA_031289625.1). Classification (GTDB taxonomy): domain Bacteria; phylum Bacillota; class Clostridia; order Lachnospirales; family WQUN01; genus JAITPB01. Next base: position 18,006 of record JAITPB010000151.1, on the reverse strand, counting down.
GAAATGCGTTCTATTTTCAAGTGTAGGATTCATTTTCTGGGAAGGAACAGCATGTTTGACATCATCATTTTGGGCGGGGGCCCCGCCGGCCTGACCGCCGCGCTCTACGCCCGCCGTTATGGCCTGGATGTTCTTTTGCTGGAAGAGCTGTATCTGGGCGGCCAAATCATAAACACGCACGCCATAGAAAATTATCCGGGCTTTTCACAGGCCATTTCCGGCGGCGAACTCATAGACGCTCTCGAAGCGCAGGTGCGGGCCTATCAACCGGCCATCGCGTATGAGTCTGTGAAAGAAGCGGGACTGACCGGTCCTGTCAAAAAAATCCAGACGAGTCAAAACTTGTACGAAAGCGCCACGGTGATCATCGCCGCGGGACAGAACCCCCGCCCACTGGATCTGCCGCGCGAAAATGAATTAAAAGGCAAAGGCGTTTCCTATTGCGCGACTTGCGACGGCAATTTTTTCCGCGGGCGGGACGTCGCCGTAGTGGGCGGCGGCGATTCGGCCCTCACAGAAACGATTTATTTAAGCCGCCTTTGCCGCGAAGTCACTATCATTCACAGACGGGAAGAATTTCGTGCCGCGCAGGCGGAGGTCGACAAATTGATGGACGCCCCCAATGTGACACGGCTCATGAACAGCCAAGTTACAGAATTGATCGGAGACGATCGCCTGGAAGCGCTTCGGGTGCGAAACCGTGACGGTTCTGAACGGGTTCTGTCTGTCAGCGGCGTGTTCGCCGCCATTGGCGCCGTGCCCAATACCGCCCTCTTTAAGGACAGCCTGCGGCTCGACGATTATGGATACATCCTCACCGACGAAACCATGTATACAGGTGTTCCAGGTGTGTTTGCGGCGGGAGATATCCGGCGGAAAACGCTGCGGCAGGTGGTGACAGCCGCTTCCGATGGCGCCGCCGCCGCACACGCGGCTATGCGCGCCCTGGGAAAATGACATTCCGGCGATTTTAAACTGCCGCTCGCTAAAGCGGGCGGCAGTTTAGTTGTAATGTTCTTTTAGGGGGAATCAATTTTGGTTCTGTTCGTCTTTGCCGCAGGCACCATTTCAAACAACACGTTCCAGCTTTCCACCAGTTTGGGTATGTTGCGGTTGTGCGCCCGGACAAATCGGTTTAAATGATACATTTCTTCGGGATCGCCGGTCAGTTTGTTGATCTTTTGATAAGACGTCAAAACGGCGCTGAACCCCAGCTCTTTGAGAACTTCACACAACGTGTCGTTATAACAGCCGAATGGGCAGGTAAAAGCCTCTGGCACGCCGCCGATGCGCTCTGCATAAGCCGCGTTGAGGCGGCCTAAATCATCCGACACGGCCTGCTTATACGCTTCCAGGCTCTCTCCTCTTTTACGCAGCGCGCCGCGGCGGCCTTCCATCACATGCATGTCGTAGCTGTGATTATGAAATTCCGCCAAACCGCTTTTGTGCATTTCAATGACCTCATCCCAGGTCGAATGCGAGTAGTTGATGTGCTTGGAAATATTTTCTTGGGAATAAAAATCCGTATACTTTCCAATAACGGAAAAAACAGCTTTCATCTTATATTTTTTCAGCAGCGGAAAAGCGTAAACATAATCACTTTCAAAGCCATCGTCAAACGTAAGCATCACAGACTTGGGCGGCAGTTTGCGTTTCTTCCTCATGAATTTGAGCAAATCAGACACCGTGATGGTTGTATAGCCGTTTTCTTTCAGCAATTGCAAATCGTCTTCAAATTCCCTGTCTGAGATCACATAGTCGCCCCACTTGGATTCTTTTTGCGATATTTGATGATACATCAGAATGGGCAGGTAGACCACGTCTGTTTTTTCGCGCTTCGCCAACGCCGAATCGGATTCCGGCAGGGATTCCAGCGCGGCGTTGTCCAAATCTATTGTCTCCGTATCTATTGCGGCGTCAGATTCCACAGCCTCTGCCGCGCCGGCCGTGTCAACCGTACCGGCCGTGTCAATTGCGCCGGCTGTGCTAACCGCGTCGGTCGCATCGGTCGCATCGGTCGCATCGGTCGCACCGGCCGCGCCGGTGACAGGCAGGATAAACGCGCAAAGCGCGCATAGCCATAATAATCTTCTCAATGTATGTTCTCTCCTTTAAGGATTTTATCGGTTTTATCGATTTTATCGGACTGATCCAGCGCTGACGAGTTCTACGCGGACGCGCGGGATGATTTTCATCGACCTGTAGCTGGATTCCCAATCCTCTCCATAGCGCTGGAACAAATTAGAATTTTTTTTGCGCAGGCTTTCCTTGAAATGATAGGCGTCTGCGCCCCACTGTTTTTGCAGAATATCCGCCGTTCGCGTAATCTCACCGGCGATCGCCGTTTCAAATTCAGCGGCGTAAACCTGCATTCGATCGAGGCTGACAGACGCGCCCGTAAAATGATGCTCATCCAGGTCGCCTGTGACGTGAATCTCCACATCACACCGCAAAGCGCCGCCCTCTTCCGAGAAAAAAAATTTGGCGCCGCTTTCGATCACGCGCATCGGCCATTGCTCTTCCGCGCGCGGCAGACTGATCTCAGCGTCCCGGCAATGGCCGCCGATCCATTCATAGCCCCGTGTCTCGATCGCGTTTAAATATCCCGCCAGCGTATAATTTCGGATTACGGCGCATCCGGTCAGCATGATTCTACTGGCCTCAGTATCTTCCGGCGCTTTATCCGTGGACGCGTCTTTTTTTTCGGGATGATCCAGATCTTTGATCTCCAAAACAGGCATCACCGTGCATCCGGAAGAACGCAAATCGGATATTGTCTTCTGTAAAATCTGCCGGAACAAAATCGATCCGCCGCCGCCATTGTTTTTATAAAAATTCTCCATAAAAACGCCCAGCATAGGTTCTCCGCCAAGAGGCGCGCTCAAAACCTTCCACGCTGGCTCTTTTGACGCGATCAAAAACATTTTCCGGCTGATGTCCTGGCTGCGTTCCATGGCGTCCAGGGCTTGCTGGAACAGCTTCTCGTCCTGGAGCAGACTTTCGCTCCATAAAAGCATTTTGGCTTGCTTTAAGTATAGTTTTTGGCTGGAACCCATGTCTATGAGGCGAAGCGCGCCGGACACAGTGGCGCTGTCGGCGCTTTTGACGGATTTGGTTTTATCGCTGACCGCATTCTCCTTGATGTCCATCCCATTGGGCATAACGGCTGTCACCGTGTATTGATTGTCCTGTTCCGCGCCGGTCAAAGTCAGGCGCCCGGATTGCGCTTGAAATTTATCCAGGCCAATGGATACCACAAAGCCTCTGTCTTCCAGTTCGACTTTATCCCAGCAGCCTGTCGTCAGTAAACAGAGGATAAGCGCTGTGAACGCCCTTTTTCGCAAGAATTAAGCGCCCCCTATTTTTCGGATTTTCGCCGCCGCCAGAAGCAGAATAGGCAGTACTGCCATAAATCCGACGTCAAGCGTGCTGTATAACCAGGTTTGTATTTGATTGACCCGCTCCGCGCTCAACGGCAGGAAAGAAATGACTAAAATGGCCGCCAGACAGGCTATAATATAATAGGCATGTTTTCCTTTTCCCACTGTGTCTTTGAATAAGAGCGCAGAAAAAAATAATTCGCAGTTGACGACGGCAAAGGTGGAGAGGATCCAAAAACTCATCACCAGCGCATCCTGTCTGTCAATAAAAGAACCTGGCAAGTCAATTAAACCCATCATTTCCAAAACAGGCCAGAGTTGTCTCGTGACATCGATAGCGCCTAAGCGCGCGATGGTGATGCCGGTGATCAGCGCCATCAAAACGCCGCTAAAAATCATCGCTTGCATGAGGCCCTTCCGGACACCGTCCGGGCGTCTGGCGTAAGGATGAATGAGCAGAATCAGTTCAAGGCCGTTAAACGCGGCGCTGGAACGAAAAACGCCCATGAACATATCGCGCGGCGGCGTGCTGAAAACGGGTTTTAAATTCGAAAAGTCCGCTTCAAACGCCGCCAGGCAAAAAACGATCAGCACTGGCAATAAAATCAGCGGAAATAAAATTTGCGCCATGCGGGCGCGCGTCTCATAGCCCTTAGCGGCTGTATACGCGCCCACAGCCCCCATGGCTGCGCAGACAACGAAGCATGGCGTGTTCCGCATCATCGTCTGCCGGAGAATATCGCTGAACAAACGCAGCGCCAGCCCACAGCTCAAAATAAGTTTCAGCGCGAGAAGCACGGCCAGGCATTTGCCCACCGGCGCAGACAGCAGACGGGCCGTCATGCTCACAAAAGAATCGGCAGGGAATTTTCGGCCAACCGTCGCCATCAGATAGGTAAAAATCAGCGCGGCGCACGCCGCAAGCAGAACAATAATCCACGCGTCCTGGCCGCCGTATGCCGCCGCCTGACGGGGCAGCATGATAATGCCCGCGCCGAACACATGCAGGATAGAAAGAACTTGAAGCTGCCGCACGGAAATTTTTTGGTTCAGAGAAAACATAGACTGCTACCCTTTCTTTGCTTCATGCATCCGGACATCTTCAGCGGGGTTGGCGAAAATGGGCCTCTTTTTCATGGCGGACAGCGGCGCGCGGAACAGCGTGTCTTTCCAATCACTGTAATGATTGACTTCTCCCGCGGTCATTGGAAACAAATAGGGAAACCCAAAGCTCCGCAGAGAAACGAGATGACTTAAAACGAGCAGAACGCTGGCCCAAAACCCTAAAAGCCCTAGCACAGCCGAGCAGATCAAAATGAAATACTTTGAAAGGCGCAGCCCCGAGACCAAAGAAAAATGCGGAATGGCAAAGCCGCAGATGCCCGTGAGCGCGACGATTATGACGGCAATGGGGCTGACCAGCCCCGCTTCCACAGCCGCCTGACCCACGATCAGGCCCCCAACGATACCGATGGCGCCGCTGAGAGGGCCAGGCAGACGTAGCCCCGCTTCCCGCAGAAGTTCAAACGCCAAGTCCATGATCAGAATCTCCAGAGTCGTCGGAAACGGCACGGACTGCCGCGCGCCCGCCATTTTATAAATCAGCAGCGCCGGGATCATGGAGGGATGGTAGACGGCGATGGCAATGTAAAGGCCGGGCAAGCACGCCGACAGAATCCCAGCCGCATAACGCATCAGCCGGATGAACGACATAATCTGCCAGCCCTGGTAATAATCCTCCGCCGCTTGCATAAACGTGTTCAGCGTGGCCGGTACAATCACCACGAACGGGGAATTGTCCGCGGTGATCACAATGCGGCCTTCCAAAACAGCCGCCGAAGCTTTGTCCGGCCTCTCCGTGATTTGCGCTTGTGGAAAGGGAGAGATCTTATTTTCCGCGATCATCTGCGCGATGTATCCGCTGTCCAAAATGCCGTCTATGTCTATACTTTTCACGCGCCGCAGCGTTTCTTCCAAAACAGCGGGCCGGACGACGTCCTCCAGATACATCAGCGCCACGTCGGTTTGTGTCCGGCTTCCAATTCTGAGCTGCTTCACTTTCAGCTTCGTGTCTTTGATACGCCGCCGGATCAGCATGGTGTTCATCCGCAAGGATTCCGTAAACGCGTCTTTCGCGCCCTGCACCGTCACTTCGGTGTCTGTGGCGGATACGCCCCGGCTCGGCCAGCCTCTCGTGGAAATAATGATTGCGGACGCCGCGCCGTCCACAAAAAAAACCGTGTCGCCGCTTAATATGGCGTTGTAAAGCTGTGCCGGATCGCCGCTTTCCCGCACATCGGCGGTCGTAAAGCCGCAATCGGTCAAAGTGTGAAGCAGATCCGTCTGTAGGTCCTCCGGTTTCGGCGGCGTTTCCCAGACAAACACCATCAAGGGATTGAGAACGTGGCTTTCAAGGGTCTCACGGTTAATCAGCATATCGATGTAAGCGACATAAATCCAAATGTCTTTATGCTGGCCGATGGGAATTTTTCTTTTTACCAAGTCTCCGCAATCGTGAAAAGTGTCTTCCAATTGCCGGATATTTTCGTCTAAAGAGGTGCTGAGCATGATTATTTCTCCTTAGCGTTAAAGAGCAGTCCAGCCGCAAAACTAAACAGCACAGCCGCCATAACGCCAGCCGCCATAGACTTGAACCCGCCAGTCAGAATGCCGATAAATCCCTGCGCGTCGATTTCTTTTTTTACGCCTTTGGCCAGTAAATTGCCAAAGCCCGGCAGCGGCACCGTCGCGCCCGCGCCGGCAAAATCCACCAGCTTGTCGTATATCCCCAGTCCGCCGAGCAGACAGCCCAAAACCACAAACATCACCAATATCCGGGCGGGCGTCATTTTTGTTTTGTCGATCAGGATTTGACCGGCGGCGCAAATCAGCCCCCCAACCGTAAATGCCTTTACATAATCCATTTAAACGCCTCCCGCTTCAATTCTGACCGCATGCGCGATGGCGGGGATCGACTCGCCCTGTTGAACAGTGGTGCTGTTCATCAGCGCGCCTGTTGGGACGAGTAAAAATTTTTTGATTCTTTTGCTGCACAATTGCGGATAAAAATACGCGGCAAAAGTCACAGCGGCACAAGCGCATCCGCTTCCGCCCGCGTGCGTGTCCTGCTGGTCCCGGTCAAAAATTTCGATGCCGCAGTCCGTCGTATTGCCGCTGATATCATAGCCCGCCTCCAGCATGAGCCGGAACAAAATTTCCCGGCCAAAATGTCCCAAGTCCCCGGTGGCGATCACGTCGTATTCTTCCGGCCTGATGTTCAGATCCTCAAAATGACGCGTCAAAACATCGGCGGCCGCCGGCGCCATAGCGGCGCCCATGTTGTTCGCGTCCTTAATGCCCATATCCACGATCTTGCCGGTCGTAGCTGCCGTAACGCGCGGACATTCCTCGCAGGCGCCGTATCGGCCCGGCTCCGCCTCCGGCGCGCCGATGATCATCGCCCCGCCGCCCGTCACAGTCCAGGAAGCCGTAGGCGGCCTTTGGCTACCCAGTTCGAGGGGAAATCGGAAAGTTTTTTCCGCCGAGCAGAAATGGCTGGACGCCGAGGCCGCTACATAATCCGCAAAGCCACCGTCCACCAGCGCCGCGCCCAGCATCATGGCCTCTCCGATGGTGGAACACGCGCCGAATAGCCCCAAAAACGGACGCTGAAGGGAACGGACGCCGAAAGACGTGCCTATCGCCTGGTTCAGCAGATCCCCTGCCAGAATGTACTGGATGCCGGAGAGGGGCAAGCCGGATTTTTCAACGGCCAATTCAATGCCCTGACGCACATACTCGCTTTCCGCTTTTTCCCATGTCTCTTTTCCCAAAAGAATATCCTGCGAAACTCTGTCCATACGCGATCCCAGCGGGCCTTCTCCCTCTTTCGGGCCAGCCACCGAAGAAACAGAGACAATGACGGGCGGGTTTTGAAAGCGTATGCTTTGCTTGCCTATATGTTTATCCATGTCGCTCCTATCGTGAAAAATAATAGAACAGCCCCACCAGCACAGACGCCAGCGCGCCATAGACAATCACGGGCCCGGCGACGAGAAACATTTTCGCGGCCATGCCCAGGACGAATCCCTCTTTTTTAAATTCAATGGCTGGCGCGGCGACAGAATTGGCGAACCCCGTAATCGGCACCACCGTGCCCGCGCCCGCGTACTTGCCCAGCTTGTCATAATATCCCAGGCCAGTCAGCAGAACGCCGCAAAATATCAAAATAACGCCTGTGTATGTGCCCGCGGCGTCCTTCGAAACACGCGCGGCGATCAACAGATTATTGAGCCATTGACCGACGCAGCAAATCAGCCCGCCTGTCACAAAAGCTTTCAAGCAGTCCACCCATAAGCGGCTGTTCGGAGAAATTTCCTCTACCAAATCCTGGTATTGCTTCTTCGCGCTTTCCGACGACTCCATATGTCACCCTTCCAATTTATAGAACCCCGGGATCACGTAATACAGAAGTGAACCCATGAGTTTGCCGAGCGCAATCGCCAAAATAAAAAAAGACAGACCCTTTTGAATTTTTCCCCGCCTGGTCAGGATGGGAATCACATCCAGCACCTCCGCCAGCGATACGGCCAGACATCCGTAGAACACACCCACGCAAAAGCTGATGACGACCGCAAAAATTTTTCCGATGGGCAGGGGAAATTGAAAAAAACCTTCCACGCATCCCGCGATGCCGCCGAAAATAATCGCTTCCTCATAAAGGCGGATAAACTGCTTTGTATCTGTTTTCTGCGCCATGCGCGGCACAACGTTTAAAATCGAAATAAAAGCGAACACCGCGCCGGAAATGACCGCCCCGGAACCAAAACCCAGCAGAATAGACAACAGCGTTTTAAAAATATGGATACCAACGTCCTCCCTTTTTGAACAATGGATTCAAGATTTTATCAAGGTTTTAGTTTTTCCACAACCGTGTCTGTTACGTCGTTTTCGTAGACAGTCATTTCCACTTCAATCGGCGTGGGATCCGACGTGATTTTTTTTCCGAAAATATGGTTAAAAAAAAGAATGATGCCCGCCGCCAGGCCGATGGAATACGGAATATCCATCAGCAGCGGCTTCTCTTTGGATTCGCCGAAAAAAATCTTATAGTAGTTTTGAAAGACCTGTGGGATCTGCGCGTCGGTATGAAAACTCATGATGGCTGTGGCGGATCCTGTTAAAAGAACCAGAACGACAAAAGCAATCTTGATCCAGGTGAAAACAGGGCTGGACTGTTTATTTTTCGGTTCATATTCGACAATGGTGTCCATTTCTCCCAGGTTGCTGACAGTGGCCGCCGGATAGTTTTTTTGAATCAGGCGCACCAAATCCGTCACGCGCACGAGGTAGCTGCCCCTTTGATCGGAGCTGATTTTCAAAACGGACAAATTCCGAATTTTTTTCGCGGCTTCCGAAGGCGCGACAACATCCGCCAGATCTCCTATGAATATCTTGCGTTTTTCTTTCACGGAAAATTTTTTCTCCGGCTTGATATAAATGTCCATGCTGCGTCTAAGCCCTCTCTAAGCCATTTCTCTCAGGTTCAAAGCCGAATTAAAGCCGACGAAAGTAGCCCGGTAAACGCGGCTTTGCCCAATCAAACCCGTCAGGCGCGCGATCAAGAGGCCCCCGCCCATCATGACGAGAAGAATAATCAGAACAATGATTTTTTTGCGTGTGTTTTGCTGCCGCGCCGTTTTTTGGATCGTCATCATCTCAGCGTCCCTTTCCGCCTTCTTTAGTTTTGAGTCTTTATTATTGTGGGTAAAGTAATCCTTTTTTATACTCTTTCACGCGCGTTCACGCCATCGTCATACCATCCTTCCGGCGCGGCGTATTTTGTAATATCGATTATCCAATCTGGATCCAACCATTTGCATAAAGGGATGAGAAAAATGGACGGCTTGAAAGACACGCTGATGCGGATGACAAAAACAGTGACAAAAACATCCGGCGAACTGCTGAAAAGTACAAAGCTCTCTCTCACTTTGACCTCCGAGGAAGAGAACTTAAAAAAAATCTATATGGATATCGGCAAAAAAGTCCATGAAATCTACGCTTACGGCGGCAGTCTGGGCAAATTCTTTGACGATAGATACCGGGACATTGTGGACACAGAAAAAAGAATACGGGAGACGCGGAATCAGCTCGATCAGATCAGAGGCGTGAAGACTTGCTCTCAATGCGGCAGATCCGTTGACCGTTCCGCGGAGTTCTGTCCCAAGTGCGGCGCCCGGATGGACAATGCCGCCCAGGCGGCGCCTGCCGCTCAGGCCGCGCCTGCACAGGTCACACCTGCTGCCGCGCAAGTCACACCTGTACAGGTCACACCTGCTGCCGCCCAGGCACGGCCTGCGGGCCGGACGGGCCACACCTGCGGTTTTTGCGGGGCCGAAAACGAAGCAAGCGCCAAGTTCTGCCTGTCATGTGGGCGCATGATGTAAATGATCTAACGCATGGCGTAAACACAAGGCCGGGGGATTCCCCGGCCTTTCTGATATTATTTTCCAAGTATAAATTTTTCTCCCTGGGAAAAGATTCTTATATGTTATGCCATTTGAATTTTTTCGGAGGGAAACTTATGCTCAACAACAAGGTAGAAATTTGCGGTGTGAATACATCCAAGCTGCCTGTGCTTAAGGGAGATGAAAAAAAACAGCTCTTTGAAAAAATCATGCAAGGCGATGAAGATGCCCGGGAAAAATACATATATGGCAATCTGCGCCTTGTACTCAGTATCATTCAGCGGTTTAACAATCGAGGGGAATATGTAGACGACATTTTTCAAGTCGGCTGCATCGGGCTGATTAAAGCTATCGATAATTTTGATATTACGCAAGGCGTTCAATTCTCCACCTACGCTGTTCCTATGATCATTGGTGAAATCCGCCGCTATCTTCGCGATAATAACTCCATCCGCGTCAGCCGCTCCCTGCGGGACACGGCCTATAAAGCGCTCCAAATGAAAGAAAAACTAACCAACAAAAATTCCAAAGAACCCACCATCGAAGAAATTGCCAAAGAAATGGATCTCCCCAAAGAAGACGTTATATTCGCGCTGGACGCCATACAGGATCCCATCTCGCTCTTCGAACCCGTGTATCACGACGGTAATGACGCCATATTCGTCATGGATCAAGTCAGTGACGAACGCAACACGGACAGTAGCTGGCTGGAAAATTTGTCACTCTCCGAAGCGCTCAAGCGTCTGAACGACCGGGAGAAATTGATCCTGAATCTGCGTTTTTACGAGGGAAAAACACAAATGGAAGTGGCGGACGAAATCGGCATCAGCCAGGCGCAAGTCAGCCGCCTGGAGAAAAGCGCCCTGAAGAATATGAAAAAATATATCTCGTGAAAAAAAGAGCCGCGCGCACGGCTCTTTTTTGACTTATATTCACAAATAGAAGCATTTTCCATGGAGGCGAACTATGTTCGCCTGCGTATCAGATAAGCACACGCACATTTTTTTCTTGCAAATATCACCAGATACTGTAAAATAAAATCCGTACCATATTTTTCTAACAAGAGAGGGGTTTATCGTGGGCAGACGAGGGAAAAGGGTTTTATCTTACACGCTGGCGGCGATCGTCGCATTGACCGCGGCGGTCGTTTTTGCCAATGAACTTCCGCTGGCGGCGGAGACTTTATCTTTGGGGGAACCGCCGGTAACTTACGAACAGGCGTTTCCTGATGCAAATTTTAGGGCCATAGTCCTGGGACGGTATGCCGGCGGCAAGAGCGGTTCAAGTTTTATAACAGAAGACGAAATGACGCAAATGGCCGCTGAAACCAGCTTGGATTTAATTTATCAGCAAATAGCGGACTTAACAGGGATAGAATATTTTACGGGACTGACAGTGCTTTACTGCTATGGTAATCAATTGACAGCGCTGGATGTGTCGCGTAACATCGCGCTGAAAGATCTTCGTTGCTATGGCAACCAATTGACAGCGCTAGATGTATCCAATAACACCGCGTTGGAAGATATTTCTTGCGGTTCCAACCAATTGACAGCGCTGGATGTGTCGCGTAACACCGCGTTGACAGAGCTTTCTTGCAGTTCCAACCTATTGACCGCGCTGGATGTATCAAATAACACTGCGCTGAAAACTCTTTATTGCAATTTCAACCCATTGACAGCGCTGGATGTGTCAAATAACACCGCACTGACAGAACTTCGTTGCACTTCCAACCAATTGACAGCGCTGGATGTGTCGTGTAACACCGCGCTGACAGAGCTTTGGTGCTCTTCCAACCAATTGACGGCGCTGGATGTGTTGTGTAACACCGCGCTGAAAATTCTTTATTGCAGTTCCAACCAATTGACAGCGCTGGATGTATCGCGTAACACCGCGCTGACAGAGCTTTGGTGCTATCACAACTACATACAGTCCTCGGAAAGTGTGATTGGGTATGAACATTTGGGAGATCCTGTAACCTATCCCGAACCCGGTGGATTTGTGTTCTATCCGCAGAAGAATCCGCAGGAAATTTTTCTCCTCAGCGGAAAAATAAAGTCATACAATCCCAAGACGCCTGCCACGGTTCAGCTTCTTCAAAACGGTTTGGCGGTCTACACAGAAACCATTGCCGCCACGGACGAGTCTGGACCGGTTGAGCAGAGCTTTCAATTTCCCAGCGTAGCCCCAGGAACCTATATACTGCGCATCACCAAACCCGCGCACACTTCCTATACCGTAAACAACATTACTGTGACTGACCACAGCATCGACTTGACGCAAGACAACCGGGAGCCGGTAAAACTGATAACAATGCTTGTCGGCGATTTAAACGGCGACGGGCAGATTAATGTCAGCGATCTGAATACCGTCTGGTCGCGTCCAAACTATAATAAATCCGCGGCGTCGCCAGACGTCAATGCGCTATGCGACCTGGATGGCGACGGCTTCATTAACGTGACCGATTTAAACATCCTTTGGAGCCGGGCCAATTATAATAAAAGCGGCGTGGCTGTGGAATACAATCACTAACGCAGAGCGGATAGAAATGGGCTTGCAGCCTCCCTCTGGCGCCGAGGTTGCAAGCCCATTCATAAGATTTGATCCTCCGCCGGTTTTCGTTTATACGAGTATAATTTAATGCACCAAATTGATCAGTTCTTCTTTTGGCGCGACGCCGACCACTCTTTTATAAACCTGCCCATTTTTAAACGAAATGATATTGGGTATCCCCATGACTTGATATTCTATGGCCAGATCCGGATCTTGATCCGTGTTGACTTTGTAAATGCTGAGCTTGCCTTTGTTCTCGGTCGCGATTTCCTCCAGAACAGGGGAGAGCCGCTTGCATGGCTGGCACCAGTCCGCGTAAAAATCCACAATCACGGGGATTTGGCTGTTGGCGATGGTTTCCTTAAAGTTGCTCGTATTGAGCCGTTCAACGCCCATGTTTTTCCTCCTTAATCTATGTTCCCTTTTATTCTGCCGCTGTTACCCCTGCTTTATTAAAAAATAAGGCGGGGGGCTAAACCTGGATAATTCCTTCATACGGATGTATGCGTCGTCATAGGACAGCACAGGATAAATCTTCCACTCCATTTTTTCAGCCGCCGCCTCGCCGCAATGTGCCAGCAAGCGCTCTCCCGAAATAAATTCCATATAGACAAATTCATCGTCGCCCGAGATAAAAACAGGGGCGTCTTCTTCCGCGATCGTCCCAGATTGCCGAATGGAACCCACCAGGCTGGAAAAATCTGACTTTAAGTATTTCAAATCCGCGGCCAAATTATACGGCGGCACCATGCGCAGGTTGAGATCAGGCGCCGCCTGATTGATGGCGGCAAATTTCCGCTCAAACGTTTCAATTTGATCGATCTTAATTTGATAGCCGTCCACGCTTCGCTCCAGGATCAGTTCCCGCACATCCAGCGGATTGCTTCTGACGGAGACCACCGCTGAAATATATTTTTCATCTCCCTCCATATAGCGCACGTCGACAGGGCCGGCCCGCTCTTCAATGGCAGACAAAACGCTCATGTATGCCCCGTCCGCGCTGCTTACGCGGGCAATCGGCCCGTGAACGCTGCTATACCGCGCCAGCAGATCCTCGATTGCGTCTGACGGCGCCAGCGCCGTTTGATCCGCGTATGACAGGCAATATCCATCCGCGATCGCATAAGCGGCGCAGATCACAAAGGCGCTGGGCTCTGTATTATCCACGGAAAACCATGGCTGCGCGTCCTCGTTTCGGATAAACAGAATCATGACGTCTTCGGCGGCGTATTGCGGATCGAAGCCTTCCAAACCTTCCAAAATTTCCGCAGTGATATATGACTGCGACGGCATTTCAAACAGGAAGCCATTTCTGGTCACGTATTCCGCCTGTTGATGATAGTTTTGATAATATTGCCATGCCGCCGCCGCCGCGTTCCCTGTGATCTTCCGCGCCTCTTCCATGGATTTAACCGGGCTGGGCGATCGTCCAGGCGATTGCCCGGACAGTTGTCCGAACAACCGTTCGGACAGAGGCCAGTCGTCATCCTCTTCCAGAAAGGCCGGGCTGATATAAGGCGGCATTGTCTGCGCTTCGCCGGGAGGCTGTTCCGTCGGCGCGACAGTCACCACAGGAGATATGTCTGCCTCGCGTTGATCCATCCGCCGCGAAGACGCGTAAAAAAAAACCATGATCGCCAAAAAAAGAACAAGCGCCAACGCGGCCCATACAACTTTTTTACCCGTCAAATTGTTCAAGCGTTCACCTGTTTCTTCCGCACTTGCTGCTTCCGTGTCTGCATTATAACATGCCGCGGCGCTCATAGCAATTTTACGCGCCGGCAAACCGCAAAATTTTCTTTTTTTTTAAGAGGATTTTAAGGTTTACCATGTATACTGAAAGTATTCTCAGAAGGAGAAAGGATGTTCAATATTGGATGGTGAATACAGAGATCCAAACACGCCCGTGCCGAATGAGCCAGCTGCGGCCCCTCTCCCGCCAGCCGCTGTGCCTGCGCCGCCCTGCCCGTCGCTGTGGCAAAGAAAAAAACATTTCATCTATCACCATAAACGGCTGATCGCCGGTTTATTGGTGGGTTTTTTAGCGGGATTCTTCGTAGGAAGCACGCTGCCGCTCGCCATGACGCGGCATGTTTTGGCCATGCGGGCCCTTATGGCGCCGAAAGTGCGGTATTATCAGCAGGCGCCGCAGGATCGCGCCTATGGCAGCTGGTACGCCATGCCCGGAACCAGTGATTCCAGCAGCGCTCTCCCCAAGAGCTGCCCCGATGCTTCAGCGGCCGAAGATTGGCCCTGGTCGAATAATGATTCTGGACGGGGCGGAAGAAGATAGCGCCGCGATACTTATCGTAAGCGAAAGCGGGCGGGCGTCATGCTCTGCCCGCATTTTTGATTTGATTCAGATACGATTTGATCAGATACGAAAGGATGCTGAGTATGTCTCAAAACAAAAAAAATTTTTCCGCGCTGGCATTGGCGGCTTGCGTTTTGGCGTCCAGCGTGTTCGGCTTTGCCGGAGGCTATGTTTCCAACCGGTTGCAGCGCGGCGGCGAAGCCTTCACGGAGCAGACGCTTGACGGCGCGTTTTCTGACAGTACGTTCGGCGCGGACGACAACGCAATTGTCAGTTTATCTGCCGCGGGCGCCAGTGGGCCTATGACGATCGCGGAAGCCGCGGCGGCTGTGAAACAATCCGTGGTGGAGATCTCCACCGAAACGGCCGTGCGGAACCCCTGGCTGCGCCAGGCTGTCCAAGAAGGCGCGGGCAGCGGCGTCATTGTTTCCACAGACGGATACATTGCCACGAATAATCATGTCGTCACCGACGCCAACAGTATCACCGTGCGGCTGGCGAACGGCCAGACCTATCCCGCTTCCGTCCGGGGCGTGGACGCTAAAACCGACCTGGCCGTGCTGAAGATCGACGCCGCCGGATTAACGCCTGTGGTGTTCGGCGATTCCGCCAAACTGGTGGTGGGCCAGACCTCCATCTCCGTGGGCAACCCGCTGGGCGAACTGGGCGGCACCGTAACCTGCGGCATTATTTCGGCCTTGGATCGGGATATCAACATAGACGGCGAAAACATGACTCTGATGCAGACCGACGCCGCCGTCAACCCCGGCAATTCAGGGGGCGGCTTGTTCAATCTCTCTGGAGAAATCATTGGCGTGGTCAACGCTAAGTCCTCTGGCTCTAACATAGAAGGCATTGGTTTTGCCATTCCGATCAATACAGTGAAATCCATTATGAATGACATCATACAATTTGGATATGTCAAAGGCCGGATAGATGCAGGTTTGACTTTGGTGGACATTTCCTCCGCGCAGAGGGCGATGCAGTACCGCGTGACGCAGATCGGCCTCTATATTTCCGCGTCAGCAAACAACCAATTGCGGAGCGGCGACAGAATCACCGCCATTGACGGCGCCGCGGTGACAAATTTGGCCAGTTACAACGCTGTCATGAAAAATTATCATGTGGGCGACACAATTCAAATTGCGGTAAGCCGCGACGGCCAGAACATCACTGTGCCGATTGTGCTGGGAGAATTGAAATCGTAGTTTTGAAATACAGCGCCACGCCGTCATATCGTTTCAGGCCCGCAACGCGAATTTTTGTCCGGCTCTCCCTGGCTATGGCGTCCGGCGTTATCGTTTTCCGGTAAAACCCGCCCTCCAGTTTCCAGCGCCCCTCCAGCGTCAGGATAACGCTGTCTGGCGTCTCTCCGCCAAAAGTATGCACCAGAACCAGCGCCTCGCCTTCCGTCCGCCGGAGAAGCGCCTGCCAGCCCGAGGGATTTTGTTCGCCCCACCTGGGCGGCGCGCCCTGCCGGGGTGGCGCACCCCGCCGGTTGATATACTGCGTTTCTCCGTCGCGGATGACGTGAAAAACTTTGCGGTAAAGCGCGAGCGCCTCGTCAATCCGCGCGTGCTGCCATTCAGTGAGCTGCAAAATGTCTCCCGACAGGCACATGCGCCCATAGAATCCGGACGCAAGCGCGTAATACGCGCGGCCTTCCGGCTCTCCAGGGCGCGGCGCGGCCCAAACCCAATTCGCGCGCGCCGGAATCAGCCGCGCGCGATCGGCGGCCACCGCTGGATGATCCGTGGCGTGGCAAATCTCCAAATCCGTTTCCGGCGCGGCCTGTCTGATCCGTTGATAAAAATTTTTCACCGCCTCCCGATAAACCCTTAACCCTTCCCCTAGAGACTCCGCGCCGTCACAGCCGATTCCGATCGTTTCCTCGCAATCGGCTTTTAAGTACGCGCATTTATTTTCACGCAGGAAGCGTGTAATGGTTTCCACCATGAAATCTCCGGCTTCCGGTTTCCGGAAGTCCAAAAAAACGCGGCTGCCCGCACGGAGAACGACGCCGTCGCGGGTGAGCCGCCATTCTTTTGGGCAAGCGTCACTTTCAACCGCGCATTCCTCAAACGCAAAGCCAGCGCCCAGCGCAAAGCCGCGTTCCTGTAGCGTAAAAGCCGCCTCTTGAAACCAGCTTCGAATGGTTTGCCCGCCGACGTTCCAATCGCCCGCTTCCAACATGAAACAATCAATGCCCCGGTTTTTCAGTTTGTCAGCCGCTTCCCGCACAGACGCCAGATCATCACAAGGCGCGCTGTAAACAACCGGACAATTTTCCAAATTCCGCCAGCCGCGCGTCTGGGCACGCAAAAGCCTTTGCGCCGCGCCGTCGATCGTGCCCACGCAAACTGTCCCGTAAGCGTGCGGCGTCTCAAAACTTCCGTCCGGCTCAATCCGTTTCAGCCAATGTCCAAACTCGCGATCCGCCATCCCGCCGGACAAACAAACCGGGCGATCGCCCGGGCGATTGTCCGCCGGACAATTGTCCGGACAATCCATTTCCATTTGCCAGGAAGAATCGCATTCGAGGGAACAAGCCCAGAAGCACTGAGACTGTCCAGCTTCCAACGCCGCGAAAGGAAACCAGCCGTCGCCGGATCTGGAGCCAATCGAGCCAAAACGGATCGGTTCCAGGCTTTCCAGCGAGGCGAGGCTTTCTTTGCGCCACGCCCCATGGTACCGGTGCAGGAACATCTCGCCGCCAGATGCGGAAACGCTGATGGAAAAGCTCGTCAAAAGTTCCAGATCCGCCGCTTGCGGGGACATGTTTTTAAAAACCGTCCAAAACTCTACGTAGGGCTCTCCTTCGCGCGTTACCGCGTAATGCTCCGCCGCATGGCCGAGGCCGTCGCTGAAGATCGTGATGATGGTCCGGCCATCTGTATCCGGCAAAATTTTTTGCCGCTCAAAGCGCATCCGCAGCGCCGTTTCAGATCCGCGCAGCGTCCTGCCCTGACGCCGCGCTGGATAACCGTCGCCCGCCATTTTCAGATGAATCAAAAGATCGTTCGCCTCTGCGCGCGCTTTACCGGCCAGCGCCGCGGGAAACATGGAGAGGCCGACCGCGCGGGTCTTTTCATCCCGGGTGTAGCGCAGGATCATATCTTTGCAGAAAAACTCGCTGATCTTTACAACACTCATGGCTTCGCCCTCTTGTTTTTTTTATGTCAATAACTTTTGAAAATTTCACCCTCACCCGCCCAATTAACGCGTGAAAATTTCACCCTCTCACGAAGGGATTTAAACCGTGGGGGCGTCGCGCCCCCACACCCCTGCGGCCTCC
>JAITPB010000144.1 GCA_031289625.1 Clostridiales bacterium | reverse complement strand
CCGTGCGGACGGGCGGCTCGGCGGGCATATCGTGCAGGGGCACGTCAACGCCGCCGTACCGATACGCGCTCTGCGGGCGGGCGGCGGGAACGTCTACCTGTGGGTGGAAATCCCCCCTGAGCTCCGCCGCTACTGTGTGCGTGAAGGCTCGGTCGCCCTCGACGGCATAAGCCTGACCATCGCCGATTTCGCGGACGGCATCGTCTCCGTCAACATCATCCCGGCGACCTTCGAGGGGACGGCGCTGAAAACGAAGCGCGCGGGCGACTATATGAATCTTGAAGTCGACATCCTCGCGCGCTACGTCGAAAGCCTCATGTCCGGTGCCGCCTTAGGCAGTGCCTTAGGCACTTTCAGCCTTGCCTCTGATAAGGAAAGGGCGTTCAAGACAGAAGGCGATGCAACAGGCAACGGCTTGAGCGCCGAGCGGCTCAAGGAGCTGGGGTTCTAAATATGAAAAAGTTCAAGCTCTATCTTGACACCTCAGTCATAAGCCACCTTGACCAGCAAGACGCGCCCGATAAAATGGCGGAAACGCGGCTACTCTGGGATAAAATTAAGGCAGGAGTTTATGATGTGGTTATCTCGGACGTGGACATTCGGGAACTCAATAAGTGCGAGGAAAAGAAGCGGACGACTCTCTACCAGTATCTTGACGAGATAACTTACATCAAAGTTGATACCAGCGACCGTGCCGATGAAATTGCAGAGCGTCTTGTTGATTTAGGTATTTTGAAACAAACGAATTTTGCAGATTGCCGCCATATCGCCAACGCCATCGTCACAGGCTGCGATGCGATTGTGTCGTGGAACTTCAAGCATATTGTCAATATGAAAACCCAAAATGGCGTGAAGGCAATTGCTCTACTGGAAGGATATGACGACCTGCTTGTTGTCACCCCGTCATTCTTAATAGGAGGAGATGAAGATGATACATTATGACATACCGGAACCGGTGTTAAGCCCAAACTTCACGATGGACGACATTCGTAAAATCCGCAGATGGGACTATGAACGTCTGAAAGACGCTACAAGAGAAGAACGGCTTGACCTGATTCACCGCGAAGCAGCGGAGGCTTGGGCTCAGTTTGACGCATATCACGCACAGGCGGCGCCTTAGGCGTCGCAACGGAGCAGGGCTTGAGCGCCGAGCGGCTCAAGGAGCTGGGGTTCTAAGCGCCACAGGCGGCGAAAGCATTTAGAGGAGAAGAGCATTAACATGGCAGATATTGACTTTAATGTAAACAAACACATACTGGGGGATAATCTTGAAATTCTAAAAGGAATGGAAAGTGAAAGCGTAGACCTCATCTATCTTGACCCGCCTTTTTTCTCGAACCGTAATTACGAGGTGATATGGGGCGACGAAGCGGAGAAGCGCAGTTTCATTGACCGCTGGTCGGGCGGCATTGACCAGTATATCGCGTGGCTCTATGAACGGGTGGAGCAGATGCACCGCGTCTTAAAAGAGACCGGCAGCATTTACCTGCATTGCGACTGGCATGCGGACGCGTATATACGAGTGTATATTTTGGATAAACTCTTTGGCGCAAATAATTTTCTCAATCAGATTATATGGTGTTACAATGGACCTTCAAATGTTTCAACAACATTTCCCAAAAAACATGATACGATTTTTAGGTATAGTAAGTCTGAAACGTTCAAATTTAATAAAGACGATATATTGGTCGATTATACGGACGCAACATTAAAGCGCCGCTCCTATGCCGAGACAAAAAAGAAAGGAATTCAATTTAAGGGAAAGCCTCAAGAGGAATATCTAAAAGGAAGACTGCCCTTTGACTGGTGGAGCGACATTTATTCGGGAGGACAAATATCCGCAAAAGAACGTATCGGCTATCCCACTCAAAAGCCGGAAGCTCTCATGGAAAGGATCATCAATGCATCAAGCAACGCGGGCGACATCGTTTTAGACCCCTTTATGGGCGGCGGCACAACCCTTGCCGTTGCCGATAAACTGGGGCGGCAATGGATAGGTATTGACCAGTCGCCCATGGCGGTAAAGGTTACCGAGTTTCGCTTACAAAAACAGGCGGATTTATTCGCCACGCCCTATACTGTGCAGCTCTATAAATACGACAGGGAACTCTTGTTTAACGAAGACCCCTTCAAATTTGAAACATGGATAATTCAGCAGTTCGGCGGCGTCCCGCAAAACAAAAAAGGCGGGGACAAAGGCGTTGACGGTAAGACCATGGACGGAGTGCCGATACAGGTAAAACAATCGACCGGAATTGGTGTAAATGTGGTAAAAAACTTTTACGTTTCGGCAAAACAGTTTAACAAAATGCTTTTCGAAAAAAACACTTCGGAAAAGAAACCGGTAGGCTATATCATCGCATTTTCTTTCGGCAAAGGCGCGATGGTGGAAGCGGCACGGCTGCGAAATGTGGAAAACATAATCATAAAATTGGTAACGGTCGAAGACATAGTGCCTCTGTCGGTAAAACCAGCCGTAGCGGTGCATATCAACGAACTGGAAAAAGATGAAAGCGGAGAGCGGAAAATAGAATGTATCGCCGTGGGTAATAGCCCTTCGGGCATCGAGTTTTACAGTTGGGACTTTGCATACGACACAGAAAAGAAAAAGTTTAAACCCTCGGTGATAATGGACAAAGAAGGCAAACAAATTATTTCACTAAAAACAGGAACGCATAATATAGCCGTCAAAGTAGTGGACAACGACGGCTTGGAAAACATAGAAATAATAAAACTTAAAATCAACGGCGGCTTAACGAGGGGTGAGGAATGAGAAATGAGGATGCAACCATGATTAGAAAAATCTACCCGGACACCTCGATAATTGGCGGGTATTTTGACGAAGAATTTGCCGTTGAAACACAGGCGCTTTTTGAACGGTTGGAAAAGGGGGAAGTTCGGTTTGTTATTTCCAGCGTTTTGAAACAGGAATTGTCCAAGGCGCCTGCCCATATTCAGCAATTGTTGGGAAAATACACGGACGATTGTTTTGAATACGTGGAATTAACGGCGGAAGCCATTGAATTGGCAGATAAATACATTGCATAGAAGGTAGTGGGCAGGTCAAGCATGGAAGATTGCCGTCATATTGCCATCGCCACGATTCATAAGGCAGACGTGCTGGCAAGCTGGAACTTTAAACATATTGTGAATCTGGATAGAATACGGGGGTATAACGGCGTCAATTTGAAAAACGGTTATGCCGCGCTGGAAATCAGAAATCCACGGGAGTTGCTGAATTATGACAAAGACTAAGGGGCGAACAGTGAAACAGTTTGACTGTATCAAAGTGAAACGGGCAGTTCAATCGCAGATTATGGCAGAAACCGCTGATATGTCCACCGGTGAATTGCTGGCGTATTTCAACAGCCCCGCAGTGTCCGTCGCTTCAGTGCCGCTCAACGTAACAGAGCCTCGTGCAAACAATTCCGCGAAGCCAAAAAAGAGCCCCGCTCATGAGCAATGAGCAATAAAGAGTTAGCAATGAGCAATGGAGAAAAATATGCAAACCAATTTTATTGATGTAGAAACCGCCCTCGAGGATATCCGACAGGGCAAGATGCTCATCGTGACAGACGATGAGGGGCGCGAAAATGAAGGCGACCTGATTATGGCGGCGCAGAAAGTAACGCCCGAGGCGGTCAACTTTATGACAATCCACGCGCGCGGGCTCCTCTGCCAGGCAATTACCGCAGAGCGGGCGCGGGAGCTGGAGCTGCCGCCCATGGTGGCGGAAAATACCTCCACACACACGACGGCGTTTACCATCAGCGTTGACGTCAAAAAGGGCGCCACCACGGGCATCTCCGCGTTTGACCGCGCCGCTACGATACACGCGCTCGTCGCCCCCCAGACGCGCCCCGACGACCTTGGACGCCCGGGGCATATCTTCCCGCTGATTGCACGGGAAGGCGGAGTCCTCACCCGCGATGGGCACACCGAAGCCGCCTGCGACCTAACCCGCCTGGCGGGGCTCACCCCCTCGGGGATCCTCTGCGAGGTGCTCGACGACGACGGGCAGATGGCGCGCCTTCCCCGGCTACAGCAGATGGCGCGGCAGCATGGGCTGCATATACTCACGGTGGCGCGGCTCATCGAGTGGCGGCGCCGGCATGGGGCACCGGCGCGGCGTCTTGCGGAAAGCCGGCTGCCGACCCGCGCGGGCGCCTTCAGCCTCATCCTATACGAGAACGCGGGGAAGCCGGATATGCCGAACCTCGCCCTCGTTTCGGAAAAAAGCTTTTCGCCCGACAATGCCCTCGTCCGCATCCATTCGGAATGTCTT
>JAITPB010000025.1 GCA_031289625.1 Clostridiales bacterium | reverse complement strand
ATCGAATAGCCAAATAGACGATCCAGCAGTGCGGGGTTGCCGTGATCCCAGACCAACCCAATCGCGTGGCGGATGGATCGCTCCACAGAGCTCGGCGTGATGTTCAGTATCCTGCCAATAGAGGGGTAGAGGCCTTTCGTGACATAGTGTAAAAGATCCAGATCCTCCACAGCTATCAGTATGGCTGTACGAAGGCAGCGATATCCGCGAATGTTTGCGGGCACGCCGATTTCATGCAGGAGATTCGTGACTTGTTCTTCCAAGCTCGCGCTGGCATTGATGTGAACAGTAACAGGATAAGTCTGAGGCGAGATGGCGGGCCTGATTTCCGCGGGCAGCAATTCCGCTTCGGAATCCTCCAAATTGTTTGCCAATAACGCATTGGGGGACGGCTCTGATTTTAATGGAGAAATGAAGTTGCTGCGGAACATCCGGATGCGCTCCGCAAGTATGCCCAGGTCAAAGGGTTTGATAATGTAGTATTCCGCCCCTAAATCATAGGCGCGTTTGGTGACGGCGTCATGACGCAGACCGGAAAGCATAATGCAGACCGGCCGGTACGGTTCCGAGCGCAAGTGTTCCAAAACGCCTAATCCATCCAACATGGGCATCGCACAGTCTAGCACAGCCACTTGCGGCTTTTCACGCTTAATCTTTTCAAATGCCTCCACACCATCGTGCGCGATATCGATTAATTCAATATCCGGCTGTGTCCGTAAATATTTGGACACGATTTCGCAAAGCAATTCACTGTCATCGGCGAAAATGACGCTGATTTTATCAGCCTGCAAAGCGAAGCCCTCCTCTGTCGTATAATAACGTCCTTTTGTATAATAAACGATATTTTGGTAACAATCAAGATTTTTTTACAAAACAAGCAAAAAAAATCGAATTATTTTCTGATTTGAAATACATGATCGAATTTTGTCAGGATAACATAGTTGCCTTTGACTTTAAGGCGTCCAATCATAAAGGCTTTTTGTGCCGTATACTGGCCCGTCAGGACATCGTTCCAAACCGACGAGTCAGAAAAAATGGTAATATCAGGGTTTAACGCCGTTCCGTCGCTGTACCCGCATTCCATGCCCTGTATTGTGTAATAGCCGCCAAAATTTTCCTCGCCGGAAATTTGCACCTGGAGTACCGCCTCCAAGCCCTGCGCCAATTGCGGCTGAAACTGGCGCGGCAGGTTCCGCGTCAAATGTCTGCAGGTATTCACGCGCGGTTCCGCGCCGGGATCGCGCGCGCCAGATTCAATAAAAATAGGGGATGAACCATCATTCGGCTCAGGTTCCGAAAATTTTTGGGCGAAGAACTTTGTGATGGCGTTGACGTCGCCGATTTGATTTTCATTCATGGATTCCAAGTTCAGCTTTTGAATGATTTCCGATAAAGGCGCCTTTTGCTTTTTTTGAATGGACTCCAAAAGCATTTTTTCCCGCTGGTTGATAGACGCCCCTTCAGACGGGATCATCGGTTCTTTCGCTGGGAGCAGAAATTTCCGGCTCTGCCGCACCACGCGAAAATAATCCTCCAATTGTTTTTCAAAAATCGTCCGGATTTCTTCACGCGTCTCTATGGCTTCCGCGCTGTCCCGGCGCAGACCCACCCGCACGCTGTCATACGCGCCCATGGCGTACAGCGTGTGAGACAGCGTTTCCAGGCAGAACCGTTCCCAGCCATTCTGGGAAACAACCAGCAGCATACAGTTTTTATTTTCAAAAGCGCTTTGGCCTTCAGGCAGCGAACAGTATTCTAAAAAATTCTCCAGCGCGGCGGACGGCCCGGGCGTCACCGCTGTCGCCGCGAGAATCACGCCCGAGGATTTTTTGACGGAGGATATGGCCCCGTCAGCCGCTTCACAGGAGGCGCCATCAAAAAGGGGAAGCTGCAAAGAAGGCAGATCAATCTGCTTCACTTCAAGGCCCAGTTCCGTCAGCACATTCATCGCGATATTTACCAGGCCGGCCAAACCGAGGCTGTAGTTGGGAGCGGCGCCGTACAGCAAAGAGATCTTCATCGAGTATCGTCTCCAATTATGAATCCAGTGAGGGCAGATCAGAAGCTGTTATCCACTGGTGAAAAAAATCCGTCAAATCTTCTTCGAGCGTTTCCGAGGCTATCCGTATCAAATCCGCCGGTTCTGCCGTCCTGAAAGAGTATTTCCGATAATATTCCGTAATAAACCCGTCAAACCGGTCTTCGCCCATTTTCGCGAAAAGGGCGTAAAACATCAGCTTCCCCCGGGCACATTGCGTGCTTTCATAATCGCGCCGGCTGCGGTACGCCGATAAATCCTGATCGAGCCCTCTGAGATTCATACTGCGCAGGGTAACTTGCAAATCCGCGTATTCCTGCCCCATGATCGCGCGCAAATTTTCCGGCGGCCGTGCAAAACGTTCCTGAAAAAAACGGATCAGCCCCTCGCTCATCCAGGCGTTTTCGACGTCATTGCTGCCGATGACGCCGTAGAACCACTGCCGCCCGATTTCATACGTCAGAGCCTGAAAAGCATTGGCCTCCTGAAGACAGGCGGAATCCATAAATATGATCTCCGGATAGGCCATACCGCCCGCGTATGGCAGCCCCGTCTCCACAATGGTCAAATGCGAATAGGGATACGGGCTGATTTTGCCGCTGAAATATTCCAGCGCGTCGGCGGCCAGCGCGAGAAGATCAGACTTGCCGCTAAAATCCGTGAAAGTGTACAAATCAATATCCACGCCCGCCGTTGTGGCAAATGTCTCATGCTGAAAGCAATCGCTCAGCGCGAAGGCAAAATCTCTCTCCATTTTGGCGGTAAACACGGTTGATTTTCTGCCGGACTGTTCCTGAACCACAGGCTCGCCGGAACCCACCACCGTGAAAGTAAACGGCGCGGAAATACTGACGGTATAATTGGCGGAACGCGTGTAAAAAGGATTGCCCACCGGATAATAGGGAGACGTATGCCAGCCCTGGCTGTCATACACCGCGAGCGCCGGAAGAAAATTACCGCACCAAAGCGCAAAGTTGTTGGCGCCTGTGCGCGCGTTGATTTTGGGTATGACGGCGCGCAATTGCAGTTTGATCTCGGCGTCGTCGTCCGGCTCCAGAGGCTCTGGCAAATCCACGCGCAAAACCGTGCCTGTGAGCGCAAAACGCGCGTCCTCATTGTCCACGGCGACAGAATCAATCATCATTTCGCCGTAATCGTAACCACTCGGATAGACTTTTTCTTCATCGGCGGGCAGGATGGATTGTTTCGCGTTTTCTTCTGTGAAAGCGTTGAGATAAACATTGAAGTATATTGTGGCAAGCGTTTGATCGGCGCGGTTGCGGTATTTAATTTTTTCCACGCCAGTTACCGTTCTTTCGGAGGGATTGATGTCTAAATTTATTGTGTAATCATTGTAGACCGGCGGCGCGGGTGTGGGAATTGGCGTGAGGCTCTCCGGTAAGGCGCTGACGGTGATCACCTGTACCGGCGCTGTAGACGATGACGACTGCGTTTTGGGGGAGCAAGCCGTCAGGAGAGCCGCCAGGCAGAGAATGAAGTGAAGCAGCGGCAATTTCATATTGGCCTCCTGTTACAAAAGAAGGAAAAGTTACTCTTTTTGTTTGTTTTTCCCAGTATATCATAGATGAGCAAAGATCGCTAGACGCGCGTGAAAATATCATGTCAAGACACTGAAAAAATCCGCGGCTGCGTTTGACGCGAAGAGGCTGTAACGGGATGTGGGTTTGTACTGAACATGCCGCTTTATGAAGCAGAGGGAAAAGGAAACGAAGGCATCCTGTTTCTCGAATGGTTGAAAACGATATTGACTTGTGTTATATTGACTAAAAATATAAGGTTGGTGAATCTTGATGAGCAAAAATATCGTTATACTTTCCGGCTCGCCGCGTAAAGGCGGCACAACCGACAAGCTCGTTTCCGCGTTTATGGAGGGCGCGGAGCCGGCGAGCAAAACCGTCGCGCTATTCCGTGTCGCGGATTTGAAAATAGGCGGCTGCTTGGGTTGCAATCACTGTTTTAAAGAAACGGGCGTATGCGTCCAAAAAGACGATATGCTTCCGATTTTTGACGCGCTGCGTAAGGCGGACGCGGTTGTTTTCGCGTCGCCGATTTACTTTTTTGCTGTCACCGCTCAGTTGAAATTGGCGATTGACCGTATATACGCGTTGCTGAAAGAAGGAACTCCGGCTAAACGCGCGGCGCTACTGCTGACTTGCGACGCGGAAACAAACGATGTTACGGCTTCGGCTGTTACGATGTTCCATATGATTTCAAACTATCAGAAGTGGGACGAAGCAGGCATTGTCACAGCTTCGGGGTTACATAATACCAGCGATATCGATGGGCGAAAGGAACTTGAGGAAGCGCGTCAATTGGGGAAAGAAATTTAATTTCGAGCAGGAAAAACTGCTGCGCGGAGAATGAACCGCGCAGCAGTTTTTACGAAACGTGGGGGACATTGCTTACACTGCCGGGCGGTCAAAGAAAATATTCTTTCCTGTTGTCGCCAGGCCGATACCGAAGCACATCTTCGCCTGATCCGGGAACAGTCCCAGCTTCAACGCCGCCATGCCCGCCGTGTACAATACGCGGTTGTCAATACGGTGATCCATTGCCGTGGCCGCCGCCGATCCAACAGCGATTCCCAAGTCGTTTACCGCCATCGCGCAGGCGATACCGCCATCCGCCGCCGCCGCGCAATCCTTCACGCCGCATAGGGCGCAATCCAGCCCGCGCGGGCTGACTGCCGTAGCGATGAGGACGACGCAGTGACAGGCGTCCACGTTGTCCGCATCGCGGATAAAAAACGCCAGGCCGGCCTCTTTACCGATTTCGCGCATGGCGGCAGTCAGACGACATTTGTCCTCGCCGTCCAGCACCAGCGTTTCGGTAACGTCTATGCCGCAAGCCTTGGGCGCGGTTCGCGCGGCGGCGGTCATCAGTTCGGCGGCGCGCATGGCCGCGCTTTGCTCGGTTGCTTCGCTTTTATAAATCATTTCATATCCCTTCCCTGACAGTAATCATGTCAAATATTCTACCACGGTGAACCCGCATAATCAACGCTTTCCCATGGGCGCTGAAAAGAGGATAGGTAAATCAAATTTTGCGTAAATTTTTTCTTGCCATATCTTAACAAGTCATATATAATGCAGACAATCAAATAAAGGAGGTGTATCAGAATGGCTTATGCGATTAACGATGAATGTACCAGTTGCGGCTCATGTGAGAGTGAATGCCCTGTTTCATGTATTTCCGCGGGTGACACCAAATATGTCATCGACGCGGATCTTTGCACCAGCTGTGGCGCTTGCGCGGGCGTCTGCCCTGTTGACGCCCCCAACGAAGTTTAAGCAAAAAGCGAGCTGAATCTGCTCGCTTTTTAATTTATTTATTTATTTTTATAAGGCGTTCAGTATCCCGGGCGCCAGCCCAATGATAAATCCCAGGACGCCGCCAAAAATCGTGATTGCGTTTAATTCCCGCTTCACAACCGACAGAATGATTTCTTCCACCTCTTTGACCTCAAAGGCGCTTATCTTGTCTTCCACCATACGCGGTACGTCCATGCTCCGGGCAATCAGCACCGCGCCTTTCACAATCGCTGTGTTGATAAAGCGCATCAGGCTCGCCCGGACGGCTTCGATCTTTTCTTCGCCGATGAGATCCAGCAAGGCGCTGATTTGCATGGCGGAGAGTTTCCCAATCCACCCGCGCGCCGCGTTCGTCAGCCACTCTTCCAACCGTGGCGACGATTTTTGCACAGCCTCGCGGAGCGCGGATCGAATTTTCTCCCAGGCGGCCTCCGTCCAGCCCGGTTTGCTGGACGCCGTACCCGGCCCGCCGATCTCATATTTTTGCAGGACGCCGCACAAGGCGCTCCAGGCTTCCCCGGCATCTTTTTCCAGCCAGCGCTCCAATGCTTCCTCCGCTTTGTCCATAAAAATATTTTGGTTGGCTTCACTGGATAAAAATACCAAAAGCTCTTCTTTGACGCGCTTATAAATCGTGTCTGGGTTCAAAAAAAAGCCGATGAACCGGCCTAAATTTTCTTCGATGACCCGGCGGAGCTGTTTGGAAAGCCGTTCGTCAATGGCGGGGTTCTCCATCCACACGCGAATCAGCAGCGTGACGGCGTCCGCTAAATGTTCGCGGCAGAATTTTTTCGCGCCGTTCGTATAGGCTGGCGGCAAAACTTCCCATAGTTTCTTGC
Source organism: Clostridiales bacterium (assembly GCA_031289625.1). Lineage (GTDB taxonomy): Bacteria > Bacillota > Clostridia > Lachnospirales > WQUN01 > JAITPB01. The sequence goes on along the minus strand of JAITPB010000025.1, from coordinate 14,334 downwards.
CGTCCGCGAAGAGAGAAGCGCGCAGCGCGGCCCCGGCTGTTTTGATCATGCTTTCAGCGCCAGCGCCCGTCAAAAATGACTCCACTTGCCGAACGGCCGCCGGACGCGCGTCTGCCAGCAGTTTTTCCAGCCAATCCCACAAACGCGCTTCGCCGTCTGTATGCTGCGGGTTCAAAAGAGGCAGCCATTGAGCCGCGGCGTCTCCCACGGTCATTTCCGCGCGCCTGATTTTGGCCAGCCAGCCAGAGAGCATTTTTTCGAGGGCCTGGATGGTTCTGGGGGAAGACAATTCGTTTTGCAGCACTTCGGGCGTGAGCAGCTTAGCGCCCACCGTGTCCGCCACTTTGCGGGTGAGACTGTTTCGTTCTTTGGGAATCAGCCCGGGCGTGAAAGGCAGACGGACGCCTAAGAATCTTTTTTCCTCCCGCGGGCGGAATAGCATTTTAATGGCCAGCCAATTGGTGAAATAGCCGATGACCGCGCCCAATACCGGCGACAGCACGAAAACCCGCAGATCAATCATTTATTCCCTTCACTCAGCATGTAGGACAGCGTCATTAAGCTGTCCGTCAGATGCACGCTTTCCACTTTGGTGCCCCCGCTGATTCGCAAATCTCGGTAAGAAAAATTCCATATCCCTTTCACACCCGCGCCTGTCACAATGTCAAGCGCCTTCTCCGCGCCGTCTCTCGGCAGGGTAAACACCGCGATGTCCACCGGATTGCCGCTTAAAAAACTTTGCAAGCGCTGTACGTCCCACACTTCAATATCGCGGATAAATGTACCGATGCGGTTTGGATCGTTGTCGAACAGGCCGGTGAACCGAAAGCCCTTTTTTTCAAATTTTTCATATCGGACCAGCGCCTGGCCGAGAGCGCCGGCGCCAATCAAAATAAGCCGGTATTCTTTGTCCAGCCCCAATATTTTTTTGATTTCATCCCGAAGCATTTCCACGTTGTACCCGTAGCCCTGCTGCCCAAAGCTGCCAAAATTGCTCAAGTCCTGGCGGATTTGTGAGGCTGTGGCGTTCATGCTGCGGCTGAGTTCCGCAGAAGACGCGCGGGTAACGCCGCGCGCCAGCATATCCTCCAGATAACGGTAATAGCGCGGCAGCCTTCTTACCACAGCCATCGAAATATCTTTTGAATTCTCCATTTGAATTCTCCATTTCCGTTCCCTTGTCCGCTTCTTGCGTTTTTTTGTGTAAATTATTTTATGGGTTTATTTTTGGTTGTTTGCGGCCAAAAATATTCATTTTGTATTTGATCCAACGGCACGGCCCGCCCCAGATATTTTTCCGTGATCTCTGCGTGAATATTTTTCAGGCGTTCCCTGTCTTTGCGGCTGAGATCTGTTTCAGACAGCAGCGCGTCGTATACGGACAGCGTTTGGATATCGTAGGCGCCTTTGGCGCCGACAAATTTTACCCATGTCGGAATAAAAGAAACATGTTTTAATTGCGCTTTTTGCCGCCCTGTTTTTTCAAAATAGAGATTGAGAATTACGCCCATATCTCTGGGCAAAGTGCGCTGGGAGGAGATAAAGTTGCCCAGCGAATAATCTACGAAACCGATCCGGTCTCCACCGATGCCCGTCACATATTCCATCTCCTGCAGTACATGCGGGTGGCTGGCCAGCACAACATCCGCGCCCGCCTCCAGCATAAAGCGCGTCCACTTTCGCGTCATTTCGTCCGGCGCCGCCGCGTATTCCGTTCCCATATGCGGCAGCACGATAATGACGTCTGGATTCATTTTCTGGGCTTTCTGAATATCGTTATAAACGAGAGTCCTTTGAAGAGTATTGACAGAGCCGCCGCCGGAAGCCAGCTGGATTCCGTTTGTAGCGTACGTGTAGGATAACAGGGCAAAACGAATGCCATGCGCTTCTTTGATTTTGATGGACTGCCGCTCTTCCGGCGTGCGGAACGTGCCTGTGTGATCCAAGCCCAGCGCGTCCAAAACATCCAATGTGCGCGTAAGGCCCGCTTCGTTTTTATCACAGCAGTGGTTATTGGCGGTTGTGAGAAAATTAAAGCCCGCGCCGCGCAGGGCGAGGGCAAACGCGTCAGGCGTGTTGAAGAGAGGGTAATCACTGTAACCCGCCTCCGCACCCGCGAAGACGGTCTCCAGATTACCGATCGTCAAATCGGCGCTTCGTAAATAAGGCTGAACTCGGGCAAAACTTTTGATGAAATCATATTCGCCCGACGCGCTGTCCAACGCGTCGTCCAATTGCCATTGATGCACCATCAGATCGCCCACGGCAGAAACCTTGGCGCGCTGGACGGACGGCCATCCAGCCGTGATCGCGGCCGTGATCACGGCCGCGATCATCGCAACGGTAATTACCGCAGTGATCGCCGCTGCGATTACCGCAGCCTTTGGCCTCCGCCCGCCCACGGCTATAGTTTGGGGATCAGATCATAATAATCCTGCAGGCCGCCGTCGTTTAAACAGACCGCGATGATTTTCCGGCCCAGGTTTAATAGATCTGGCGTTAAATATTTTTGCGCTTCTCGTTTGAAAAAATCATTCAGTAAGGCCGCGCCCGCGTCATAGCCCTCAACGCCGACTTCGGGCTGCTGATCGACCTGCAGAAAAGCCTTGGGGATCTGTGTGCCGTCGATGCGCATGGATTTGGGCGAGTAGCCCAGCAGCGGGCAGCGGGAGGGCGTGGTCGCCTCTGGCTGGAATTTTGCGCCGCCGCGCCGGGAAATAAATTCGCGCGTGACCCATTGCCCGGCGAACCCCACATGATACGCGCCGATGTATTGGTTCGCGATGAGAATGTAACGCGTTGAGAGGGTGCGCATGATTTGTTCCAGCAGAAGATTGGCTTGATCGACCATTTTGCCCGTGGCAAAAGGCCAATAGGAGCCGACGCCTTCGGACTGCATCCCATCGCTGTCCATAATCGATGGATTCGCATGGCCTCTGGGCGATACAAGGCGCCACAGCCAGGCCAGCGCCGGAGGCAGAACGTGAAACATGCCGATAATGCCATACGTTGGATTTTCCTTTGTGCAGGGCGGCGTGCGTATGCCAAAGCTGCGCACATCCACTTCGACCGCGCCGTCCACATGCCCTTCGAAAAATTGCCGGGGTATGATCACGCGCGGATTGGGGCACGGCTTGCCCGGCCCGTCCAGCACGGGTTCCCAAATTAAACACGTGGAGCCGGGCGCGCCTTGCAGGTTCAGGAATACAAGCGGCTGCTGCGGGTGAATGGTGTTCTTTTCCAATTGAGGCGCCGTACCGTATTGCGTAATGTGATTGACCCGCAGAAACCATCCGTCTTCCGCGTCCGCCACGGTGAGCTTGGTGCCGCTTTGCTGCAAAAAGGGATGGCAGAGCGCCATGTCGTCCGTCACCGGATGCAGTTCGCACGCGTCCATCAGAGTGAGGAGAAATTCTTCGCCGCTGACGGTATTGACGCCCAGCAGCAGACGGCCGTCGGGTTCGCGGTGAAACTGTTCGTTCATTTCGCTTTTGCCGCCGCCGCTCGCGCCTTCGTGCATGATGGTGACAGTCAGTTCATAAGGCGTAATGATTTTCACCGTAGCGGCGTGCAGCGTGATCCAGCGCTCCTGTTCGCCCAGGTTCAGCAGAACGCTGTAAATCCCTTTTTTGGCGCTGGGGCCAGGGTAAAGATTGTAAGAGAACACTTCGTGCATCTCAAAAAGCCTGTTATGTATAACCACTTGCAGCCCGTCATAATATAAATGCCGAAAGGGAGGCGCCACATAGACGACCGCTCTCGGACGGAAAAAATTCGGAATCCTGCTGACAGGGATAAAGCCTTGCATATCCGCCAGCATCAGCGCGAAGAAAGCCGCTTTGACCGGGACGACCAGCATAGACGCGTAGCCGATGCCCATGCTGTCATTGCCCGCCAAAAAGGGCATGCAAATCAGAGACTTTTGATCTTTAAGCCATTCGAATGTCTCCTGGCGGATATCGTCAAACTGCGTTTTGAAACGGGCTTCATGCGTCGCTTTATCCGTGGGCAGATTGTCCGCGATGACCATGCTGTCCGGATCGCGTCTGCGCATATAATTATCGTCGAAGTTGATCACGATGCCGTTCTTGCACTTGGAGACAGACGCTTCGCGCGTCTGCCCCTTGTCTTTAACGTCAAAGCATACGTCAAACGTCGTGTTATCCGGGCCGCCCAATGCCAGCGTCATGAGTTCCTCCCGCGAGTCAGGGACGATGATTTCCATGCCTTCTGCGCACACAATGGATTTTAATTCACTTGGCAGCACCACTTTATCTAAAATGTTATGCATATGCGCCTCCTAAGCCGTTTTTTTTAAGAACATTTCCTCAATGACGCGTATCACATCGTTCGCGCCGTCTGTCAAAGGGCTTGCGAACATTTTTTCCCGAAAAGCCTGGCGTTTCCGATACAATTCCTGAACCTTTCCGAGCAGGCTTTCCTCCGTCAGTTCTTCCTCATATAAGACGAGACTGAAGCCCTGCCTGGCATATGACTCGGCGTTTAAGATTTGATCGCCGCGGCTGGCCGTGCGCGGCAGCGGAATCAACAGATTGGGTTTCTTCAAAGCCAAAAACTCCGAGATGGAGTTGGCGCCGGCCCGCGATACGATCAAATCCGCACAAGCAAGCAAGTGCGGCAGTTCCTGCGAAACATATTCAAACTGCAAATACCCGCGCGCCGCGAGCTCCAATTGGACGTTGCCTTTCCCGCACAAATGAATCACGTTAAAAGTCCGCAGCAATATGGGCAGAATCGCGCGCAGCGCCTCATTGATTCGCTTGGAACCCTGGCTGCCGCCCATCACCAGGACGACCGGCTTGCTGTCCTGAAAGCCGCAGATTTTAACGGCCTCTTCTTTCTTTCCGCCGTAAAGCTCGCCTCGGATGGGCGTGCCGGTCAGCACCGCTTTGCCGCCCGCGACATGCGCGAGCGTTTCGGGAAAGCAAACGCAAATCTTATCCGCGAACGGCAGGGAAAGTTTATTGGCCAGCCCCGGCGTCATGTCCGATTCATGGAGAATCACTTTCGCCCGCAGCAGTTTTGCGGCGATGACCACGGGAACCGTCACAAAGCCGCCTTTTGAAAAAAGTACCTGCGGTTTGATCCGGCCCACAGCCGCCAGCGCGTCCCCTAAGCCTTTAATCACACGGAAAATATCCGTAACGTTCTTTACATGAAAATATCGGCGCAGTTTGCCGGAAGAAACGCCGACAAAGGCGACGCCGCTGTTTTCCACCAGAGTTTTTTCGATTCCATCTTTACCGCCGATGTAAAAAATTTCATACCCCAGCTCCGTAAGCCGCGGAATCAGCGCCAGATTCGGCGTCACATGACCGGCTGTTCCTCCGCCTGTGAGGACGATTCGCTTCATCCCAAATACCTCCTTGCGTCGATTCTTTATAGTATACATCATATTAAGGGGAGCCGCAAACTTTTTCCGCGTGCCGCTTTACGGCGTAATTTTCCTTGATTTTCAAAATCGAAGGGTTATAATAAAGAATAAACGCAAGGGGGTTACCAATGAAAACCAGGAAATTTGGCAATATTTTCGACGTATCTGTATTGGGTTTCGGCGCAATGCGGATGCCCACAGCCGGAGGCGCGGTGGATGAGCGCGAGGCGGTCAAATTGATACGCTATGCGATTGACAGCGGCGTTAATTACGTCGATACAGCGTTCTTTTACCATAAAGGTGAAAGCGAGAAGATAGTCGGCCGGGCGCTGAAAGACGGTTACCGCCATAAAACGATGCTGGCGACGAAGCTGCCTCTGCTGGGCCAGATCAGGACGCGGGAAGATTACGATAAGACGCTCGATACGCAGCTGGCTAAGCTGCAAACAGACCACATTGATTTTTACCTGCTGCACGGGCTGAATAAAAGAAATTGGAACGACACCGTATTAAAGCTGGATTTAATCGGCAAGATGGAAAGCGCGAAAAAGGCGGGCAAGGTAAAACACTTTGGTTTTTCGTTTCACGATGATCATGAGACGTTCATCAAAATTGTGGACAGTTATGATCAATGGGAGTTTTGTCAGATTCAATACAATTACATAGACACGGAGAACCAGGCCGGCGTCCAGGGCTTGCGGTACGCCGCGTCTAAGGGCATCCCTGTGATTGTAATGGAACCTGTGCTGGGCGGCAAGATTGCTGCCGTGCCGGAAAAAGTGCGGGAGATTTTTGACAGCCATCCGATTCAACGTTCGCCTGTGGAATGGGCGTTTCGTTTTGTCTGGAACCACGAGGAAGTCATAACGGTACTCAGCGGCATGAGCAGTATGGCCCAGCTTGAGGAAAATTTACAGTACGCCGAAAACGCGCAGGCCGGGCTTCTCACGGAAGAAGACTTGGCCATGCTGGAACGCGTAAAAACAGAATACCAAAAATTACGGCCCGTGCCATGCACGGCGTGCGGTTACTGCTTGCCATGCCCCAACGGCGTAAACATTCCGGAGAATTTCAGAGTGTATAACGACACTTTCTCCTATGACATGGAAAGTTCCAAAGGCGGGTATGCTTGGATTCCCGGCGGCAAGGCGGAGTCCTGTGTAAGTTGCGGGGAATGCGACGCCAAATGTCCGCAAAAAATTAACATAAGCGAGCTTATGCCCAAAGTACACGCGCGTTTAAAATAAAAACCCTGGATTGCCGTTCACGCAATTTTGTCTGCGGGCAATCTTTTTTTTTGCAAACTTTGCCGCTTTTCGGGAAAAATAAATCCAGCCATTTCCCCGAAAGGAGAATGCCTGTGATTCAAATGCTTGCCGCTTGCACAGAAAAAATTTCTGAATGGATGAAGCGAAAGGATTAGATATATGGAAAACCAAGAGAACTATTCGATTCTGATTGTGGACGACGAACGGGCCGACATCCTGGCGCTCAGCGAGATCTTATCGCGGCAGTACACGATCTATGTCGCGAAGTCCGCCGACGCCGCCCTGAAACTCATCCAGAAGAACTGGCCGGATCTGATTCTGCTGGATGTTTTAATGCCGGAGGTGAGTGGGTTTGAAATGCTCGCGCGTCTGAAAAGCGCGGAAGACACGGAGGAGATTCCCGTTATTTTTATTGCGGGGCTGGACAATCCCAAAGACGAGGAACAGGGATTTATTCTGGGCGCGGTGGATTATATCAAAAAGCCTTTTATCAGCGCCATTGTCAAAGCGCGCGTCAAGACGCAGATCAAAATCATTCATCAGATGCGCGTCAACGAACACCTGGGGATGACAGATCCCCTGACGGGGCTGGCCAACCGGAGAAAATTTGATGAATTTGCCAGCCGGGAATGGAAAATGGCCATCCGCGAACACAGGCATATTTCTTTTCTCATGATGGATCTCGATAAGTTTAAGACCTATAACGATACGTACGGCCATCCGCAAGGCGACACGCTGCTGCGCGCCGTTTCGGCTGTGTTCATGGCCGCGGCCAGACGCCCCCTGGACTTGGCGGCACGGCGGGGCGGCGAAGAATTTGGCGTGCTGCTGCCAGATGCCGACGCGCCAAACGCCCTGTCTATCGCGGAAAAAATCCGCCGGGACGTGGAAGCGCTGCGCGTGCCGAGCGCCAGCGGCGATGAAATCACGCGGACGACGATCAGCATCGGCGTCATTTCCACCGCGCCCCAATTTGGAGATGATTGGAACGTATTTGTCGCCAAAGCGGATGAAAATCTGTACCGGGCGAAAGAGGGGGGCCGCAACAGAGTGCAGGGCGCATGAAGCCGTCTAATCTTTTCCAATCAAATCTTTTCCAATCAAATCTTTCACGGCTTCGGCGGCCGCGATGAGCCCCGCCACAGACGGCACAAACGCAATGCTGGCCGGTATCTGGCGGCGAATCGTACATTTGCGTTTTGTGCCCGGCGGACAGACGCAGCCGGTTCGGCAGCCGATCAGGGCGTTCGCGTTTCGGATGGGCGGCTCTTTGGAGTAGACCACTTTCAAAGAGGCCGCGCCGCGTTTCTTGAGTTCGCGCCGCATGACTTTGGCCAGCGGGCATATTGAAGTTTCGTAAATGTCCGCCACTTCAAAGCGCGTCGGGTCCAGCTTATTGCCGGCTCCCATCACGCTGATCACGGGCACGTTTCTTTTTTGGGATTCCAAAATGATGTCCAGCTTGGCGGTCACGGTGTCCACCGCGTCCACTACATAATCGTAATCCCAGTCAAAACCCGCCGCGCCCGGCAGATAAAACACTTGCAGGGCCGTCACCTGGATGGCGGGGTTGATGTCCAGGAGGCGCGCTTTCATTGCTTCTACTTTGGGCAGGCCCACCGTGGAGTTTAACGCGTGCAATTGCCGGTTGATGTTCGTTTCACAGATCAGATCGTCGTCCACCAATGTCAGCGCGCCGACGCCGCTGCGCGCGAGCGCCTCCGCCGTGTAGACGCCCACGCCCCCGACGCCGAATATAGCCACTTTGCTGGCCGCCAGTTTTTCCAGCGCGTTTTTCCCGATCAGCTGCTCTGTCCGGGAAAAACGGTGATTGCGCGGCATCAGATCGCCTCCCCGCCAAAAAAACGCTCATACCAGATCAAAAACATAAACACTGTCCAAATCTTCCGGCTGTAATCTCGTTTCCCTCTTTGATGATCGTCCAGCAGTTTCAGCAGTTTATCCGTATGGAAATAACGCTCCGCGGCGGCAGAGACAAAATAAGTCTTTACTTTATCGTAATAACGCGGCTCCCGCAGCCAGATGCGGATGGGCACGGGAAATCCCAATTTTTTCTTTTCGGCGACCTGTGCCGGTAAAATTTTCGCGGCCACCCGGCGAAACGCATATTTCGTGGCCTGGCGGTTGCAGCGGAACCGCGTGGGGATTTGCGCGGCGGCGGCAAAGACTTCCCTGTCCAAAAACGGCACCCGGACTTCCAGAGAGTGCGCCATGCTCATTTTATCCGCTTTTAATAAAATATCGCCCACCATCCACAAATGAATATCCAGGGTCTGCATTTTTGTGATGTCGTCCGCGTTTTTACAGTTTTCATAATAGGGCTTTGTGACCTCTTTTGGATCGTAACAGCCCGTTGGATTTTTCAGGAGGCGTTCGCGTTCTTTTCGGCTGAAAATATTGGCGTTTCCGATAAACCGTTCTTCCACGGTTTTGCCGCCGCGTATGAAAAAATTTTTCCCTTTGACCTGCAAGGGAAACCGCTCCGCCAGCCAGCCCAAACATTTGCGGATCGGTTTGGGCAGGGCGGTCAGAATTTTCAAATCCAGCGGCTCTTTATAAATATTGTAGCCGCCGAAAAATTCATCCGCCCCTTCGCCGGAAAGGGCCACTTTGACATACTGGCTCGCCGTCTGGCTGACAAAATATAGCGCCACGGCGGACGCGTCCGCCAGCGGTTCGTCCATATGGTACTGCACAGCGGGCAGGCTGTCCCAATATTCTTCCGTGGAAATGGTTTTGGAAAAATTTTCTATGCCCACCTGCGCGGAGAGGTTTTTGGCGTATTCGATTTCATTATAATGATCGTAATCAAAACCGACCGTAAACGTCTTATCTCCGTGAAAACTGGCCGCCACAAAACTGGAATCCACGCCGCTGGACAGAAACGATCCCACTTCTACGTCACTGACCTGTTTGTGCTGGTTCACGGAATCCAGCAGCGCGGTTTCCAAGGCGGCGGCCGCCTCTTCCAGCGTCTGTTCGCGCGGTTCAAATTTGGATTCCCAGTAAGCATGGATTTCACATTCACCGTTTTCGTACAGCAGATAATGGCCGGGCAAAAGCTTATACACGCCTTGGAAAAAGGTCTCCGGCAGGACGGAATATTGAAAAGTCAAATAATTTTCCAAGGCTGTCTCGTTCAGTTCCTGGACAAAGTCCGGATGCGGCAGAAAACTTTTGATTTCCGATCCAAAGAGCAATTTTCCGTTCATTTGTGCGTAATAGAAAGGCTTGATCCCGAAAAAATCCCTGGCGCAAAACAAGCGGCTGTTCCGGATATCATAGAGCGCGAAAGCGAACATGCCCCGCAGGTGATCCAATAAATCAACGCCATGTTCTTCATATAAGTGAAGCAAAGTTTCCGTATCTGAGTGCGTCGAAAAAACATGGCCCGCCCGCTCCAGTTCTTCTTTCAAGGCTTGATAATTGTATATCTCACCGTTAAACACGACGGCCAGGGACTGATCTTCATTGAATATCGGCTGATTCCCATCTTCCAGGCCGATAATGGAAAGCCGGCGAAAGCCGAGCGTGACGTCTTCACCCAAATAAACGCCTGACGAGTCCGGCCCCCGGTGCGCGATCCGATCCATCATCGCCGTGACAATGTCTTCCGCGTTTTCATAGGCCCCTGTAAATCCAACAAACCCGCACATGTTTTTCATCCTTTCTTTTGTAAACAAAAAATCGTAAGCAAAAAAAAAACCGCAAAGCGGCCCATTATTTTTCGCAGGCTTCACGCCGCGTATTTTGCATAATTTTATCACGGGCGCGGAAAATAATCAAGGGAGGTGAGATTAGCTATGACATGTCATAGCTTTTAGCGTATGAATCTGAATATAAATTTAAATCCCACTGTAAGCGTGAGCGGCGCTGGATATTTGTCTGCCGGGCAATCGCCCGGACGATTGTCCGGATCGCGGGTTCCCGCGCATAAAAACGCACAGGCCAATCCGCCGCGGATCAATCCGGAACGGACGAATCCGGGATCCAGCCGCGCCAAAACGCGTGAACCCGGCGACGCAGCGCCGGTGAGCCGCCAGAAAATGCTCTGGAGCGGCCTCAAGCCGCTGAAATATGTAAAGCGTGCGGGGCACAGCCTTCGTCATGAAAAAAACGGCGACTGGGATACATTCGCCGTCGCCCGTTTTGTCGATCTGCTGGGGAAAGCGACAGGCAGTACGATGGATCCGCATACGATTTTGCGGCGTTACGATCTCAATGGCGACGGAGTGCTCAGCCGGGAAGAGCAGTCCGCCATGATTGAGGATTTGACTGCCGCCGCGAATCAAAATGAGTCTCTGGCTTCCGCTGGCATTTTGAACGAGGCTTTGCAGAATACGAGACAGGCGTTCGCGGTTCGGGAACAGAACTATCGGGAACAACGCCTCCGGCGGTATGAACATTTTTTTTGGTATGAAGATATTCCCGCGTCTGGGTTTGGCGCGTAACGCGCGGCACCCTGTCATAAAAAAATCCCCGTCCATGGATAAAATGGAGGGGGATTTTTTATGTTATGGCGCAACGATTTTGAGAGCCTTATCCAAAAAAGTATCATAGCGGCCATAGGAGCCGACGATTTTATCCAACACCAGGTATCCGCCCGAATCCACAATCACGCTAGTGGGCACGGCGCCGGTTTGAATCGGCCTGACGAGATCCGGCACGGGCAGCAGATTCAGATAATCCGTCAGATAACTGCTGATCAATTTATCGGCGGAAGATTTGGCCTCCTTCCCATCGTCCACGATGGTGATAAACTTGACCCGATCCTGATATTTATCATGCATGCCTTGAAAATCTGGCAGTTCCGTGCGGCAAGGGCCGCACCACGTCGCCCAGTAGTTGATAAATGTGATCTGTTTTTCTTTAAAAATTTCGTTGGACACAGATTGCCCGTTCATGTCTGTCGTTTGAAATGAACCAATCTGCCCAAAGCCGTAGTCCGTAGCGGTATAGCTGGTTTTTTTCGGATCCGGCGTCACAGTGGCCGCGCCCGTCGACAGAAGGATCGTGTCCGTACTCTGCTGATAATCGATCGGCATATTCACGAGCGAAGCAAAGTCGCGGATTTTGAAATAATTCAAATCTTGGATGTTCGCTGCGGTAATTTGATATGCCTTCGCGTCTACGTAAAGGGTTTGCAGCGCCAGATTGGCCGCCGCGCTGTCAGAAAGTGCGGGGGTGCTGTCCGCAGACGTCAGGGTATACGGAGTTCCGGTAATCAAATCCGCCCTGGAGGCCGATTCATTCCAATTCACGTCAAACTGCTTCGGCGTGCCGGAAAGGAGCCGCGCCAGATCGCGCAGCTTAAAATAATTGCTGCCGCCGATGTTGTACGCGTCCATAGTGGTCTTCTTTCCGTCAACGGACAAAGGCATCTTCTTCGGTACAGCCGCTTCGCTTGCCGCGGCAAGCGCCGGGCTTCCGGAGATCATCATCCCAGCGCACAACACGGCGGCGATGATTTTTTTAACTTGCTTCATATCCCATCACGCCTCTCCACCTAATCTTCTTTTATGTCCATTATAAGGCCGGGCAAAAGTTTTTTCAATCGTGCAGAGAGTTTTTTTTAGGATAGTTTACATTTTCCTTGCGCGTATGATATACTACAAACCGCAAAGCGATGAAAAACACAGCCCGTTGATCACGTTACCATCCTGCAAAATGGTTTTGTGACGCAAGCAAAACAGTAAGGGTGGAACCACGGGAGCATATCCCGCCCCTTTTCACCGCGGCAGTGCGCCGCGCGATGGAAAGGAGCGGGATTTTTATGATCCAACTGCCAGCGTTATATGTCAGTCAAATGCAAGAACTGCTGGGAAGCGAATGGGACGCCTATCGGGAAAGCCTGACGCGGCCCCGAACCTGCGGCCTGCGGGCCAATTTGCTGAAAATCGCGCCCGATTTGCTCGCGGGGAAGCTGCCCTATTTAAAAGGAAATATTCCTTGGTGTGCGGAAGGCTTTTATTATCCGGCGGAGGAGAGGCCCGCCAAGAATCCGTATTATCACGCGGGTTTATTTTATATTCAGGAACCGAGCGCCATGGCGCCGGCTGCCGCGGCGGGGATCACGCCCGGACAGAACGTGCTGGACATTTGCGCGGCGCCGGGCGGAAAAAGCGCGCAAGCCGCCGGGTATCTGCAGGGCCGGGGCGTGCTGGCTGCGAATGACGTCAGCGCCTCCCGCGGCAAAGCGCTGGTGAAAAACCTGGAACTCAGCGGCGTGACCAACGCCGTCGTTTTACATGAAACGCCGGAAAAACTTTCCGGACGCTTCGCGGATTTTTTCGATCGGATTTTGATTGACGCGCCCTGCTCCGGAGAGGGCATGTTCCGTAAAGATTCCGCTTCTGCCAGAACATGGGAAAAGCATAAGCCGCATACCTGTATGCCGCTGCAACGGGATATTTTGTTTCATTGCGCCAAAATGCTCAAGCCCGGCGGAAGAATCGTTTATTCTACCTGCACGTTTGAGCCGGGGGAAAACGAAGGCATGATGGACGCATTTTTAGCCGGGCACCCGGCGTTTTCGGTTGCGCCGCTGGATCACGCCCGCGCCGGTTTCGCACAGGCGAACCCCGCATGGGGCGAAGGACGGGCGGAACTCGCCGGCGCGGGCAGAATTTGGCCGCACAAGCACGGAGGAGAAGGGCATTTTTTATGCGTTCTGAAAAAATCCGGAGCAGAAAATCTGGAAATGAAAAAATTTGCATCCAAAACGCCAAATCTTCTCCGTTCAGAGGGCCCGGCGCATTTCCGCGCCTTCTGTAAAACGGTTCTCACCCGGGAAATACGCGGCGTTTTTCAGCAATACGGGACGTCTTTATATTTGAGGCCGCCTGGTCTGCCGGATCTGGCCGGGATTCGCGTGGCGCGCGGCGGATGGCTGCTGGGTGAATTGAAGGCGGATCGCTTCGAACCTTCGCAGGCGTTCGCCATGGGCCTCCGCAAAGAAGACGCGGGAAACCGTGTGACGTTTTCGGCGGCCAGCGGGGAAGCCGCGCGTTATTTGCGCGGAGAATCTTTTGACGCGGACAGATGTCCGGACGGCTGGGCGCTGGTCTGCCTGGAGGAATATCCGCTGGGCTGGGCGAAAATACAAAACGGCAAAATGAAAAATAAGTATTTAAAATCCTGGATCGATCGATAAAGAAAAGAGGCCGTCATGAAAGAAAAAGGTTTTCTGCCGGCGAGCCGGGAAGAACTGCTGCAAAGAGGTATTTCCGTCCCGGACTTTGTTTTGATCACAGGCGACGCCTATGTGGATCACCCGTCGTTCGGCGCGGCTGTGATCGGGCGGCTACTGGAATCCAAAGGATTTTCCGTGGCGGTTTTGGCACAGCCGGATTGGAAGCGCAAAGAATCTTTTATGGAATTTGACCGGCCGCGGCTGGCGTTTCTGATCACCGGCGGCAACATTGACTCCATGGTGAGTCACTATACCGTAGCCAAAAAAAAACGAGACAGGGATTTGTATTCCCCCGGCGGCTGTCTAGGGCGCAGGCCGGATCGGGCCAGCGTTGTTTACGGCAATAAAATCCGTGAGGTTTATAAAGACGCGCCTGTCATTTTAGGCGGCCTGGAGGCGAGTCTGCGCAGACTGGCCCATTACGATTACTGGGACAATCGGGTGAGGCGTTCTATTTT
>JAITPB010000164.1 GCA_031289625.1 Clostridiales bacterium | reverse complement strand
CACATCTCCACCGGCGGCGGCGCATCGCTGGAATTTTTGGAAGGCATTGAACTGCCGGGCGTCAAGGCCGTGCAGGATCAATAACGGAGGTACGTCATGCGAAAGAAAATCATCGCCGGCAATTGGAAGATGAATCAGACACCGAAGGAAGCGGAAAAATTCATCCGCGATTGCAAAGAGAAGGTCAAATCCGATAAAGCGGACGTGGTTTTTTGCGTGCCGTTCGTGGATTTGGCCGCGGCTTTAGATTTGTTAAAAAACACCGGGATTGCCGTCGGCGCGCAAAACATGCATTTTGAGGATAAGGGCGCGTTTACAGGAGAGATTTCTGGAAAAATGCTCGCTGAGATGGGCGTGCAGTATGTGATCAACGGCCACTCGGAGAGACGGCAATATTATGCTGAAACGGATCAGGCCGTCAACATGAAAGTGAAAAAAGCGCTGGCAGACGCCTTGATCCCCATCGTTTGCGTGGGAGAATCGCTAGAACAGCGTAAACAAGGCGTTACGGTTGATTTTGTGCGGATGCAGGTGAAAATCGCTTTCAAGGATATTCCGGCGGGCAGCGCGCGGAAAGCGGTCATTGCTTACGAACCGATTTGGGCGATTGGCACCGGCGAAACCGCCACCAGCGAACAGGCGGAGGAAGTCTGCGCCGCTATCCGCCAAACGATTGCCGAGATGTATGGCAGAGAAACAGCGGAGGTTTTGCGCGTGCAATACGGCGGCAGCGTGAACGCGGAGAGCGCGGCGGAATTGTTTGCCATGCCAAACATTGACGGCGGCCTGGTGGGCGGCGCGAGTTTGAAGCCTGAATTTGCGGCCATCGTGCAAACCGCCGGCGTATAGGAGGCGGCCGATGGGACAGAAACCAACGGTTTTGATGATTTTAGACGGCTTCGGGCTGTCGGATAAGACAGAAGGCAATGCCATACGGCTGGCGGACACGCCCCATCTGGACGGTATTTTTTCAAAATACCCCTGGGAGAAAGGGTATGCCAGCGGCTTGGCCGTGGGTTTGCCGGATGGGCAAATGGGCAATTCGGAAGTCGGGCACTTGAATATTGGCGCGGGCCGGATTGTGTATCAGGAATTGACGCGCATCTCCAAATCGATAGCGGACGGGGATTTTTTTGAGAACCCCGCACTGATTGCGGCCATGGATGCCTGTAAGGCGAAAGGGACGCCGCTGCATCTATACGGACTGCTGTCAGACGGCGGCGTGCACAGTCACAACACGCATTTGTACGCGCTTTTGGAGATGGCTCAAAAACGCGGCCTGGAAAAAGTTTTTATACACGCTTTTCTGGACGGGCGCGACACGCCGCCCACTGGAGGCAAAGTGTATTTGCGGGAACTGGAAGAAAAAATGCGTTCGCTGGGCGTGGGGAAAACCGCTACAGTGATGGGGCGTTATTACGCGATGGACAGAGATAACCGCTGGGAGCGCGTGGCGCTGGCGTATGACGCGCTCGTCCTGGGAAAAGGCGCGTCCGCAGAGAGCGCGCTGGATTGCGTAACGGCCTCCTACGCGGAGAATGTTACGGACGAATTTGTCAAGCCTACGGTCATTCTCACGGATGGAAAGCCCACAGCCACGATCGGGGAAAATGACTCCGTTATCTTTTATAATTTCCGTCCGGATCGGGCGCGGGAAATCACCAGGGCGTTTTGCGATCCGGCCTTTACGGGTTTTGAACGGCCCAAAGGATTCTTTCCCCTGCATTATGTTTGTTTGACGGAATATGACCCGAAGATTCCGAATAAACAAACGGCGTTTCACGGCCAGTCTCTGGCGAATACCCTGGGGGCGTATATCGCTTCCCTTGGATTAAAACAGCTGCGCCTGGCCGAGACGGAAAAATACGCGCACGTGACGTTTTTTTTCAACGGCGGCGTGGAAACGCCCAATGACGGAGAGGATCGGATATTGATTCCGTCGCCCAAGGTTCCGACTTATGACATGCAGCCGGAGATGAGCGCTTATGCCGTGACGGACGCTTTGACGGAAAATATTCTTTCCCAGAAATACGACGTGATTATCATTAATTACGCGAATTCGGATATGGTGGGGCACACCGGCATTTTGAACGCGGCGAGCAAAGCCGTGGAAGCGGTGGATCACTGCGCAGGCAGAGTTTTAGACGCGATTCTGCAAGCGGACGGGCAAATGTTCATTTGCGCGGATCACGGCAATTCCGAAAAGATGATCGATGAAGTCACAGGCGAACCCTTCACGGCGCATACGACCAACCCGGTTCCCTTTCTCCTGCTCAACTGCCGGAAAGCGGCCGGCATCCAGAAAGACGGCAAATTGTGCGACATTGCGCCGACATTGCTGGATATGATGGACATTCCTAAGCCCTCGGATATGACGGGACACAGTTTGCTTATTGCCAAAGAATAGAAAGGAAGCTCACCAATGAAAGGATTTATCGAAATTCAAGATGTGTACGCGAGAGAAATTTTAGATTCACGCGGCAACCCAACCGTGGAAGTAGAGGTCATTGTCGGCGACGAAGGAGGCGCGTTGTTTATCGGGCGGGCAGCCGTACCGTCCGGCGCGTCTACAGGGGCGTTTGAGGCGGTGGAACTGCGCGACGGCGGATCGCGGTACCGCGGAACCGGCGTGGAGCAAGCGGTGGACAATGTGAACGACATTATCGCCGATGAGATTCATGGTATGAACGCGTTGGATCAAGTGACTGTGGACAAAAGAATGATTGAGCTGGACGGAACGCCCAACAAAGCGAAGCTGGGCGCCAACGCCATTTTAGGCGTTTCCATGGCGGTGGCCCGCGCCGCGGCGGAGTCTCTCAATATTCCGCTGTATCAGTATCTGGGCGGCTTTAACGCCAAACAACTGCCTGTGCCCATGATGAATATTTTAAACGGCGGCAAGCACGCGGACAATACCGTGGATTTTCAGGAGTTTATGATCATGCCCGTGGGCGCGCCGTCCTTCAAAGAAGGTCTGCGCATGTGCGCGGAGATTTATCACTCTCTGAAAAAAGTGCTCAAAGACAAAGGGCTGGCCACGGCGGTAGGAGACGAAGGCGGCTTCGCGCCGGATCTGGCGACGCCGGAAGAAGTCATTGACATTATCCTGGAAGCGGTGAAGCAGGCTGGATATGAGCCGGAAAAAGACATCCGCGTCGCCCTGGACGTGGCGGCCACAGAACTGTATGACGTAAACGACGGCAAATATCATTTTCCAGGCGAAAGCCGTATGAAAAGCCAGGAAGTTGTGCGCACGTCCGCCGAAATGGTGGCGCTGTACGCGGAGCTGGCTGGTAAATATCCCATCATTTCCATTGAGGATGGACTTGCGGAGGATGATTGGGACGGCTGGAAGCTGCTCAATGAAAAGCTCGGCGATAAGGTTCAGCTTGTAGGCGACGACTTGTTCGTGACCAATACGGAACGTCTGCAAAAAGGCATTGACTTGGACGTGGCTAACTCCATTCTGATCAAAGTCAACCAAATCGGTACGCTGACGGAGACATTCAACGCCATTGCGCTGGCGAACCGCCACAATATGACCACTGTGGTGTCGCATCGCTCCGGCGAAACGGAAGACTCCACCATTGCCGATATTGTGGTGGCTGTGAACGCCGGGCAGATCAAAACAGGCGCGCCGGCCCGCTCCGATCGCGTGGCGAAATACAACCAACTGCTGCGCATTGAGGAAGAACTGGCGGAGGCGGCTGAATATCCGGGCATAAACGCCTGGTTTAACATCCAGAAATAACCGGACAAAAAATATGCAAAAAAGCGGTCAGGACAGGAGGCGGCGGTTTGTCTATCTACTATATCGTATTAAGCGTTCTCTTTATTTTGCTCTGCATCGGTTTGATGGTGATCATTCTG
The DNA here is from genome assembly GCA_031289625.1 of Clostridiales bacterium. GTDB lineage: Bacteria > Bacillota > Clostridia > Lachnospirales > WQUN01 > JAITPB01. The sequence goes on along the minus strand of JAITPB010000164.1, from coordinate 1,616 downwards.
CTGCAGAAAAAGAGTGCTCAAGGCTTGGGCAGTATCGCCGGTATGGGCAATTCGGAAACATATTGGGACAAAAATAAAGGCCGGTCCATGGAAGGCGCGCTGGGGAAGTACACCCGGATCTGCGGTGTGATTTTCTTTTTATTTTCTCTCGTGATGTGCGTTATCCAGTAAAACCGGCTGGCAAGAGCGGGGATGTCGTAATGCCCGCTCTTGCCCTTACCAACGCTTATTCGTTTTCCGCGTATTGCCGTGCGAATTCGATAATGTCACTGGCCTCATAGGATATGTCGGGTTTGATGCCGATTTTATGAATGGATTGATCTCCTGGGCCGGACACCAAAAGTACGGTGGCTTTCACGGCGAACCCGCCTTTCAGCGGCGTCGTGACCTGGCCGATTCCCTTGCCGAATGTTTTGGCGCCGATTAACGTCACCTGATCGAGATTGCCTTTCAGCGCCAGAATCAGCCCTTCAGCGGAGCTGGCGGTTTCTCCGTTCTGCAAAATGATCACCTGATCAAAATGAAAATAAGGCTGCTTGCTGGATTTGACTGCGTGGCTCAAAAACGGCAGACGCGTCTTTTCGTAGCCCAGTACCGCGCCTTTTGGCGTAAAAAGTTCAGCCATCTTATAAAAATCTGCCAGCAGGCCGCCGTAATCGTCGCGCAGATCCAGAATAAGATTTTGATACTGCACCAGCGTCTGTTTATTTTCCAGCATAAAATTTTTCGTCTCGTGTGAAATGTTCGGCAGGCTCATATAAACCGTGCGGGGCGAAAGCGCCTCTAGGCGCGCGGCGGCAGCGTCCGCTTTCTCCACATCTTTGGAAAGTTTATATTTTTGCGGCGTGTATAGAAATGTATAGCGATCTGAACCATATTCCGATCCGACAGAGCGAATTTTTTCGGTGACGGCTGCAATCACCGCGTCGTCAAAACTGCGGTAATACCCCTGGACATTTTCCGCGCCCAGCGACTGCGCGTACCATTCGTCCAGCGTATCGGTAAAGATATAGTTGCCGGCGATCAGCAGCTTAAAGGCAAGATAATCAAAATTTGCGTAAACCAACCCAATAACCGCTAAAAGCAAGACGATAAAACCACATTGAAAAAAACGGTATTTACGAATAGAGATCATATAAATCAGCTTCCTTTCTGTTGCTATTATACACGAATCCAGCCAATCGAATCAAATCACCGATTTATCCATTGAATCAAAACGCGAAAGTATTTTACTTTCCCGCAAAGCGTGGTATAATGCCACTGAAGTTATTTTATAAAGGTGAATGACGTGCCCAAAGACAAACATGGATCAAAACTGATTGCCCAGAACAAAAAAGCCCCGCATGAGTATTTTATCATAGAAACTTTTCAAGCGGGGATTGAATTGGCGGGGACAGAAGTCAAATCGCTGCGCGCCGGAAAATGCAATTTAAAAGAGAGCTATATCCGGATTGACGGCGGTGAGGCCTTTATTGATGGAATGCACATCAGCCCTTATGAGTACGGCAATATTTTTAACAAGGATCCTTTGCGCCGGAGGCGTCTGCTGCTGCACAAATCGGAGATCAATAAACTGCGGGGCGCGGCGTCCGCGGACGGTTACGCTATCGTGCCGT
>JAITPB010000107.1 GCA_031289625.1 Clostridiales bacterium | reverse complement strand
GCAAGCGTTTCCGCTGCTTAGATGCTGCTTTAGAGGGGATTCGCGCAAACTTCGCTGGGTGGACAAGGGCTTCACTGCCGAGGATATCTTGCATGTTTTGGACGCGGACGAGGCAACTTTTTTCCAGGCTTTTGCCGCAGATATAGATATAGCCTGTGAACCGCTGCTGAAAGTGATACTCCATCGAAAAGTGGAGGGCGACCTTCTTTGCACGGTAAGCAGCCATATCGTCTGCGATGGCGCGGGGGTTAAACAGTACTTGTATCTTCTCTCCGAAATTTACCGTAAGTTGAAAAACGGTGAAACAGTTTCCGTTCCGGCGTTTGAGCGGCAGCGTGGGACAAAGCCGTTATTTGCGGATATGCGTTTTCGGGAGAAATGTAAGATTATGCAATCCCCTTTCAATGTCTATGCCGACGAACCAAAAAATCAAGCTGGCATCGATTTCTCCGGCGGCCTGTCTGATCCCTATATAGAATGGCGAACACTGCAAGCCGCGTCATTCAATACGCTGAAACATTTTGTCAAAGCGCAAGGCGCCACCCTCAACGATGCTTTGATGGCAGTTTACGCACGGGCGTTTTGCAAAAACACCAATGCGCAGAAGGTTTTCTTCCCGTCCACTATGGATTTGCGAAAATTTGTCCCAGCGGGCACGGCTTACGGCATCAGCAATTATTCAGGCTATTGCATGTGCCGGATAGAAGTGAAACCGGAAGACAGCTTTGCCGATACCATTGCGCAGATTTCCGGGCAAATGCGGGTGCATAAAGCGGGGAAAAACATATTGAAGTCCATTATGCTGTGGAATTTTGCGGTGCGCATGATGCCATATCCTTTACTGAAGCATTATTTTACAAAGTTCGCTCTGCGGCCGCTCATCACTTTTTCAAACGTGGGCATCTTGGATGCGGAACAGCTGCATTTTGGCGAGACGCCAGTGAAATACGTCCGTATAGCGGCGACGCTGAAACGCCGCCCTCACGTTCATATAACGGCCTCGACATATGCAGGCGCCTGTACGTTAAGCTGTACTTTTCGAGGCGGGCCGGAGGACAACCGGTTTATGTGCAAGATGTTGGATGACATGTGCGCGGAAATTGATCAGCTGCCGCAATCTCTCCCGTTCAGCGATTAAATAAATGCGGCCAGAACAACGCATACAGCCGCCAACAGCAGTGTTGTAAAATACTCCAGCATTTGCCTGCTCTCAATTGCGCTGTTTTTGCCGCGAAACGAACTTCCATAACGTGAATTGGCATAGCAGAGGAAAACGGCGGCGGGCAGCAGAATCGCGGCTTGCGGCGTCAGATGGGTCAGCGTGTACAGAAAGCCCGATCCGCCATAGGCCCGGATCAGCACCGCGCCGGTATATCCATAGCCCATCGCTTTGACAGCCATAACGCCGGCGGCTATCCATTCTCCCAGCGGCAAAAAAACGAACAGCCATATCAACAGCATGGTTCCGCCGTTTTGGATGACGGACTGCGTGAAAATGCCGCTTCGCTCAGTCTGTTCCTGAAACCGCACGCCCAGTTGCGCCTCTATCATGCGCAGCCGCGTTTCATCCAGCCGGGCGGCCAGCAAAATGCCCAGGCCAATGCTCAGGCACGCGCACAAGATGAGCGCGAAAAAACTTTTTTGGAAGCCGTGTTTCATCAAAACTCTTCTGTTTTTCATGTAAAAAGCCCCTCGGAATCATTGGTTTGTCCACTGCCAATATATTCCGAAAGGCTTTTGATTATGTTCTAAATATCCGTGAATTTATAACCAGCGCCCCAGACGGTCAAAATAAATTCCGGGTTCGCGGAGGAGCGTTCTATTTTTTCCCGCAGACGGTTGATGTGGACAGCCACCGTATTCATTTCCACAAACATATCCACGCCCCAAACCGCGTTGAGAATCTGTTCCTTGCTGAATACTTTTCCGGGGTTTTGCGCCAAAAAAAGCAGGAGTTCATATTCTCTGTTGGGCAGCGGTATTTCCTTTTCCCCGAGAAAAACGCGGCGGGCGTCCGTCAGAATCCGTAAATTTTTGATTCTGATTTCGCCCCGGCCCGAATGCTGATCAGCGCCGGTCAGCGCCTCATACCGAGCGATGCGCGCCGCCACGCGCGCCAGCAGCTCATGAAAACTAAAGGGCTTGCAAATATAATCATCCGCGCCGGCGGCAAAGCCTTTGATTTTGTCGATATCATCCATTCTCGCCGAGACAAACAGGATCGGCGTCTGTTTTTGCGCGCGGATTTCCTTGCATACGGCAAAGCCGTCCTTATCCGGAAGCATAATGTCCAGCAAGATCAGATCAAAATTTTCGGCCAGCGCGAGCGCCGCGCCCGCAGTTCCATTCGGAGCGATGGCGGCTTCATATTGGTTGGCCTGCAAATAATCGCTCTCGATTTCCGCAATGCTCGGATCGTCTTCGATGATTAATATTTTTTTCATAATATTTTTTGAATACGGCATCACTCTTTTTTATTTTTAAGCGGCAGGGAGATATAAATGCCCAGCCCTTCGCCTTTTTGGCCGCGCGCCCATATCTTGCCGTTCATCCCCTGGATGAGCCGGCGGCAGATGGAAAGCCCCAGGCCGCTGCCAGAGCCGCCGCGTGCCGGATCGGCCCGGTAGAACCGTTCAAAAATACGCTCGCATTCCTCTTCGCTGATGCCTGCCCCGTTGTCAGTGATTTTGATATTGACACTATTCTCATGCCTCCGCGCGGTCACGCGGATGGCTAAATTATCCGCGCCCGCGTGACGGACGCTGTTTTGCGTGATGTTTTGGATCACCCGCGCGAAGGCCGTAGGATGCGCCAGCAGCGTTTCGTTTTCCAGATCGCCGCTACATGTATATGTCAGGGCAAAAGACGCGTTTTTCGCGGCCTCCGCAAACGCGTCCGACAAAAACACGCTCGCGTTTACTTCTTGCAGGGTCAGGGAAGCCTGGTTCAATTCCAGCTTGGAAAATAAAAACAGGTCGCCAATCAGAGAGTCTACCAGCCGCGCTTTTTGCAAAATGGTTTCCGCGTAGCGTTTCCGCGCTTCGGGCGTGGAGGCGATACCATCTGATAGCCCTTCGGCATAGGCGCAAATGGACGTAACCGGCGTCTTAATGTCGTGCGCGAGGCTGGCCGCCAGCATACGCCGGTTTTCTTCCAGCGCGGCGGTTTCCGCCAAAGAAATTTTCAGCCGTTCCCGCATGGCGTCAAATTCGCGGAACACCTGTTCAAATTCATCGCCGCGGCTGTATTCCATCCGGCAGTCCAGATTGCCTTCCCGGATTTCCGAAGCCAGCCGGGAAAGCGTTTTCAGCGGCGGCAAAACGCCCCGGGCCATCAACGCGGCCATGGCGCACGCGCAGATCAAAGCGCATAATAAAATAAGCGCGCCAGCGATGATAAATATTATGAATATATTTTGCAAAGCCCCCGAAATGGCGGCAGACTGACGCAACGCTGTGTACAGCGGAAAAATAACGCGCGCTGCCCCGGCGATAATGGCGCCGCAGATAAAAAACAGCGACGTGAGATAAATGATCAGCCTTTTTTTGATTGTCATAGAGCGGTCAAAGCTCCTGACGGTCAAACAGCCAAAACCCAGCCGCCGAAGTCAGTACAATGGTGGACAAAATCAACAGCAGCGTATTGGGCAAAGCGGATTGATATTGGGGTGACAGGATCATTCGGTAGACATTCAGATGAGACGTGAAAAACACAGCGCCCACCGGCGCGGACGCCAGCGTGACGCCTTGCATGATAAAGTACAGGATCATGGACACAAACATGGCCAGCGAGGAATTGCTCACCAAAAGGCATATCAGCGTAGAAAAAGACACAAAAGCGATCATGGGAAAAATGGACAGGGCGAAGGCCGCCGGAAGCGTAGGCAGATCGGCGGGGCTGCCCAGCATCAGTTTGAGCGCCAGAATGAGCGCGCAGACCGCCATCAAATGTAAAAATACATACAGCGTCACCGCCGTGATTTTCGACGCGAATATCATAAAGCGTCCGATGGGCCGCAGGAGTACGGCTTTCAGCATTCCGGTCTCTATCTCGTTGGTAAATAGATCGGCGCACACCATAAAGATAATCAGCGGCAGAACAAAGACTGTCAGTGAATTTAACACAGCGTACGGAATGGCTGGCAGATCCATATGGAGGCCGAACACGGCAAACCCGTTAGCGCTGGTAAAAAGCACAACGGTAGCCGTAATCAGCAGTTCAATGAGAAGCAGCACATAATATTTTACGCGAATCAGAATTTTAACCAGTTCGACTTTTGTGGATCGTAAGAACAGGCTCATTCCACGCTTCCCGCCTTTCCGTTCCCCTGGCCGCCGCCTAGGCCATCGCCTAGGCCATTGCCTAGGCCACCGCCTATGACGCGCAGATAATAATCTTCCAGCGAAGGATAATTTTCCAGAATCCAGTCCATTTCCGCGGTCTCCTGTAAGACGCCGCCGTGTATGACGCCAACGCGGTTGCATGTTTTTTGCAGTTCCGCCGCCAGATGGCTGGACACCAAAAAAGAGGCGCTCTGAGCCTGTGCCATGGTCAAAATAATATTGCGGATCTCGACGATCCCTTCAATGTCCATTCCGTTGGCCGGCTCATCCAAAACGTAAATGTCCGGATTGCCCATCATGGCGAGCGCGAGGCCCAGCCTCTGTTTCATGCCCAGGGAAAATTTCGCGGCTTTATCTTTCCGGTACGGATAGAGCTTTACCAGCTGCAATTTTTCGTCGATTTGCGCATTCGCGCCCCCATAATACGCCGCGGCCATCCGCAAATTTTTTTCGGCGGACATGTAACCATAAAAAGCAGGCGCTTCCACAAGGCTTCCCATCCGCCGCAAGGCCCGGGCAAAATCCTCCGTGAGAAGCGCGCTGCCCACGCGTACCTCCCCGCCGTACCGGGTAATCAGCCCGGTGATGATTTTCATGGTCGTCGTCTTACCCGCGCCGTTCGCACCCAAGAGCCCGAAAATATCCCCGCGCCGGATCGAAAAACTAACGTCTTCAATGCCCCGGCCATTCCGGTATTTTTTATGTAAATGCGTTACTGCCAACACATCCGGTTCCATAGCGTTCACCCAATCCAACTTTTGTCATACAGCCGAAAGGGACGCCAACAGCGTCCCCCGCGTTTTGTTTGGTGCCAGGCCCCGATCAGGCCGCCGGTTCGCCGGGCTCGGAAATGGCTTTCGGCTCCGCGTCAAGCGCTGGATCGGCAGCCGGCTGATTTTCCACCGTGTTTTCGGAAACTGTGTCTGTCGTTTCGTCCGCAGAGCCTTCGTTTTCAGGCGCTTGTACCGTAACTTCGTTTTCAGACACTTCTATCGTAACCGTGTCTGCTTCAGAAGATTCGGACGGAGCCGTCTGTGGAAGATCAAAAAGGATCTCCATTGCGGCAGGCTCTTCTAAGGTTTTCCCTTTGGGATCATAGGAATTGACCAGAGTGGATCCAACGTCGGTGATCGCCGCTTTCAGGATCAAGCTGGCGTTATGCGCCGCGCCGTTTTCGTCGCTGCCGGAAAATTCCACGCGCGCCTCAATACCGGCGGGATACCCGTCGTCGGTAAGCGTCGCGGTCAAAGCGCCGGAATTCACCTCGGGATTGAAAAGATATTGCGCGCAAATGCTCTCCCAGCTGTCTTCTGAGGTGTGGCTGGCCCATCCCTCGCTGGCTGCTTGTTCCGCGACAACCGCGAAAAAGCTCTGCGCCAATTCTGGAATTTGATTTTTAGAAAGCGAGATGGAAATCACATTGCCTTCCGTAACGAAATAATTTTTCAAATCGCCCACAAAAAGATCCATGATAATGCCGAGCAGCTTTCTCTGGTTGTCTGTTATCAACCAGTTGGGTCTGCTGTCTTGGTCAAAGGCCGGCGTGATGGCAAACCGGTAATACGTATCTGGACTGGCGGAATACGCCATGTAATGGTATCCATCGACTCGCGCACTCTCCTCCCACATCTCGTCAGCGCCCACAATGAATTGTGAAGTCTCGCTGTAAGAAGCGTTCTGTTCCTTATTTGTCTGTGAGAACTGGTGTACCGAAACAACTTGCTCGCCGTCCGCGAACAGCTCGGCGTTCACAGAGACGGTGGCATTATTGGAAAAATCGATTGCGGTAAAAACGCTTTGCTTTAACGCCTCATAGCCAGACACATTGCTGGCCGCCGCAAATGCGGTTCCCGCCAGCACAACCGCCGATACCGCCGCCGCCGCGGAGGTAATAAACATTTTTCGGGCGGATTTTTTCATACACTTAACCCCCTAGATTTGATTTAAATTTATTATACGGGAAAAGCGATAAATAAATCTTTACCAAATTATAAACAAATTATAAACTTTTCGCGGCGGCGTTTTGATTTTTGTCTAATTCCAATCCTGTTTCCGTCAGCGTGTACACAGCCGAACACACTTCCGCGATAAATTTTCTGTCATGCGACACGCTGATTACCGCGCCGCCAAAATCTTTTAAGACGCCGCGCAGTACGGGGTTTGAAAGCGGCGAAAAATTCCGCGTCGGTTCGTCGAGAATGAGTACGTCGGCACCGTCCAAAATCATTTTCAACAAAAACAGTTTTCCCTTCTGCCCGCCTGAAAGTTCATCGATGGTATGGCTCATCTCGTCAGCCGTATACTTCACGCTGCCTAAATACGTCATCGCTTTGGTCACGTCCGCCTTCTGGCCGGAAGGCGCGAGAAATTCCACAGGCGTTTTGGCAAAGTCCAGCATCTCCTCATAATTTTGCGGCATATATGCCGCGCGGATATCCTTCCGCGTTAGCAGCTGCGCAGCAATCAACCGCAGAAGGCTCGTCTTGCCAGCGCCGTTTCTGCCGATGATACAAACTTTTTCCGCGCCTGTCACACGAAGATGGATGTTCCGCGCCAATAACACGCCGTCATGTTCCAGTTTATCCAGCGCAAAATCCAAGACTGTTTTGCCGTTTGGCATGACGCTTCCCGGGCCAAACTTCAAAAAAATCGCGTCTTCTACGTCAGGCAGGCGCGTCATGCTCTCATGTTCCTTGTCAAACCGGCGCTCCATGGATTTTACGGCGCGCATTTTCTTTTTGAGAAGCTGCCCGCCATGCGGATCTTGCCGCGATACGGAAGCCTGGTCATGATGCACCTGCTGCTGAATCTGCCGAAACCGATCCATTTTTGTATCGTATTCGTCTTTTTCGTTCCGGGCGCGCTGTGTCTGACGCGCCAGCCCCGATGCCCGCCGCTCGATATAATCGCGGTACGTAAGCCGCGCCACTGTGATACGCGGATGTGTTTTCCTGCGAACCAGTTCGATGTGCAGTACCATGTTCGCCGTATTCTCTATCAGCGTCTCGTCGTGGGAAACGAACAGAACGGGAATGAGGCTGTTACGGATAAATTTTTCCAGCCAGGCCAGCGTTTCCAGATCAATGTCGTTAGAAGGCTCGTCGAGCAGATAAAGGCCGGGCTTTTCAATCAGCAGCCGCGCGATTTGGAGCTTGACGCGCTCTCCGCCAGACAGCGTCCCCACCGTCTGCTCTGAAAAAAACAAGCCGCTGTCCAGTCTAAGCGCCCGCGCGATTTTCGTGAGTTCCCCAGGCGGTAAATCCCAAAACCCGTCTATGGCCGCGCAGTACGCGCCTACGCCCGCGCGTTTATCCGCATCGTTCAATTCCTGCCGGAGAAATCCTATTTTGGCGCCAAATGTCAAAATTTCGCCCTCAACATCCGCATAACCCGCGATCGCCTTCGCGTCATAAATCGCTTTCAGCAGCGTAGACTTGCCGTTGCCCTCTTCCCCGATAATCACAGCTTTATCGCCATCGTTCAATACAAGGCTGAAATCCTCTATAACAACGCGCAAATCTTTTCGCAGCGCAACGCTCAGGTTCCTGATTTGAATCATGCTTTCCTCCGTGTCATTCGTTCAAAAAACTGTATCATATATCTTGTTTTTTTTCCAGCGTATTTTTGGATTATACTCATGAACGAGAACATTTGCCAACGATTAAGTCACCAAGAAGAGGATCCTCATTCTTGAAGCAATCTTGAATAAAAATTCTAAAAACTCATAAAAGCCACCCAGCTCGGATGGCTTTTATAAGGATCTGATCGCACAGTGGAACGAACAGAGAATATCGAGATAACAGAAAGCAGCACAGATTCGGCATTCCATCTGGATGCCAGCCAAATAATCGAAAAAATCATGCATTTTCCGCGGCTTCTGATGTACGAGACACTCGTAAAAAGAATATTGAACCTGGTCTTGATTGCAGCCGATGTCCCGAATGCCCGCGTCACAATACCTAAAAAGCCTGATTTTATGCCCATTGGCAAATTTAATCGTTCGCGAGTATAGAATGGGCGCGTGAAAAGTCATGTCAAAATAGTGATAAGTAATGTAGAGGTTTCTTACCACTCAATTTTGTCCAGTGAGCTGCGCAGACTCTGCTCTAAATGCTGAAGCTGCACCAAAATTTAAAATCATTTATTATTTTCTATCTGATAATATTTTAACCCACTGGATATTTTTTGTCAATCGTTTTAGCCATCCTGAGTGGTAAATAATTTCTACTTTACTTACCACTGCTATATCCAATCCTGCTATATTATGCTGGACAGTGAAAACTTTTGGCATGTAAAAAGCGCATACAAAAAAAAGATCAGCGTAATAATTAAAAAAATAATTCCACGATCTTTAGCATGTAATCAGTAGATACGTCTATTTT
>JAITPB010000089.1 GCA_031289625.1 Clostridiales bacterium | reverse complement strand
TGGGGTAGAAAATTGGATAGGCGTTGGAACACAAGTTGGGACTATAGATCGTAGTACTGGAAAATTTTCAGCTAATGATACGCCGTCAGACACCGACGAGTGGGCCATTCAAGGTGCGTGGTTTTATGTAGATGATGGCGCTGCAAATCCACCAACACTTAAAGTTCTGAATCCAGATGGTGCAGATATACTTGGGAAGCCTTTCGATGGTTTAACTACTGACATTTTTACACATCTCACGATTCCTGAATCCTTTGGCAATGAGATGGCTGATTTTGCTCTTAAACTTGAGTTGCAGGCGTTAGCGGTACAGGCTGAAAACAACCGGGATTTCCAGTATGATAAGGCTAATCCTGAAAAATCAGGGCTGGAATTGAAACCATCTACTCCTGATAATGAGGCGTGGACTGAGTTCGCCGGTTTCCCGACACCGAACTGGAAGTTAATTCCTGTTACGCCTACGCCTGGATCTACTACAACTACCTGATAGTTGCTACTTAACAGCAGTTGTTCAATATCATATTATTCCTCATTTCAACGGCTTCGATATCCCAGGCGGCCAAACCTGGCCGCCTGCCTTTTCAGACACTTGAAAGAACTTGACCCGAGACAGACACAGGGGGAGTTTGATGAAAAAAAATGCATTGAGATTGACCGCCGCCGTGCTGTCGATTATCATCTCGTTCACATTCTTCTGCATTAATGTTTGGGCTGCCAGCGAAACGAACCTGTGGAAGTTTCATGGGTTTACTTCCAATCCTGTCTCAGAATTTATACAGGTAAAGACATACACGGGCAGGGGCGGCGCTGAGATAACCGACTTTTTTGGAGACGTGACGAAGAACCTGCTCCCAGGCGCTGTCAAAACCGTTTCGATCGGCCTACATAATGAATCCACTTATTTTGTTGATTTTTTCCTGGAACCGAGAGCTGTTACGCAGACCGATTCCTCCCAGTTGGCTGCGGAATATTTTCCCGATAAAACGGCGATAGATGCTCTGCTGGATCATATGAAACTGCTCATCACGGATTTAAATGGTAGTGAAGTATACAGGGGCACCTTCCGAGAGACACTTGACCCCAACCTCGATAAAATTTTATTGGGCAGAGTCAGCCCGAATTGGCAAGGCCGGATTTTCATGACGATTTCCATTGACGCTAGCCTTGGCAATGAGTTTCAGGGCGGCCTTGCGGCTCTTAAATGGGTGTTTATCGCGCAGGATGTCCCGGTGGAAGACGATCCTCATCCGACAGACACAACGCGCGATGAGGGGAACACATCGACACCCGACCGAGGCCCAGTCGAAACAACAACAGACACCTCCGACGGTACAACAACCGATGACGGTTCCGGTAATACAACAACTGACGACGGTTCCGGTAATACAACGACCGACGACGGTTCCGGTAATACAACAACAGACGACGGTTCCGGTAATACAACAACCGACGAGGGTTCCGGTAATACAACAACAGACGACGGTTCCGGTAATACAACAACCGACGAGGGTTCGGGTAATACAACAACAGACGACGGTTCCGGTAATACAACAACAGATACATCCGGCAGCGCAACGACCAGGAGTTCCAATAACACAACAACAGATACATCTGGCAGCGCAACGACCAGGAGTTCCGATAACACAACAACAGATACATCCGGCAGCGCAACGACTAGAAGTTCCGATACCACAACAACAGATACGTCCGGCAGCGCAACGACCAGAAGTTCCGGCAACACGACAACGGGAACCTCCGGCGCGACTACTACCAGCGACGGCAGTTCCGGCAACACGACAACGGGAACCTCCGGCGTCACAACCACTAGCAGTCCCAACTATCCAAATCCACCGAGCTGGCCGCCGAGCGGGAGCAACGATCGTCCGTCTATTGATGTGCCTCCGAGTTCGTCAAGGCCGGGCGTTAGTGTGCCGCCAGCTGGCAGCGCCTCTCCTCCAACAGCGGCGCCGCCGAGCGGATCATCACCCACGCCATCATATCCCCCGCCTCCAACGGCGACGCCCCGGCCGCCTATAGTCGATGTTCCTTCTAATGTGCCAGAGGACAGCGGCGGCAATGACTACGAAGTGATAGTGCCTCCCAAAACGGGAGACAGCGGCGGCGACGAATTGGATACATTAAAGTCAATCGCCTCCGTGGCTTTGGTTGGAATGACTGGTATGCTGATTTTTTCCTTCCGAAGACGCAGAAGCTGACCTAAAAACTGGATAAAAAATTGCCTGCAATAAAAAAGGGCCTCGTCATCCTTTGGCGATGCTCTTTTTTTTGCGGCCATGTAAAGCCACTGTTTATCGATAATGATATATGCTATAATGCAAAAAAATAAATAAAGTTGGAGGAGAGGCATATGGGCCTTATAAAGGCCATAATAGGGGCGGCTGGCGGCGCTTTGGCCGACTCTTGGCGTGATTATTTTTATTGCGAGTCTATGCCCGCCGATATTTTGGTGTCCAAGGGACAGAAACGCGCCTCGAAGCGCAGTTCAAACACGCGGGGAGAAGACAATGTCATTAGCAATGGATCGGTCATTGCTGTCAACGACGGACAGTGCATGATCATCGTCGATCAAGGTAAAGTTGTGGAAGTCTGCGCTGAACCGGGACAATTTACCTATGATCAGTCCACGGAGCCAAGTATTTTTTACGGCAGTTTGGGCGAGGAAATCAAAAAGACGTTTGCCAGCATCGGACAGCGCTTTTCTTTTGGCGGCGGCGCGGGTAAAGATCAGCGCGTCTATTATTTTAACACGAAAGAAATCGTTGGGAATAAGTACGGAACGGTCAATCCAGTTCCCTTCCGCGTGGTGGATCGCAATATCGGTTTAGACATAGATATCGGCATTCGCTGCAACGGCGAGTATTCCTATAAAATCGTGGATCCGATTTTGTTTTATACGAATGTTTGCGGGAATGTTTCGAGTGTGTACAATCGCAGTCAGATTGACAGTCAATTAAAATCCGAACTGCTAACGGCTCTGCAGCCCGCGTTTGCCAAAATTTCAGAAATGGGCGTGCGTTACAGCGCCTTGCCGGGGCACACTATGGAAATAGCCAACGCCTTAAACGATGTCCTTTCGGCCAACTGGCGGCAAATGCGCGGCGTTTCCATCGCTTCCTTCGGCGTCAATTCTGTGACAGCCTCAAAAGAAGACGAGGACATGATCAAACAGCTTCAGAAGAACGCCGTGATGCGGGATCCTTCCATGGCGGGGGCCAATCTGGCGGGTGCGCAGGCCGATGCGATGAAAATGGCCGCGTCTAACCAGGCGGGCGCCATGACGGGTTTCATGGGGATGAATATGGCCCAGCAGACGGGCGGTATGAACGCGCATGATTTGTTTGCGATGGGCCAGGCGGCGTCCGAACGGACACTGTCCGAACGGGCAGCGCCCGAACAGCGGATAAGCGGCAATGCCGCCGCGGAATGGGCCTGTTCCTGCGGCGCGCGAAATACAGGCAATTTCTGCCGGGAGTGCGGCAAACCCAAACCGCAAGCCAATTCCTGGACTTGCTCCTGCGGAGCGGTGAATGCTGGGAAATTCTGCGCGGAGTGCGGTCAGCCAAGACCGCGGAGCGCGGCTGTATGCGGCAAATGCGGCTGGAAAATCCCCGATTCCGCTGCGCCGCCGAAATTCTGCCCTGAATGTGGAAACAACTTAAGAGAATCATCATAAGGATGTGAACGGCATTGAGCGTGCTTGAATACAAATGTCCCCATTGTGGAGGGTCGCTCGCTTTTGAGAGCAAAACCCAGCAAATGAAATGTCCATATTGTGACAGTCAGTTTGATGTGAAGGCGATGCAAGAATACAGCGAAGAACTCAAGCGGGCGTCAGAAGATCATTTTGGCTGGGAAACCTACGATAAGACCACCGGCAGCGGCGACTGGAAGCCGGGCGAACTGGAAGCGATGGTCACATATGGCTGCCCTTCCTGCGGCGGCGAAATCGTATGCGATCAAAATACCATCGCCACAAGCTGTCCGTATTGCGGCAACCACGCGATCATGACGAAACAAACGGCAGGCATGCTCAAACCCGATTATGTAATTCCATTTCAGCTGGACAAAAACGCTGCGCAAAACGCCTTGCGCAATTTTTACCAAGGCAAGCCGTTTCTGCCCAAATCATTCAGCGCGGATAATCAAATTGAAAATATTTCCGGCGTGTACGTCCCCTTTTGGCTTTTTGACTGCGACGCCCATGCCAGTATGCGCTACAAGGCCACGCGGTCACAGCATTGGAGCGACGCCCGGTATGATTACACAAAAACGGATTTCTATCAAATTTTCCGGGAAGGCGGCATTGGCTTTGATAAAATTCCCGTAGAGGGTTCCAAAAAAATGGATGGCGTCTACATGGAAGCCATTGAACCCTTTGATTATACGAAATTGACGGCGTTTAACACCGCGTTTTTGTCTGGCTTTTTGGCGGATAAATATGATGTTGACGCGAAACAGAGCCAGCCGCGCGCTAACGAACGGATTCAGCGCAGTGTGGAGCAGGCGTTTGACGCGACTGTGAGGGGATACGCGACTTGCGCGCTGGAAAACGCGGCTGTGCGGTTTTCCCACGGCGCGGTTCGCTATGCCCTGCTGCCGGTTTGGATGCTGAACACCCGCTATCGGGATAAAATGTATACATTCGCGATGAACGGCCAGACGGGAAAATTCATCGGCAGTCTGCCCACTGCCTGGGGAAAATTCTGGGCGTGGTTCTTGGGCCTGTTCATTTGCCTTTCTCTCATAGGCGGCGTATGGATATACCTGGCGTAGGAGGCGGGATTTTGAAAAAGAAAATATTATTTTTCTTGACTGTTTTTTGTCTCGCTTCTATAATGACAGCAGCCCAGATAGATCGAATAAAGGCGGGCGCGCTTAAAGTGGCGGACGGCGCCGGGCTGCTCACGCAGGAGGAAACGGATCAGCTGGTTGAGCGCGTGGAGAGTATACGGGCACGGTTTGATTTTGACACGCTGATTGTGACAACCCAAAACCTCGGTGCGAAAAGCGTGGAAGCGTTCGCGGACGACGCTTATGATAACAGCGGCTATGGGGTTGGCGCTGAAAAAGACGGGATTCTGCTGCTCATCGCCATCGAAAACCGCGATTGGCATATTTCCACCCATGGCGCGGGCATACGGCTTTTTTCAGGGCAAACAGTTGATTCCATCGGTGCGGGTATCAGGCCATATCTGAGTGATGGCGATTTCAACGGTGCGTTTCAGCAATACCTGGACGATGTGCAATCGGTTTTGGCGCAGGCGAGCGATCAGTCCAACGGCGGTATGGCCAGCGGGGCTGAAAATGCTCCTGCTGTCCCATCACAGAACGATGGCAGCGCCGGAGCGAACATCCCATGGAACGGGACGCGGGACAAAATGGAATCGTTTTTGCTGGTTCTAGCGGGTTCCGCCGCGATATCGCTTATCGTGACGCTGATCATGAAAAGCCGGATGAACACGGCGCGTCCACAGCGCCAAGCGCGCCGTTACGTAAGAGAAGGCAGTTTCCGCCTGACTCGTCAGAGTGATATGTTTCTCTATTCCCATACGGCGAGAAGCCGGAAACCAGAGCCCCCTCCGCCCAATCACGGCGGTTTCCCGCCCGGGAGTGGGGGAAGCGCCACGCACGTCAGTTCCGGCAGCCATACGCATGGCGGAGGCGGAGGAAAATTTTAGTTATAAATTTGAATGGGAGCGGGCCGGTATGGTTATCTATTATTCCTGGAAGCAGCATACGAAAATATACGCGGAAATCCTGGCCTATATCTTGAAAGACAAGGCGTTCGCGCTGGAGGAGACAGACAGCCGCGGCGGGCTGGGCGGGTTTCTCAAGGGCGGCTACCAAAGCGTGACGAAAAAAGAGTCCTCTGTCAAAGCGATTCCAGACATTTCCAAAGAGAAGACGCTGTATGTTTGTACGCCGATCTGGGCGGCCAATATGGCGCCCGCTGTCCGCTATTTTCTCAACCATGCGGATTTACGCGGGAAAACCGTGCATATGCTGGCGACGTGTGCCAACGCGTCAGAAAGTGAGGCCTACCGTCAAAATTTGCTGCAGGCGCTGAAGGAACTAGACTGCGAGTCCGGCGGCGCCTATGTGTTCACAGCGGTCCGCAGTGAGGATCCAGAGCGGGACGTTGTGGAGGAACATATTAAAAAGATAATTACGAAAGAGGAATAGCGTGGCCGGGCAGTATCCGGGACAATGTCCGGGACAATGTCCCCGGGTGGCCGCGCTGAGCTTAGGGTGCAAGGTCAATGCATATGATACGGAGGCCATGCTCGCGCTTTTCGCGCAAAAGGGATATGAGATTGTCCCCTTTGATTCCCGTGCGGATGTATACTTGATCAATACCTGTACGGTGACAAACATAGGCGATAAAAAATCGCGCCAGATGATCCGGCGGGCGTGTAAGCAGAATGAAGAGGCCATTGTTGTGGCCTGCGGCTGTTACAGCCAGCTGAACCCCGAAGAAGCGGGCCGTATCCCCGGCGTTTCCTTGATCCTGGGGACAGGCGAGCGCGGCCGTGTGGTGGAGCTCGTGGAACAATTGGAACATCGCCGCGGTGATCGCCGCGGCGCGGCGCGCGCTGTCGCCGATATCGCGCGGGAGCGCGCGTATGAGCCGATTACGCTGGGAAACGGGCGCTTGACAGATCGGACGCGCGCGTTCATCAAAATTGAAGACGGCTGCGATCGATTCTGCACATACTGCGCCATTCCATACGCCCGCGGCCCCGTGAGAAGCCGAAGGCCGGAACAGGTTCTCGCGGAAGTGGAAAAAATGGCCGCGCTGGGCTGTAAAGAAATCGTGCTGGCAGGTATACATGTGGCTTCATATGGAAAAGATCTGAAAGATATGGATACGAATTTGGCGTCTTTGCTTACCTTGGTTCATGAAATCAAGGGCATTCAGAGGCTTCGATTTTCCAGCATGGAACCCACGCTCATGGACGGCTCTTTTCTGCGGGTGATCCGCGATCTGCCGAAAGTCTGCGATCATTTTCATTTGTCGCTGCAAAGCGGCTGTGACGCCACGCTGAAAAGAATGAACCGCCGTTACGGCGTCCAGGCGTATCGCCAGGCCATAGAGGGCATCCGGGCGGCGTTTCCGCGCACCGGGCTGACGACGGATATGATCGTGGGTTTTCCGGGAGAAACAGACAAAGAGTTCGCGGAAAGCTGCGCTTTCGCCGAAGAAATGCAATTTTCTAAAATACATGTTTTTCCTTTTTCAGCAAAGAAGGGTACCCCCGCCGCCGGCTTTCCGGATCAGATGCCGGAACCTGTCAAAGCGGAACGGGCGCGCCGGCTGACAGCCATCAGCGATAAAGCGCGGGAAGCGTTTCTCCGCCAGTGGATTGGGCGTACGCTCTCTGTTCTGTTTGAGCAGCAAAGTGCATATAACTTGTATGAAGGACATGCTGCCAATTACGCAAGAATAAAAGCGGCGGCGGATCATAACGCCGTGAATCAGATATGGAACGCGCGCGTTCTGTCCGTGGAGGGGGATTGGCTGAACGCGGAGCTGATCGATCGGGCGGAAGAATGATTTTTGCTAGAGGGGGGATTTTGGTGGATTGAAAGAAATTATTTGCAAAATGGC
>JAITPB010000044.1 GCA_031289625.1 Clostridiales bacterium | reverse complement strand
ACATCGGCCTGCCGATTTTGGAATGCGCGGAAGCGGCGGAAAGCATCCAAAACGGCGATCAGATAGAAGTGGATTTTTCCACCGGCGCGATTCATAATCTGACCCGCCATGAGACATATCAGTCAGAGCCTTTCCCCGATTTCATGCGGGCAATCATCGAAGCCGGCGGGCTGATCAACCGAACAAAAAAGGACGTGTTGGCGTGAAATTCAACTTAGCTGTGATACCGGGGGACGGCATCGGGCCGGAAGTCCTGGACGGGGCTTTGCAAGCGATCCGGGCCGTGGAAGAAAAATTTTCCCATCAGATTGTTTTGGCCGAAGCGGAAGCGGGCGGCGCCGCCATTGACAAAACCGGCGAACCGCTGCCCCGGGAAACAATCCGTGCTTGCAAAAATGCGGACAGCGTAATGCTCGGCGCGGTCGGCGGCTGGCAATGGGATCATCTTCCGGGGGATCAGCGGCCGGAACGCGCCCTGCTGGGTCTGCGATCGGAACTGGGGTTATATGCCAATCTCCGGCCGGCCGCACTGCACAAGGCGCTTGCGGACGCCTGCCCGCTCCGCCCGGAACTGGTTCCCAACGGGATTGACATTATGGTCGTCCGGGAACTGACAGGCGGACTATATTTTGGCGATCGCGGCCGCAAGCAGACGGACATGGGCGAAGCCGCGTGGGACACCGAGCTTTATTCGGTGGAAGAGGTGCGCCGGATCGCGGTGATGGCGTTTTCCATCGCCCAAAAACGTCAAAAGCGCGTGACAAACATAGACAAAGCCAATGTGCTGGAGTCCTCCCGGCTTTGGCGGGAAACGGTTCTGGCTGCCGCGCGGGAATATCCCGATGTGATGCTGGATCATCTTTACGTGGACAACGCCGCCATGCAGCTCATCCGCGATCCGGGCCGCTTCGATGTGATTGTCACCACGAATATGTTTGGGGATATTTTGTCCGACGAGGCCAGCCAAATTACCGGCTCTATCGGTATGCTGCCGTCGGCCAGCCTGGGCGGATCCGGGTTCGGCCTGTATGAACCCATCCACGGCTCCGCGCCGGACATTGCCGGTCAAAACCTGGCGAACCCCATTGCGTCGATTTTATCCGCGGCCATGATGTTCCGGTATTCTTTTCATCTGGAAGAAGAGGCGGCCGCGATTGAAAGCGCGGTCACAAAAGCGCTGGAGGCGGGGTACCGCACGGCGGACATCCGCGGCGCCGGAGCGGCCCCAACGGGAACCAAAGAAATGAGCGGAATTATTGCGCGGAATATTCTTGCTGGATAATTCGGTTCTGATTCAAATATAGACAGAGATATATTAGGGGAGGGAAGCGAGAGATAGACAGAGAGAGGGGAATATCCATGCTATCCATCAACAAAAAAATCACCGCTGTCCGAAAACCGAAGCCTACTCCCGAAGCAGCGCTGCTTTTCGGCAAGGTCTTCACAGATCACATGTTCACAGCGGAATATGAAGAGGGCAAAGGCTGGTACGAAGCGTCCATTCTGCCCTACGGGCCGATCGAAATGGATCCGGCCACCATGGTTTTTCATTATGCGCAGGCCGCTTTTGAAGGGTTAAAATGTTATCGGGCCGTAGACGGCCGCCTGCTGCTGTTCAGGCCGGACAAAAATTTTCAGCGTCTGAGCGATTCCAGTGAGCGCCTCTGCATTCCGCGTTTAGACGTGGATTTTGCACTAGAGGCTTTGACGGAACTCCTCAAAACGGATCAGGACTGGGTGCCCAACACGGAAGGAACATCTCTGTACATCCGGCCTTTTGTTATCGCTACGGAAAACTCTTTGGGCGTACACATCTCCCAAAAATACAAGTTCATGATCATCCTTTCCCCGGTCGGCTCCTATTACAAGAGCGGACTGGCGCCGGTGAAAATTTCCATTGAAGACGAGTATGTGCGGGCTGTGCGCGGGGGTACCGGGCACACCAAAGCCGCGGCCAATTACGCCATCAGCCTGAAAGGGCAGGAGAAAGCCGAAGCGCTCGGTTATGCGCAGGTGCTCTGGCTGGATGGCGTGGAACGCAAATATGTCGAGGAAGTCGGCAGTATGAACGTATTTTTCAAAATAGGCGGCGTATTGACGACGCCCGATTTGACAGGCAGCATATTGCCAGGCGTCACGCGCGACGCCGTCATGACATTGGCGAGAAGCTGGGGCATTCCCGTGCGGGAAAGACGAATCAGCGTGGAAGAACTCTTCGCGGCGCATGAAAACGGCCATTTGGAAGAAGCCTTCGGTACAGGCACAGCTTGCGTGATCTGCCCGATTGGCTGTCTGAGCTGGGCCGACCGGGAAATTACTCTGTCTGGCGGCCAGACCGGCGAACTGTCCAAAAAACTATATGACGAGCTAACAGGGATTCAGTACGCCAGGCGTCCGGATCCTTTCGGCTGGATGAAAGAGGTTCCCGTTTGAACAGCGGCAGAGTCAAAACAGGGCCGGAGAGAATGCCGCACCGATCTTTGTTTAAAGCCATGGGATACACGGACGATGAACTGCGGAAGCCTCTGATCGGCGTTGTCAACGCCCATAATGAAATCATTCCAGGGCACATACATTTGGACGCCATCGCCGAGGCGGTGAAAAAAGGCGTACTGGCCGCGGGCGGCACGCCGATGGAATTTCCTTCCATCGGCGTCTGCGACGGCATCAGCATGGGTCATATCGGAATGCGCTATTCATTGGCCAGCCGGGAATTGATTGCGGACTCCGTCGAGACCATGACCCTGTCGCACGGGTTCGACGGGCTGGTTCTCATCCCCAACTGCGATAAAATTGTCCCCGGTATGCTCATGGCGGCGGCCCGGCTGAATATTCCCGCGATTGTGATCAGCGGCGGGCCCATGCTGGCCGGCCATACGGGATCGGGCGGCGGCTTGAGCCTATCCAGCGCCTTTGAGGCGGTCGGCGCGTATATGTCCGGTCAAATCGGGGAAAATGAACTGCTGGAATACGAAAACAACGCCTGCCCCACCTGCGGATCTTGTTCGGGCATGTATACGGCCAACAGCATGAACTGCCTGGCCGAGGCGCTGGGGTTGGCGCTGCCCGGCAACGGAACCATACCGGCTGTGATGGCGGAGCGGATCCGTTTGGCGAAAGCTGCGGGCGCGAAAATAATGGAACTGGTCGAAAAAGACATAAAGCCCCGTGACATTTTGAACGAAAGCGCCTTTCTCAACGCCTTGGCAGTGGATATGGCACTGGGCTGCAGCACCAACAGCGCGTTGCATCTGCCCGCCATCGCCTATGAGGCAGGCGTTCCCCTGGACTTGGAGAACTTCAATACGGTCAGCGCGCGGACGCCGAACCTCTGCCGCCTGGCGCCAGCCGGGCCGCATTATGTAGAAGATTTGCATCGGGCGGGTGGCGTTCCAGCCGTTATGAAAGAATTGAGCAAGTTGAATCTTCTGGCGCTGGACAATATCACTGTGACGGGCGGGCCGCTGAGCGAAACCGTGGCGGCGGCCCGCGGCTGTGACGGGAACATCATCCGCGCCGCCGAAAATCCTTACGGCGTGGTCGGCGGCATTGCCATACTCAAAGGCAACCTCGCGCCGGAAGGCTGTGTGGTCAAACGCTCTGCCGTGGATCCCGCCATGATGCGAAAAAGCTTGCGCGCGCGCGTATTTGACGGCGAGGAAGCGGCGATGGAGGCGATCAGCGGTCAAAAGATCGTCAAAGGCGACATTGTGGTGATCCGTTACGAAGGGCCTAAAGGCGGGCCGGGTATGCCGGAAATGCTTTCGCCCACGTCGGCGCTGGCCGGCATGGGGCTGGACAAGGATGTGGCGCTGATCACGGACGGACGGTTTTCCGGCGCGTCACGCGGCGCGAGTATCGGCCATGTCTGCCCGGAAGCGGCGGCGGGCGGCCCGATCGCCCTGGTGGAAACAGGCGATCGGATTGAACTGGACATTCCTGCGGGAAGCGTCCATCTGGCGGTGGAACAGGATGAGCTGGCGAGGCGGCGGCAAAATTGGGCGCCGCCGCCGCCGAAGTGTACTACGGGATATTTGGCGCGATACGCCAGGTTGGTTACAAATGCGGCGAAAGGGGCGGTGCTTGAATAGCCATGAAATTGTCAGGCGCGGAAATTTTGGTGGAATGTTTAAAAGAGCAGCATGTGGATGTGCTGTTCGGTTATCCCGGCGGCGCCGTACTCAACATATACGACGCTTTATACAAGCATCAGGATGAAATCACGCACTACCGGACAGCGCACGAGCAGGGCGCGGCGCACGCGGCGGACGGTTACGCCCGGGCAACGGGGCGGACAGGCGTCTGCTTGGCGACCAGCGGCCCCGGCGCGACCAATCTCGTGACAGGTATCGCCACCGCCTATATGGACTCTGTCCCCATGGTGGCTATTACGGGCAACGTCAATGTGCCGCTGCTCGGCAAAGACAGTTTTCAGGAAGTAGACATCGCGGGCATTACCCTGCCCATCACGAAGCACAATTTTATTGTTAAGAACATTAACGATCTGGCCGGCGTGATCCGCAAGGCATTCGCCATCGCGCAGGACGGACGTCAAGGCCCGGTGCTGGTGGACATCCCGAAAGACGTCACGGCGCAGACCGCCGAATACGCCTATCAAACGCCTACGCCGCGCCGCGTCCGAAAATCCGCGCAGGCGGGCCTCACGCTCCAGGCCGGCTTGGAAAAAGCGGCGGCTCTGCTGAATCAAAGCCAAAAGCCGTTGATTTACACAGGCGGCGGCATTATCGCTTCCGGCGCGTCGCCAGAATTAAAGGAATTGGTGGAAACATTAAACGCTCCCATCGCTTCCAGCGCCATGGGGCTGGGCGGCTTCCCCGGATCAGATTCTCATTTCACGGGTATGCTGGGTATGCATGGAACAGGCGCTTCCAATTTTGCCGCGACAGAATGCGATCTGTTCATGGCGATCGGCGTGCGTTTCTCCGATCGAGTGGTGGGAAGTGCGCCGCGTTTCGCGCCAAACGCGAAAATATTGCATTTTGATATTGACCCGGCGGAAATCAATAAAAACATCCGCGCCAGCCATTCTGTCACCGGCAATCTGCCAGAAATTTTAAAGCGGCTGATTCCCATGCTCCATCCCATGGATCACACGGAATGGACGGCGCGCGTCTCCGCGATGAAAGAGCGGTATCCCCTGCGCTATCAAAAAGACGGCATACTGCGGCCGCAGTACGTGATTGAAAGAATCGGCGCGCTGCGCGGCCCGGACGACGTCATTGTCACAGAAGTAGGCCAGCATCAAATGTGGGCCTGTCAATACATCCAATATCATAAGCCGCGTTCTTTTATTTCTTCCGGCGGTTTGGGCACGATGGGGTATGGGCTGGGCGCGGCCATTGGCGCTGTGATTGGCCTGCCGAAAGACAGGACGGTTTTCAATATCGCGGGCGACGGCTCTTTTCGCATGAACAGCATAGAACTGGCGACCGCCGTGGATTACAACATTCCTCTGGTTGAGGTGATTCTCAGCAATCATGCGCTGGGGATGGTGCGGCAATGGCAGAATCTCTTTTATGAAAAACGTTATTCTCAAACGGACATCATCCGAAACTTGGATTTTCATAAGCTGGCGGAAGCGTATCAGGCGGCGGCTTTCACTGTGACCGAATCGGAGCAGGTAGACGGCGTTCTGCGCGAGGCGATCGATCTGGCGAAACGCAGCCGAAAGCCCGCCGTGATCAACTGCGAAGTCGGCCCGGACGACAATGTGTTTCCCATGGTGCCGCCAGGCGCGGGCATCGATGAGTTAGTCATGGAATAAATAAATGACCACCCGCTGAGCGGGTGGTCATTTATTTACCATTCAAAAGTAAAATCATCCAGTGAAATCGGCTCATCCTCCACAACCGGCTGCTCTGGCCGGCCGTCGAGAGGCGGCGCGGGCGGATCATACGATGGCTGGGGCAGGACTATCCAAGGTTCTGGTGTAATGATATAGGATCCTCCCGTGTCAGCAGGCGGCTCCGGTGTCACGTCGTCAAATCGTTCCGTGTCAGCAGGCAGTTCTATGGCTGGAGTCTCTTCAAACGGCGGCGCTGTCCCGTTTCCCCCGTCAGCCGCGGGCGTGCTGGTACTGCTCTGCGCTGGCCGCGCTGTCGGCTTCGGCGTCGATTGTGAAGAAGAAGATGGCCGCCAAGGCCGGGCATTGGGGCCGTGAGAAAGGCAAGCAGGGCCGGATAGCAAAGAATCAGGAATTTGATAATTCCGATCTGTTACATACTTATCTTCCGTCACAACCCCCACAATGGTTTGCTTGGACGCTTCCGGGCAATACTCGCTGGCCCTCATGCGCGTATAGCGGTCAATGATAACGAATTGATGCAGCTCGCACTCATCTAACGCCTCGGCGCCCGCCTGGTGTACTTCTGTTATGATGCGGTCCCCGCGCGGATCGGCTTTGCAGGCGTCCGTCGCTATCTGTCCAGAGTCGCGGCAGACTTCAATGCGCGTGACGCCCTCCGGCGCGCCAAAATCTTTGACAGGCAACTCTTTGTGAATGGCTTCCATAATTTCGCTCCACAGCGTCAGATGAAAATTCTGCGTGCCCGTCTCCATTGGCTTGGACGAATCATAGCCCCCCCAAATGCCTGCCACATAATAAGGGGTATAGCCTACGAAAGTCAGATCTTTGGTCTCAGATGAGGTGCCTGTCTTCCCCGCGATAGGCATTTTAATACTTTTAAACGCCGCCTTGGTGCCCGTGGCGCCGGTCTGTTCGATAACGCTTCTCATCATGTCGGTCAGCACGGCGGCTGTGCTGGGTTTGAACAGTGTCTCGCTGTGCGGTTCCTCAAGAGGCAGCAGAATTTTGCCGTCATGATCCTCCACCCGGCTGTAAAAAACCGGCTTGTTGTACTCGCCGCCGTTGGCGATAGCGGCGTAGGCCGCCGTCAGTTCCAATTCCGAAACGCCATTGGTCAGGCCCCCCAGCGCAGTGGCAGGCCCTCTGTCCGTAAAAATCTGTCCATCGATTTCTTCTGTATCCACCAGTTTTTCAAAGTGCATTTTCTGCAAATAGTCAAAGCAACTGTCAATGCCGGCATTCACCATATTTTTGACAGCCAGAATGTTCATGGAATTGGCAATGGCCTGCCGTACGGTTTGGGGCCCTCTGTAAGACGATCCCCACCAATTTTTAGGCGTATAGCCTTTGTAGGTAAATGGTTCGTCAACCAATATCGAAGATGGCGTGATTTTACCCATATCCAAAGCCGGCGCGTAGCTGGCCAATATTTTAAACGTGGAGCCGGGCGATCGGTACGCGTCTGTCGCGCGGTTAAATGTCCGGTTTTCTATTTTATCGCCGCGTCCGCCGCAAATTGCTTTGACATAGCCCGTGTATGGATCCATGATCACCATGGCCACCTGGGGCTGCGGTATGGAAAAAATATGTTCTACATAGTCATCTTCGGCTTGTAAATACTCCTGCCTCCACAATTCCACCTGAGGCAGCACCTGCTCCATCGTTTTGACTGTCATTTTCTCCTGTATATCTTTCGTCTGGCCTGTGACGCTGTTTTGTATGTTCAGTTCATACTGTATGTCTACCTCATATAAACTCGCGGGAAATTTTCTGTCATCGTTCATTGTTTCATCGACGATGTGCTGCATGTCGAAATCCTGGGTGGAATAAATCTTGAGGCCGCCGTTGTAAAGCACGCGGGCCGCTTCCAGGGCGCTAAACTGATGCTCGGTTTGTAAATCTGACAAAACCTGTGAGACTAAAGCGTCTATAAAAAAAGTATGCACAGAATTGGTGGATTCCTCTATCACGGTCGGGTCAATGTGAGAATATACGTCTTCCGCCACAGCGTCATCATGCTCCTGCTGACTAATCATGTCCAGTTCCAGCATTTTTTCCAGCACCTTGACTTGCCGTTCCTTATTGTTTTGAGGTTTTGAATCCGGCGAAAACTTAACGGGATTCTGTGTGATGGCGGCAATGACGGCGCATTCCGCCAAGTCCAGTTCGGACACCTGCTTATTGAAATAGTGCTTGACCCCCGTCTGCACACCGTAATATCCATGTCCCAAATTGATGGTGTTCAGGTAGACTTCTAAAATATGCCCTTTTGCGTTAAGTTTGCTCCCCTCGCTCTCCGTCAGTTTTTTTTCAAACTGCACAGCCAAATACTGCTCCTGCAGCTTCGTGATGATGGTGTTGGAGTTGAGTTTCATCACATTGTTTTTGATGAGCTGCTGCGTAATGGTACTCGCGCCTTCAGTCCGCGCGCCTTTTGTCTGTATTACGGTGACGCCGGCCCGAACCATGCCTTTCAAATCAACGCCGTCGTGCGTATAAAAACGTTCGTCCTCAATGGCGATGAAGGCATTTTTCAAGTTTTCGGGTATTTCGGACAGCTGAATATAAACTCTGTTTTCATCCCCTCGAAGGCGATCCACCTCCACCGCGGAATTCTTGCTGTCATAAATAATGGTCGTGTAAATATTCGGCTGTATGTTGATGTCAATAGACGGCGCGTCTTGAATGACGCCCATATACAGCCCCGCGCCCGCGCCCATCGCGGCGAAACCGCCTATCAGCGCCAGCGCCAGCGCCACCCTGAATGCTATGATACCGATTTGGTTCTCCATTTTTTTGCGGACAGAG